>NZ_NOXZ01000023.1:0-459480 GCF_002258225.1 Rhodococcus sp. RS1C4 | reverse complement strand
TCTCGACGCGGTCACCACGTTCCTCGAAGACAAGAAGGTTCCCTTCACCACCTGGGACGGCTGGTACCGCCTCGACGCCCACGAACGCTCCCTCGGCGAACCCGAAGGCCGCGAACGCGTCAAAGTCGTCGAACGTGAAGAGATGGTCGCCGCGTCGAAGGAATGAGCACGTTGCGTTCCCGTGGGTAGTTCTGCACAGCACTTGTGTAGAGCCACTCACGGGCACATCAACGAAGAACGAACCCTGAGTAGCCTTTCTCGGCGACCTCGTTGCACTTCTTCTCGTATTCGACACACCCTCCGACGTACGGCATGAAAATTTGCGGTTTGCCCGGAATGTTGGCACCCATGTACCACGAGGCGGCCTTTGGAAACACCGTGTACGACGCCATCTCGTTGACGTGCGCCACCCAGCCTTCCTCGGCCTCAGGGGTGGGCTCGATGGTGTCGTATCCGTGAGAGCTCATGTACCCCAGTAGTTCCGCTGTCCATTCGACGTGTTGCTCGATGGCGGTGACCATGTTGGCCAACACGGACGGACTGCCCGATCCCGCGATGAGAAGCAGGTTGGGGAAGCCTGCGACGCCGAGCCCCAGGTAAGTGGTCGGTCCGTGCTGCCACTTGTTCTTCAGCCTCTCGCCGCCGACGCCGGTGATATCGATGCGGTCGAGAGCACCGGTCATGGCGTCGAATCCGGTTGCGAGGCAGAGTACGTCGAACTCATGGTCCGCATCTCCGGTACGCGCTCCCGTGGGAGTGATCGATTCCAGTGGAGATTTCCGTAGGTCCACCAGGGTGACATTGTCTCGGTTGTACGTTTCGAAATAGTTCGTGTCGACGCAGATCCGCTTGGCGCCGAGCGGGTATCCCCGCGGGATCAACGATTCGGCAGTATCGGGATCCTCGACCGTCGCCCGGATCTTGTCGCGAACGTAGTCGGCGACCGTGTCGTTCGCCTCGTCGGTCAGCATCAGATCCTGATATGCACCCAGTAAAGCAAAGCCACCCTTGCCCCATCGCCCGTCGAACTCTTTCACTCGATCTTCGTGGGCCACATCCAGCGCGTTCTGCTCGTTGTCTCCGCGCTCGACACCGGCCGACGACGCCCGCGCCCGACGCCTACGCTCGGGATAGTTCGCCTTCACCTCGCGCTCGAACTCGGGGTCGAGTGGCCCGTTGAGCGCCGGCACCGAGAAACTCGCCGTACGTTGCAGCACGGTCAGGTGTTCGGCTACCTTCGCGACCTCGGGAATGAGCTGAATGCCCGACGACCCCGTGCCGATCACCGCGACGCGCTTGTCGGTGAAATCGACCCCCTCCTTGGGCCAGTCTCCAGTGTGGTAGGTCTTGCCCGCAAAGCTTTCAAGCCCAGCAATGTTCGGCGTCTGAGGAACCGACAGACACCCAGTTGCCATGATCAGAAATTGCGTCGTGACCTCAGCCCCGTCGGCGTGTACCGCCCAGGTCCGCGTGTCCTCGTCGTACTGCGACGACTGCACTCGCGTGTGCAGCGAGATGTCGCGTCGGAGATCGAATCGATCTGCAACGTGCTGTAGGTATTCGAGGATCTCGGGTTGCGCAGGGTAGCGCTCCTTCCATCGCCACTCCTGCTGTAATTCTTCATCGAACGAGAACGAGTAGTCGACGCTCTCGACGTCGCATCGCGCACCTGGATACCGGTTCCAGAACCACGTTCCTCCTACGTCCTCGCCCGCTTCGAAGAGATGGACGTTCAGGCCTTGGCCTCTGAGCTTCCACAGCAGGTAGAGGCCGGAGAACCCTGCTCCGACGATCACCGCGTCGAACGAATCTTCTCTATTAGTGCGCATGATTAGCACGGTATTGGGGTAGCCTGGTTGTGTCAACGGTCACAATCACGCGGAGGGAGCACCCATGGCAGATCAGTCACGTTGCCCAATAGCCCATTTCGATCACAATTCACCCGAGCACTCCGCAGACCCGATCGGCTCGTACCGAGAGTTTCGATCCAAGCACGACGTCGCATGGAGTGAGGCCAACGGAGGCTACTGGGTTCTCGCCGGATACGACGCAGTCTTCGAGGCCGCTCGCGACGACGACATCTTCACCTCGCGCAGAACCCCCTCCGGTGGCGACGGACTGTCGGTGGTCATCCCCAAGACCCCTATGCATCAGCACATCCCGATCGAGCTCGATCCGCCGGAGTTCCGGAAGTATCGAAAGATCGTCAATCTGATCACCGCGCCCGCGGCCGTCGGCCGGATGACGGACATGATCGCGCACTACACGACCTGGTTCATCGACGAAGTGATCGAAGCGGGCGAGTGCGACTTCTCGGACATCATCGGGGTGCCGTCGATCGTCACGATCGACTGGCTTGGTATCCCCACCGACGAGTGGCGCCGGTACTCCTCCGCGCACCGAGCAACTCTTGCATCTCCCCAGGACAGCGCGGAGTTCAAGCAGGCAGTGGAGGTGGACCTTCCTGCGTGTTCCGCGCAGATGCGAGAGATCATCGCAGCTCGCCGCGAGAACCCGACCGACGACGCCATCAGCTTCCTCGTTCAGCAGTCGATCGACGACCGTCCCATCACCGACGACGAGGTCTTCTCCATCGTCGAGTTGCTCATCTCCGGCGGTGTCGGAACGACCGCATCGTTGGTCAGCCAGGCTCTCGTCTGGCTGCATCAACATCACGACGCTCGGCAGAAGCTGATCGACGATCCATCCCTGCTGGACCATGCGGTCGAGGAGTTTCTTCGGTACTTCTCGCCCACTCAGGCCCTGGCCCGTACCGTCACTCAGGACATCGAGTTCAAGGGATGCCCGATGCGTGAGGGCGACCGAGTTCTGTTGTCCTGGGCGTCGGCGAACCGCGACGAGGCCGCCGGCTTCGAGAATCCCGACGAGCTGGACATCGAGCGCTGGCCCAACCGTCACACGGCCTTCGGGGTGGGAGTACATCGTTGCGCCGGTTCCCATCTCGGCCGGGCCATGGCGCGTTCACTCATCGGCCAGATCCTCGAACGGATGCCGGACTTCGCCATCGACGAGTCCAAGATGCAGCGCTACATCAGGCAGGGCGTCAACGTGGGCTTCCGTTCGCTCCCAGCAACGTTCACGCCAGGCGTTCGTCGCTCGGTATCCGCGTGAAGGGTAGAACCGCACTGGTCACCGGTGCAGGCGCCGGGATGGGCAACGCAACGGCCCTCGCCTTCGCGAGGGAAGGCCCAGATGTCGTCGCCGCCGACCTCGATGAGACTGCTGGGAAGACTACGGTTGCCGAGATCGAAGCACTCGGTGCACGAGCCGAGTTCGTACAGGTAGACGTCGCCGACTCCGGGCAGATTCACAATATGGTCGACGCCACCATCAGCAGCTTCGGCCGCCTCGATTTCGCCGTCAGCAATGCAGCCATCGCTCCCGATCGTCATTGCATCGTCGATGTCGACGAGGCCGAGTTCGCCCGAATGCTGACGGTCAATCTCACCTCGGTCCTGCTGTGCATGAAGTTCCAGATCAGAGCAATGCTCGACGCCGATCGCGGTGGTTCCATCGTCAATATCGGTTCGGTCAGATCGCTTCGAGCGCTGGCAGGTTCACCAGGGTACACCGCAACCAAGCACGCCGTAGTTGGCCTGAGCAACACCGCGGCACTCGAGTACGCCTCTGCCGGAATCCGCGTCAACACGGTCTGTCCTGGTCCGATCGACACTCCGATGCTGCGGCAGGCGCGCGCACGACGCGGGGAAACCGCTGAGTCCGACACCAAGACTCGCACGCCGCTGGGCCGGCTCGGAGCCCCGGACGAGGTCGCTCGAACCTCACTGTGGCTGTGCTCGGACGCAGCCTCGTTCGTCACCGGACAAACCATCGCCGTCGACGGCGGATTCTTGACACCATAGAGATCGACACGAAAAGGATTGGAACAATGACCAGCACTACCGACATCAGCACCATCGTCACCGACCGGGCATTCCTGGAATGCCCGCGCTGGCACGACGGACGAATCTGGATCTCGGATCTCTATGCTCACGAGGTACTTTCGATCGGTGACGAGGGTGATGTTCGCGTCGAGGCGACCCTGACCGACCGCCCCTCCGGTCTCGGCTGGCTACCCGACGGCCGTCTGCTGATCGTCTCGATGGTCGATGGGCTCGTGCTACGACGCGAGAACGATGGCAGCCTCGTCACCCACGCCGACGTGGCCCACCTTGCCACCGGCAAGTTGAACGACATGGTCGTCGACGAACGCGGGCATGCCTACATCAGCACGTTCGGATTCGAGTTTCGCAGCAGGTCGTACGTCGAATCTGCAGTACTCATCCATGTGGCTCCCAATGGAGACGCCGACATCGCGGCCGGAGATCTGCTGTTCCCCAACGGATCCGTCATCACGAAGGACCGAACCCTGGTCGTCGCCGAGTCCATGGGCAACCGGTTGACCGCCTTCGACATCGCCGACGATGGTGGCTTGTCGAACCGGCGCACCTGGGCGGCGTTCGGCGCCGAGGTTCCCCGCACCACGGTCAAGGACGCGATGCGCGCAGCACAGGTCGCACCGGACGGCATCGGGCTCGACTCCGAAGGTGCAATCTGGGTTGCCGATGCCCTCCATCAGAAGTTGATTCGTGTCATGGAAGGCGGGGAGATCGTCGAAGAGAAAGTCTTCCCGACAGGTGTTTTCGCCTGCATGCTCGGCGGGCAGGACGGACGGACGCTGTTCGCGTGTGCTGCACCGTCCTCCTCGGAGCATGCACGCCAGGACACCCGAGATGCGAGCCTACTTTCGGTCAGAGTCGACGTACCGGCGTAATCCTGAGAAAAGGGCCCCTCTCGAGAGAGGGGCCCTTTTCGTGGGGCAGGCTAGTTCGCGAACTGAATCAGCTTGGTCTCGAGGAACGAACTCAAGCCTTCGACATTGCCTTCGCGCCCCAAACCGGACTGCTTGTATCCACCGAACGGCTGCGTGACGCACATGTCCCAGCCGTTGATCGAGATCTGTCCGGTGCGGACGCGTCGGGCAACGCTTTCCGCGAGCGCGGCGTCCTCGGCGTAGACGGCTCCGGAGAGTCCGTAATCGGAATCGTTGGCGATGGCGACGGCCTCCTCGACATCGTCGAACGGGATCACCACGACGACCGGACCGAAGATTTCCTCCTGCGCAATGCGCATGTCGTTGGTGACGTCGGCGAACAGCGTCGGCTCGACGTACCAGCCCTTGTCCAGTCCGGCCGGGCGTCCACCACCGGTCACGAGCCTGGCACCTTCGGCCTTGCCGACCTCGATGTAGTCGAGCACGCGGGTGCGCTGTCGCTCGGCGGCGAGTGGTCCGATGACGGTGCTGTCCTCACGTGGGTCGCCGACGGACACCGACTCGAAGATCGTCTTGATGGTCTCCACCACCTCGTCCTGACGGTGACGCGGGACGACGATGCGGGTGATGGCAGCGCAGACCTGCCCGCTGTGGCCGATACCTGCGAACGCAAGGCCGGGGAACACCTTGTCGAGAGCGATGTCGTCGGCGATGATGCCGGCAGACTTTCCACCCAGTTCCAGGGTGACCCGTGCGATGCGCTCGCCGCAGATGCTCATGATCTTTCGTCCGGCGATGGTCGATCCGGTGAACGAAATCTTGTCGACGTCTTTGTGCCGCACCAGGTACTCGCCGGTCTCGCGGCCGCCCGGTAGCAGCGAGATGACGCCCTCGGGCAGACCTGCTGCTTCGAGTGCCTCGGCGAGCAGCATGGTACTGACCGGACCTTCGGGTGCAGGCTTGAGCACGACCGTACAACCGGCAGCGAGAGCAGGCGCGATCTTCAGCGAGGCCGTGGCGACCGGGCCGTTCCACGGGATGATCGTTGCAACGACGCCGATCGGCTCGCGGACGAGTTTGCCGTGGCCTTCGGGCCAGCTGCGCTCTTCCTCGAATTCGAATCGTTCGTGGAGGGTGGAGGCGTCACCCCACATCTTGAGGGCGTTGTTGTGGAATGCGACGCTCGCGCCCGCGGGTGCGCCGATCTCGGCGGTGAACGCGGTTGCCATGGCGTCGAATCGTTTCTCCACCTCTTCTTGGATGCGGATGAGGTACTTCGCCCGTTCGGCGGCGGTGAGACGCGGCCATGGGCCTTCGTCGAACGCTTTCCGTGCGGCAGCGACGGCCTTGTCGATGTCGGCGGGCTGCGCTTCGGGGACCGTCGCGAGCAGTTCCTCGGTGATCGGGGAGACGACGTCGATCACCTTGTCGCTGGACGGCTCCACCCACTTTCCACCGATGAACAGTTTGTCGTAGCTCTTCAGGGTCGTGGCGGTGGGGACTGTAGCGGTCATCGGTACATCACTCCTGTTGTTGCCGAACGGATTTAGCTGAGCGGTCGGTCGATATCGCGAAGCGCCGTTGCATCGGGCCGTGCGCCTGCGGAAATAGCAGCGCGTGCGCCGATCATGAGCTTTGGCGTGTCGATACTGAGATGTGCTGTGAGCAGCCCTGTGTCGTCGATCCACGCCGCTGCCCATCTCCCGTCCACGCCGTCACGAACGACGACTGTGTCGGTGGCTGCGTGGTGACCGACGTACTGGAGCTTGTGACCGAATTGATCACTCCAGAAGTACGGGACCGGATCGTGAGCGACGGGTTCGCCGCCCGTCAGGGTCTGGGCGATCGCGTCGGGACCGGTTCTTGCGTCGTCCCAATGCTCGACGAGCAAAGACGTGCTCGAACGTGGAGACCAGCGCACCGCGACGTCACCGACTGCGAATACGTGGGGATCGGACGTTCGCAGGTTCTCGTCGACGACGACCCCGCGATCGATGTCGAGTCCCGATCCTTCCAACCACGCCACATCCGGCCTGACGCCGACTCCGGCGACGACGACATCGGCTGGAATCTCCTCGCCGGTGGTCAGCGTGACGCCGGTGTCGGTGACTTCGCGAACGCCGACCCCGAGACGCAGGTCCACCTCCGACCACCAGTCGACGAATCGCTTGCCGACTTCCTCACCCAGTGCATTCCCGAGCGGCGCGGGACCATACTCGATGCAGGTTACCTCGGCGCCGGCAGCAAGAGCCGCCGTCGCGACCTCCGCGCCGATCCAACTTGCGCCGACGAGAACGATTTTCGCTCCGGGAACGAGCTTCTCGCGGAGCGCATGGGAATCGTCGACGGTGCGCACGGCCGTCTGCCGATCGCTACCAGGCACGCGGATGGGTGCGGCGCCCGTCGCAATGATCAAGGCGTCGTACTCGATCGGCCCGCCTGCTGTGTGGACCTGCCTGGCCGAAGTGTCGAGTCCTGTTGCGGCGCTACCGATACGGACATCGACGTTCAAGTCGTCGTAGTCGGTGCGCAACTGTGTGTTCAGCTCGCCCTTCAACGCAGCCTTGGTGAGAGGGGGACGGTCGTACGGTAGGTGCTTCTCGGCAGCAAGAAGCACGATCTCCCCTTCGAAACCGCGCGCACGCAACGTTTCACAGGACCGTGCTCCGGCGAGACCGCCCCCGACGATGACAACTTTCATCAGTACATCGGGGCTGCGGGTGCGGTGGCGGCGGCGAGCGCCTCGCCGTCGGCCAGGATTCGTTTTCCGGGTGTGAAGTGCGCCGGAATCCGCTGCCAGCCCATGTTGGTGCCCTGGTGCGGGTAACGCTCCAGCTTGTCGCGCTCGATCGTGTAATCCGGCATACGGTCGAGGATCTGCGTCAACAGCGTCTTGGCCATCAGACGACCGAGGTGCGAACCGGAGCATCGATGCACCCCGATTCCGAATGCGGTGTGGCGGTTGGGCCAGCGGTCGATGTCGATCTCGTCGGGGTTCTCGAACAGCTCTTCGTCGCGGTTCGCCGACGCCCAGGACAGAAGCACACGGTCGCCCTTCTTCATCGGGCATCCCTTGAATTCGACGTCGTCGGTGACCGTGCGGGCGAGCGCCTGCGTCGGCGAGAAGAACCGGAGGAATTCTTCGACGGCGTGGTCCATGAGCGACGGGTCGTCGATGAGCCGCTTCCGTACGTCGGTATGGTCGGCAAGCCAGACGAGGGTCTGGCTGACCAGTGAGGCCGTCGTTCCCGTGCCGCCCGCGACCAACAGCTCGACCATCGCGAACACCTCGAAGTCGTCGAGGACGCGGCCGTCGACCTCCTGCTGCACGAGATAGCTGATGACATCGTCGGTCGGGTTCTCGCGTCGATCGGCAATGACCGAGCGCATCTTGGCAGACAGATACGGGAAGTCGACTTTCATCGCATGCTCGTAGTGCGGAGTTCCCGGTACCCCAGCGAGAGCCTCGTGGTGCGCGGCCGCGTAGGTCTTCCAGTCTTCGATGCCGAGGCCGAGCCAGTCGACCGTGACGATGGCCGGAACGCCGATGACGGAGGTGAAGTCGCATTCGCCCGCCTCGATGACGCTGTCGATGAAGGCGGTGGTGTGGTGCTCGACCAGATCCTTCATCTTTTCGACGGCAGCTGGAGAAGTGATGGGGTTGACGATCTTGCGGTACTTACGAAACTCCGGCGGATCCAACTCGATCGGGATGTGAAAGTGCATGGGCGTTTTGGGAATGACCACCGACAAGCCCTCGCCGCCGTATTCGTTACGCGCCGAGGAGAACGTGTCGTCGTCGCGAGACGCGTCGAAGACAGCGTCGTAATCGGAGAGAACCCAGTAGCCGCCGTGCGCTTCGGACCAACCGCGCTTCTCCGCGTTCCTGAGCTTGCGGTAGGAGCCGACAGGGTCAGCGGAGTGTTCCTGCGAGTTGTGGTCGAAGTGGATGACCGGGCAACGGCCGCTTTCCGTCATGTCTGTGTTTCCTCCTGCAAGCGAAATCTGGCGCAACCATTCGGGCCTTGTTCTGATAATGGTTATACTAGATTACAATGTTGTCAACATCACAACGGTGACCAGCTTATAGTTCAAGTCACTGGAGTGGCTGTAAACAAAGAGCGCTTCGAAGGAGGAGTCGTGAACGTATCGGTCGACGAGTTCCAGTGCCAGGGGCACGGCCTGTGCCAAATGACGTCACCGCAGGTCTTCGCCCTGCGCGACGAGGACGGACATGCCTACGTGCTGCCCGAAGGGCAAGAACCCGACCACCTCGGGGAGGCCAGGGCAGGCGCGGACAGCTGCCCGGAGCGGGCCATCACTGTCGGTTGAGCGCAGTGCAGCAGCGGGGATGGTCGGGCGCTCTCCTGGCGGCCCGACCATACCCGCCAGCACAGGCCACCAGCAGCGTTACAGAGCCCGATCCCACTGAATGACCGAGCCCATGACGTCGGGGAACTTCCGCTCGGCGTACCGAACGTACTCGTTGATGTGCTGCGCCATCCGGTCCTGCGAGAGGCCTGGATCGTGCGCGAGGAGAGAGTCGTAGATCGATTGATGAGCTGTCAGGATCGCGGCGCGACGAGGCGCCGGATAGTCGATGCCGATGATCGTGCCGTCCATGATCCCGAGCAGCGAGTCCACGAGGTAGCCGAACAGCGGATTACCCGACGACCAGGCGATGATGTCGTGGAACTGCTTGTTGGCCTCGAGGAAGATGTACTGATCGTCGAGGGAATCGCGCATCGCTTCGATGGTGCCGTTGAGCTGGCCAAGAGACTCGTCGGTGATGCGTTCGGCGGCCAACCTACTGATCATCGGCTCCATCGCCACGCGCGCTTCGGCGATGGCCTTGAACGGCGCGTTCTTGAGCTGCATGAGCAGGATGACGGTGCTGGCCAAATGCGAGGCGTCGGGGTCGAGCAGGACCGGACCACCTTTGGGTCCCGGCTTGAGCGCAATGACTCCCTGAAACTCGAGCAGGCGAAGCGCCTCACGCAGCGTTCCTCGGCCGATCTGATACTTCTCGAGCATCGCCTTCTCGGGCGGAAGAAGATTGCCGACGGTGAGGCCCTGGCGCAGCGTGTCACGGATGATCTGTTGAGCGATCACCATCGCCGCCTTGGGAGCGCGATTGGTCACGGTCATGAGTGTGTCCTCCCAGCTTCGCGCGGACGACAACGCTGCCCGCGGACGCCCCGTAAATCAAGGCGATTGATTATAACAATAAAGCCCGAGCTGGTCTTCGACCACAAAACCGCAGTTCCCCGCTTTACAACTTCTTCAACCCCCACGCCGACGAACAGGAACGTTCATGCCTGACGTAATCATCGAAAGTACACCGGCCACGCTCTGGATCCGCCTCAACAGGCCCGAGCGGCGCAATGCATTCGACCCCGAGATGTCGGCCGCGATTGCCGACGCACTCGACGACGCCTCCGGCTATCGCTCGGTCGTCATCACCGGATCGGGAGGCAGCTTCTGCGCGGGCGGGTCATTGGCCAAGCTCAGCGAGCCGACGCCGAAGGAGATGCGCAGGCTGTACCGGGGCTCGTTGCGTCTGTTCGACTCCATCCGCAACTGCCCACGGCCGGTGATCGCCGCCGTCAACGGCGCCGCCGCAGGCGGTGGGAACGAGCTGATCGTCGCGTGCGACCTGGCTGTTGCTGCCCGCTCGGCAACCTTCGGCCAGACCGGCCCGCGCGTCGGAAGCTCCCCGGTCACCGGAGCCACCAACGTGATGGGCGTTCAGATCGGCGAGAAGCGCGCCAAGGAGATGGCCATGCTCTGCCGACGCTATTCCGCACAGCAGGCGTTGGATCTGGGTCTGGTCAACGAGGTGGTCGACGACGACAAGCTGGAGGAGACGGTCCGGGGATGGTGCGACGAGATTTCTGCGTTGAGTCCCCGCTACCTCGAGATCACCAAGATCAGCTCCAACGTGTGGTGGAACGCAGCACGCGACTCGTTCTCGACAGGACTCGGCATGCTCAACCAGGCGGTCGGCAGCCCTGACATGATCGAGGGTGCGACGGCCTTCCTTCAGAAGAGGAAGGCCGTCTTCCCGGACCCGGAGTAGAAAGCTACTTCTCGGACAGCAGAACTTCCTCGGTGCCGTTCCACTGCACGACCGCGCCTTTGACTCGCATGTCGTTGCCCTCGAAGGTGACGTCACCTTCTGCGCCGGTGAAGCCCTCGGCCACGACCTGCTGCAAACCGTTCTGGATGTCCTCGCGCGACGCACCACCGGACTTCTCGATGGCGTGGGCGATCATCCACGCAGCGTCGTACCCCTCGGCTGCATAGTTGTTCGGGTTCTCGCCGTTGTACTTGGCGCGGTAGGCGGCGACGAACTCCTGCGTCGCGGGATTGGTGCCGTGGTAGGTGAAATCGGTGGGCCAGGTCATGCCCGCGCCTGCCGGCCCCGCGGGCGTGAGATTACCTGCACCGGAACCAGTGTGCGTGACCAGAGTTCCGTCGTAACCGGCTTGACGCAATTGCGAGACCGCGGTGGCGTTCTGGGCGCCGTTCATCATGATCGCGATCCCGTCGGGGTTGTCGGCGAGGATCTTCGCGATCGGAGCAGTGAAATCCTGGGTGGTGTTCTGCACCGAGGACGTCGACGCCACGGTGTAGCCGAACCGGTCGGCCATCTCCGGAATGGTCTTCTCCGACAACTGCGTCAAGGTCGGGTTGGCGCTGTTGTACAGAATGCCGAGGGTCTTCACGCCCTCCTGCTGGAGGTACTCACCCGCCTGGTCGTAGTAGGTCGCCATGGGAGCGGTTGCACGGTAGGTGTATTCGCCGACGAGTGTGCCTTCGCTGCCGGACTGGGTGAACACGATGGGCACCTTGGCCGCTTGCGCAAGAGGCGCGATGGCGATCGACTGCGCGCTGGTCACTGTGCCGAGGATCGCGGCGACATTGGGATTTACGGTCGCTTCGGTGACCTGACTCGCGGCGGTCTGCGCTTCTCCTGCGGTGTCGCGGCTTTCCAGCTTGACCGTCGACTCCCCCAGGTACTTCTGGTCGTTGATCTCATCGATCGCCAGCTCGATTCCCTTGAGTTGGTTGGACCCGGCATAGGACAACGTTCCGGTCTTGTCCGTGACGGAGAAAAGCGTGATTTCCGACGGCATTTCCCCCGACGCGGTGCTTCCGCCGCTTCCGCCGCTACATCCGGCGATGCCGAGTACCGCAGCCGCGGCCAACGCCGGGACAGCAAACCTTTTCATCGTTGCTCTCATTTCCTGGTAATCATGCGCATATAGTGGATGGAGTTCATGATGGGTCGTCCGTGACGTCCTGTCCAGGAAATACCGGAATCGGAAGAAGATCAGCGCGATGCCCACCTCCGACGTCGAAACACGCCTCGAGCGAATCGAATCACGCACTGCCATCGGCGAACTCCCTATTCTCTACTGCCTCGCCATGGACGAACGGAACACCACGGGGATCAGAGCCCTGTTCACCGCCGATGCGACCATGCGGTCCGCCGACGGTGTGTTCTCGGCGTCGGGCATCGACGCCATCGTCGACGTCTTTCAGGGCAGATTCGACGCGCTCGGGCCGACGAATCACGTCACACACGGCCATGTGATCCGATTCGACGACGGTGATCACGACCGCGCCGTCGGGATTGCCGTCGGCCATGCGGAGTTGGTGCGCAACGACGTACCCATGGTGACAGCGTTGCGATATCGCGACCTCTACCGACGCGTCGACGGCACCTGGAGGATTCAGGATCGGTTGATGTCCTACATGTACTACCTACCCACGAGCGAGTACTCGGACGGGCTCGGTGATCCGAACAGCATGCGCGCCTACGGAGATCGGCGGCCGGCGGACTGGCCGGAGTCACTGCACGCGGGTGACGCTTCCTGGTTGGAGCAGTTCTGGTCCTAGCGGCTCGGCGGGTGCTTCCCATCGGCGGTGGCCGAGCAGAGCAACAACTGAACACAGCACCACGAAAACCACTCCTGCCGTTGCCATCCCCGTCGCGCTCCCCCATGCAGTCGACACCGCACCGGTGACCAGCGCCAGCACGGCAGTCAACCCGTAACAGAACGAGGCGAATCGTGAGGCGATACGCCCCTGCTCGACGGCAGATGCGCCGCGCGTCAAGATCCGGAGCCCGCATGCGTACGCGAACCCTTGCCCGAGCCCCCAGCAGACACAGCCGGCCAGAACGAGAATCAAGCTCGACGAGAGCACCCCGGCCGCGCACAGGATGGCCCCGGCAGCGATGAGAATCAACGACTGGATCGGCCGCAGCGCCGTCCGTAGAGCGGTGAAGACGAAGGGCGAGAGCCACGCGATCGACAGCAACACAACCGGTGCGAGGGCGCCGACGATCAGCGACGAACTTTCCGTCTGCTCACGAACAGCCGTCGGCAAGATTCCGACGGCGATTCCGCCGATCGCCCATCCAGCGAGGCCGATTCCGTAACCCGCGGCGCGAGCGCGGGTGTCGCGCTCGGTGTCGAACGCCTCGGCATCGACAGATTCAGGTTCGACGAGAGCAGCGCGCAGGATGTCTCGCGCGCGATAGAGAGCGAAGACAAGAACGGCCACCACCGTCACGAGCAGGCCCGTGTGGATCACGTAGACAGTCGTCGTCGGGCCCGGAAGGTACTCGGCTGTGACAGCTCCGAGGATCAGACCGACGAACGACCCGAATATTGCCCCCGAGGCCGCGATGGTGCGTCCCTTCTCACCACGCGCCGCTACGGCGATGGTTGCAGCCGCACCCGTGGCCACCCCGACACACGTGCCGGTCAGATACCTGCCGACGAAGAGTGCGACGACGGAATCGCCGCCCATCATCAGTGCGACATCGGCGACGATCCCGCCGGCCACGGACCCCGGCAACAGCAGCCACGCATAGCGAGTGAGATGCGTGCGTGCCATCACGGTGAACGTCACGACCAATGCCACGAGATAGGTGGCGAACAGCGCAGACACCGTGAACGTCGAGAGTGCCATCCGGTCTGCATACATCGGAAGCAGCGGCCCGGGCACGTTCGATCCGACGACGAGTGCAGCAAACGCTGTTGCTGTCGCGGCGCCCAGCATTCGCCGCCGGTGGGCAACACCTGCGATATCGGCTCCGGTCTGTGCCGTCACGGACGGCCGAGAGAGGAGAGCGCGTCGCGCAGGGCGTCGGGAATCGGAGCTTTGAGTCCGTCGGGTCCTCGCACGGCGTACTTGATCTTGCCGTAGGCGACGCGCTCGCCGACGCGCGTGAACGGGAATCCGACGATGTAGGACGTGGTCCCGAGGTGATCGAGTTCCATGCCGCAATCGATCTCGTCGAACACACGGCACGACGTGAGATAGGTGCACTCGGAACCGAATCCGACCGTACCGACCCCGATGGCATCCATCATCGTGTGGCTGTCGAGACCGTAGGAATGCAGCCACACGCTGTAGGTGCGTTCCATCCAGGGGTAGTTCATCGCGAAGTACGAGATACCGATGGCATCGCAGTCTCCGTAGGCGAGTGTGAAGGTCTGGCTAGTCGGATGGTCGACCATCTGCGGCACCTCTTTCTGTACTCACTTTCTAACATCCCACCCTTTACACTAATCATTATCATGGTTATGGTGACAGGAGTCACATGTAAAGGTGCGCATCAATCGAACGCCGCACGTGGACAGCATCGTTCGGTCTCATCGAAGGAGCATGAAGTGAAAACCATCGGAGCCTTGATCTGGGAGCCCGGCACGCGGTCGGGCTGGAGTGTGGAAGAGATCGAGATCGATCCGCCCAAGAGCCGTGAAGTGCGCATCAAGCTCGCAGCCTCGGGAATCTGCCACAGCGACGACCACGTCGACACCGGCGACATCCCGCTCGACTGGGCACCCATCATCGGTGGTCACGAGGGTGCAGGTGTCATCGAGGAGCTCGGTCCCGACGTCACCGGCTTCGAGGTCGGCGACCACGTCGTGCTGTCGTTTCTTCCGTCGTGCGGGCACTGTCAGATGTGCACCATCGGCCGCTCGAACATGTGCGAGATGGGCGCAGGGGTGCTCGCCGGCTTCGCACCCGACGGAACCCATCGCGTGCATGCTCGCGGTCAGGGCGTCGGACCCTTCTCGTTCCTCGGAACCTTCTCGCCGTACGTCGTCGTCAACATCGATTCGTGCGTGAAGATCGGGAAGGACATTCCCCTCGACAAGGCTGCGTTGATCGGCTGCGGTGTCCCCACCGGCTGGGGATCCTCCGTCTACGCGGCCGAGGTTGCTCTCGGTGAAACCGTCGTCGTCATCGGTACCGGCGGCGTCGGCATGAACGCCGTCCAGGGCGCTCGCCACAAGGGCGCGAAGAACATCGTCGCCGTCGATCCCGTCGAGTACAAGCGCGACCAGGCGAAGCTCTTCGGTGCAACGCACACCGTCGAAAACCTGGATCAGGCCAAGGAACTCGTCGACACGCTCTCCAACGGCCAGGGCGCAGACAAGGTGCTCATCACCGTCGACATCGCCTACGGTCACCTCCTCAACCCAGCACAGGAAATGACGCGACGCGGCGGCACCCTGGTGCTCACCTCTGCGGCCCCGGTCACCCAGCGCGACGTGCCATTCGATCTGTTCACCTTCGCGATGTCCGGAAAGCGCCTGCACGGCACGTTGTACGGAACCACGACGGCCCGCCGCGACATCCCGTTGATCGCCGACATGTACCGCCGCGGCGAATTCATGCTCGACGAGCTGGTCACCAAGACCTACAAGCTCGAACAGATCAACGAGGCCATCCAGGACATGCGCGACGGCAAGAACATCCGCGGCGTCATCATGTACGACGAGTAGGAGGCTCGAATGAGTGTCAGTGAGATCATTTCCGCAACACATACCTACGCGTTGGGATTGGACAAGTTCGATCCCAAACTGGCTCTGAGTGCGTTCGCCGTCGACGCCGTGTGGGATGCGACGCCGGTGGGCCTGGCGAAGTACGAAGGGCACGAGGCAATCCTCGACTTCTTCGAGCGCGATGCCGAGCAAGTGAAGGATCAGTTCCACATCATCACCAACCACATCGTGCACTTCGATTCCGATACCGCCGCGCACGGTACCAACTACGTGTTCTCCGAGGGCCACACCAACGGCGGTGGGGCGTTCAAAGCGATTGCGCTGAACGAGGACACGTACGTCCGCACCGACGACGGGTGGAAAATCGCCTCCCGCGTCATCTCGCCCCTCACCCCGCCTCAGATGGAGGGGTTCGAGGCCTGACAGCTTCTCGATCAGCGGCGTGTGTGCGAGAGCTGCGTACACACGCCGCTGACGGGCGTGGGAAGGAGACTCATGGACCGACTCGACGTACTGATCGCCAAGGACGCGATCCGCGACCTGGCAGGCGCCTACTCGATGGCGGTGGACGACCACGACATCGATGCGGTCCTCGGGATTTACACGCCCGACGCCACATTCGCAGTGGCCGGCAGTACGCTGCGTGGCCACGACGAGCTCCGAGAGTTCTACATCGGCAGCATGGACCGCTACACCACCATGCTGCACACTCCGGAGATTCACCTCATCACCGTCGAGAGCCCAACCACTGCAACGGGCCGAATGACCGGACACGCCGAACTCGCCGTGCGAGACACGTTGATGCTGACTGCTTTTCGCTACGCGGACCGATACGTCCTGGAGGGTGAGTGGCGATTCCAGCACCGCGAGGTCACCTTCATGTATGCGGTGCCGTTCGAAGCCATGAGTGCGAGCTTCCGCACGAACAAGCGGATCAGGTGGCCGCAAACTCGGTACGCCGAAGCGGATTATCCCGAGTCCGCGCCCACCTGGAGCACCTACCGCCCCTGATCAAGAACTGGTTCGACCACCTCGCCCGTCACCGGGCATCTTCGTCGAATCGTGGCTGACGGCGATGCGAACAGGCTCGACTTCGAGAACGACGCGCTCAGGGCTGTCCAGCAGTCGCGCGAAGGCGTCGGGATCTCCTGGCGCGAGATGCCGCGAGAATTCCGGATAGAACCATGCTTTCACCGCAGCGTCCTCGTGCACAGTGGCCCTGCCTCGAATCGAGACCATCCGGCGGCCCGGCAACGACGTGCCGGCATTGGAGATCACCAAGCTCACGCGAGAGTCGCGCACCGCTGCGCGAACGTGCGCCCGGCCTGCGGCCGCCGTCAACCAGAACCTGTCCCTGGTGAACAGGTAACTCATGACGACGCCCGCGGGCCAGCCTGCTTCGGTGGTGAACGCGAAGGTGCACTCGGTCTGGGTCGCGATCAACTCCGAGCGCCCCTCGATCGATGCGCGCACCGACGAAAGATTCTCGTTGTCGTCGATTCCCACCCGACTCACGAGTCGGAGGACCCGTACGGCACGAACGCTGCGGTCGACGTCGGCAGCGCCATGACTCTGTCGACGAAGATTCGCTTGTGCTTGATCTTGAGATCTCCGTCGACCTCGACCAACGAGTCGGAGTAGCGACCGAAGATCCGGGACGTGCTGCCTGGGTCGAACAAGGTCGCCTCGAAGTAGGCGTCGATGCGGACGCCGTCGTCCTCTACCGTCACCAGAGTGTTGGTGACGACGTGGCGTGACACCTCGGTCTCGGACGCCGCGAACGCACGGTAGATGTCGAGGAAGTTCTCTATCCCGCGCTTCTCCTGGGTGGTCTGTGTGACGGCTATGTCCTCGACCGCCAGATCGCGCAGTGTATCGAGATCACCGGAGTCGGCTGCCCAGGCATAGGCCGTCAACGTCGTCTGCGCGCGGTAGGCGAGGTCTTGGTCGACGAGAGATGTTGTCATGATGGTCCTTTCACTTGACGTATGCGCCCGCATCCACGGGCAGAGTGACACCGGTGACGTATCTGCCTTCGTCACTGGAGAGATAGAGCACGGCATTGCTGATATCGACAGGGTCGATCCACGGCACCGGCAGGGTGTTGAGAGACATGAACCCAGCCATGGCCTTGTCCTGGGTCGGCTCCGGATCTCCCGGCGCGAACATCGAGTACGTCCCCGGGTTCTGGATCATGATGGTGTCGACGTTGGTGGGATGCACGGTGTTGACGCGAATCTTGTACTGACCGAGCTCGTTGGCCATCGTCCGCATCAATCCGACGATGCCGTGCTTCGCAGCAACGTAATGGGCTACGTGCTGAATGCCTTTGAGCCCGCCGATCGAGCTGGTGAACACGATGGATCCGCCGTTTCCGGCTTCGATCAGCGAAGGAATGGCGACCTTGGCGGTGTGAAAGACACCGGTGAGATTGACGTCGATCATGTCCTTCCACTGCTCCGACGTCAGTTCCCACGAGAGCCCATAGGTCGCGATACCTGCATTGGCGACAACGATGTCGACGCGCCCCAACTCCGCGACACCCTCGTCGAACACTGCCTGCAACTGATCGAGGTCGCGGACATCGGCTCGACGGGCGAAGATGCGACGATCGAGGGCCTCGACCTGCGCAGCCGTCTCGGCCAGTTCATCCTCGGTGGCAAGTGGGTAGAACGGGGTGACCGTATCGATGTTCTCGCAGATGTCCACGGCGATGATGTCGGCGCCTTCCTGCGCCAATCTGACTGCATGCGAGCGCCCTTGGCCGCGTGCCGCGCCGGTGATGAATGCTACTTTACCTTCGAGCCTTCCGGTCATACGGAGTCCTTCGGTAGTAGTACGGTGCCGGTTCCGGTAAGGACCTCGGCGCCGCCCATGACGGTCAGGGACAGTGAACAGTCGACTTGCAGTCCGTCGGGCCTTTCGGCCACCGCCGTCACGCTGCCCGATGCCTCGAGCCTGTCGCCCTCGAACACGTTGCCCAGGAATCGGAATCGATAGTGAGTGATGCGATCGGAGCCCCCGGCCCACTGGCCGAGCATCGACAGCACGTACGCCATGTTGCTCGGGCCTTGGTTGACGGTCTTGTCACCCATGCCCAGCTCGGCGACGGCCGCGCGATCGAAATGAATCGGGTTGGGGTCACGCATCAGCGCCGACAGAAGCTTCATCTTCTCCGGATCGACGCTCTCGATGATGCGGCCCGGGATAGACTGACCCACTTCGATACTCACGTGACCTCCCCTCGGCGCGGGAAGACGATGGAGTTGGTCGTCGACGCGACGAGCTCGGCCTGCGCGTCGAGCACGTCCAAGCGGTAGCCGACGATGTCGAACACTCCTGTCTTCTTACCTGTCTTGCGCGCCGCCGAGACGATTTCGCCACGGACCGTGTAGGACTCCCCTGTCTTCAACGGGGTGCGGACAGTCGTATCGGTCTCGCCGAACATCGGACCGTCTGCTTCGGTTGCGGCGAAGACGTCGAACAGTTCGTTCCACGTCCAGCCCATCGATCCGGTAGCGACGAGGAACACGAACGTAGGATGCGAGGCCCCGTCGTCCGGCGCGCAGTCCATGGCGTCGAGCACCAGGGTGACCCACCAGTTCTCCAACGTCCTGGTACCGCCCGGCATTCGGGTTCCGACGAGGGCCGTCAGTTCGTCCTCGGTCATACGCTGCGGCCCGCCGCCTCCCAGTAGGGTGCCCGCAAGTCGCGTTTCATGATCTTGCCGGTAGGCGCCTTGGGCAGCGCCGAGACGAAGTCCACCGACCGCGGCTTCTGGTACGACGCCAGGTTCTTCTTGGCTACGTCGATGATGTCCTGTTCGGTGGCCGTCGTTCCAGGTTTGAGCACGACGACGGCTTTGACGGCCTCACCCCATTCGTCGTCGGGGATACCGATCACAGCGCATTCGAGCACGGACGGGTGTGCGCCGATAGCTTCTTCGACCTGAACGCTGAAGATGTTCTCGCCGCCGGAGATGATCATGTCCTTGGCTCGGTCGACAATGTAGATGTAGCGATCCTCGTCCCAGGTGGCTATGTCGCCGGTCCACATCCATCCGTCGCGCAGCGTGTCCTTGGTCAGTTCCGGCCGATTGAGGTAGCCGATCATGTTCGATTCCGATCGGACGACGATCTCACCGGGGGTCTTGCCGTCCCGTGGGACTTCCTCACCGAAAGCATCGACGATGCGAATGGTGGTGACGAAACCTTCGCGGCCGCAGGACTTCAGACGATGCACATCGTGACCCTTGACCGCGGCGAGGTGATCTTCCTGGGACAGGAATGACATCGTCGTGCCCTCGGTCTGCCCGTATCCCTGAATCAGCGTGCAGGGGAACGACTCGAGTGCCGCACGCACGATGGTCGACGGCATGGGCCCGCCACCGTATTGGATGTTGCGGAGGCTGCTCAAGTCGTAGGACGCGAAGTTCGGGACGGCCATCATCCAGTTGAGCATCGTGGTGATGCCAAGGAATGCAGAGACCTTCTCGGCCTCGATGATCTCGAGTGCTTGCTGCGCTTCGAAGTTGACCAGCACCACCGGACAACCGTGCTTCATGTAGTTCATCGAGAGAACAACGGGAATGTGGTACATCTGGCCGGTGAGCATGTACACATCGGTGGGCACGACGCGTTCTGCCACAGTCTGATTGAGCATCCCGTTGGCGGCACTGGTGTGCGTGTGGATCGCACCTTTGGATTCGCCGGTGGTCCCGCCCGTGTAGAGGATGAAGAACGGATCGTCGCCGCCGATCGACGGCGTCCAGATGGGTTCGGCCGCGCTCGAGCGAGCGAGAAGTTCGTCGTAGGAACCGTCGGAGTCGGCGCCGAACTCGAGCCAGTTGTCGACGTTCACCGAGCGTTGCAGCTCCCGCTTGGTCTCGGACCATTCCGCGGCGGTGATGATCACTTTCGGCGCCGCATCGGAAATCAATCCGATGAGCTGCTTGATCCCGAGACGCCAATTCAGTGGCTGCAGAACCAGTCCTGCCCGTCCGGCAGCGAAGTACAGCTCCTGAAACTCGACACTGTTGCGGGTCAGGACTGCGACGCGATCGCCTTTGTTCAGGCCCAAGCCTCGCAGTCCGTTGGCAAGCCGTCGGACACGTTCGTCCAGTTCGGAGAAGGTGATGCGACGATCGTTCGGGACGTCGAACACGGCCTGACGGTTCGGCGTCAGCGCAGCCCACTTCGCGGGGATCAATCCCTGATTCAGCATGTCAGCGCCTTCAGTACGGGAGGTCGAGTGCGATGTGACGCTTGGAGATCAACCAGGTTCCGTCGACTTCGGTGAACTCGTCCTCGTACTTGCCGCTGGACAGAACGGTCAGTTTCCCTTCGGCCACCGAGATGATCACCAGATAGGCAACGACTTTCGCGTGCGTGGCATCGATATCGTCGATCAGAATGTTCGTTGTCAGATGGCGGCGCTGATCCGACTGCGAATGCGCCGAGCCGTTCATCAGCTCCATGATCGCGTCGAGTCCGTCGAACGGCCCGATGAGGTCGCCATCGGCGATCTTCATCGTCAGAACGGCATCCTTGGTGAACGACGCTTCGATCATCTCCGGATGATGATCGTCGTAGCCGAGCGCATAGCGGCTGAGAGTGTTCTCGATACCTGAACGGGACGACATGGCGGGCTCCTCGAGATGGTCGTGACGGTGGTCACATCAAGGCCAATCATAATCATCAATCACGTTGCGTCAAGGGCGATTTCGTGACATGCGTAGGATTGTGGACATGCCTGTGCCCGCCCGAGTACGGAGCATTCTCGGACGGGCGCACCGGGCTGGTACTACAGCAAATCGCCCTTGATCAATTGTTTGGCAAGCGAATCCAGAATCACTTCGGTAGAGCCCTCGTAGATCCGCATCGGACGAGCTTCCCGGTACAAGCGTTCGATGACGCTGCCGCGGGTGATGCCGTAACGGCCCATCACCTGAACGGCGCGATCGACCACTCGGCCGGCCACCTCGGTGGCCGCAACCTTGGCCATCGAGGACAGGTGCAGATTCGCCCTGGCGTCGCGCGCCGACGCCGCGGCGGCTCGGTACGTCAGCGAGCGTGCCATCTCGATATCGGTCCAGCACGTCGCCAGATACTCGGGCACCGAGCCGAGCCTGGACAGACTGACGCCGAACTGTTCACGATTGTTTGCATGGCGTACAGCCTCTTTCAGCGCCGCCTCGGCCAGGCCTACGGCTGCGCCCGCGACCGACACACGGAACGTGGCGAGCGTAGCGAGCACGAGCGAGAAACCCTTGCCCGGTTCGCCGATGCGATGATCGAGCGGCACACGAACGTCGTTCAAGATCACGTCGGAGAGCACGTGCGGCGCAATGATCTGATGCGGACGCTCGGTGGTGACTCCCGCTGCATCGGCCGGAATCAGCACCAACGAGTACCCGTCGCCCTCACGACCGAGAATGCTGTAGAAGTCCGCGTCTCCGCCGTTGGTGATGAAGGACTTGTGCCCGTTGACCACGAGCTGGCCGTCGACTTCCTCGATCGACGTCGTCAGCGCCTTGAGGTCCGATCCGACGTGCGGCTCGGTGAGTCCGAGCGCGGCGATGGCATCGAGGTTGGCCACCCGCGGCAGCCAGTGCTCCTGCATCGCGGGCGTGCCGCCGACCGACAGGCCGTAGCTGCCGATGCCCTGCATCGCGAAGAGGGAGTCGAGGTGTGCGCATTCGGCAGCGAGACGCTCGCGTACGACGGTCACCGCGAGCGAATCGACCTTCTCGAACCGGCCTCCGAACTGCTTCGGCACCGTCACCCCTGCGAGACCAGTGGCCTGCAGACGCTTGCGCACGTCCACATCGATGCTGTCCGACTCGTCGGCCCGTTCTGCAATATCGCGGACAGACTCTGCAAGCGCCCGCGCTTCTACCTGGAGTTCGACATACTTACTTGGGAGCTCGAACAGTCCCGCTGATTCTGACACCATGTCTCCATTCGTCAATCTATGATTACCATACTAAGGAATTGCCTACAGCGGTCCAGATCCAGGAGAAAACGATGCCCCAGTTCGACGCCCCCTCTCGTTTCGACCTCTCGGGCCGCGTCGCCCTGATCACCGGCGGCAGCCGAGGCCTCGGCAAAGCAATGGCGTTCGGGCTGGCCCAGGCAGGTGCTGACGTCATCATCGCGAGTCGCGATTTCGAGTCGTGCCAGGTGACGGCCAAGGAGATCGAGGACGCGACCGGGCGTCGGGCATTCCCGATCGCCGCCCACGTCGGGAAATGGGACGCACTCGACGAGCTGGTCGACACGTCCTACGAGCACTTCGGCAAGGTTGATGTGCTGATCAACAACGCAGGCATGTCGCCGCTGTACGACTCGGTGGACTCGATCTCCGAGACACTCTTCGACAAGGTCCTCGGCGTGAACTTGAAAGGTCCATTCCGCCTCGCAGCCCTGATCGGAACCAGAATGGCGCAGGGCGACGGAGGATCCATCATCAACATCTCGAGTGCGGCGTCGACCAAGCCACGGCCGGATGTGCTGCCGTACGCTGCCGCGAAGGCCGGCCTGAACGCCATCACCGTCGGACTGGCCAAGACCTTCGGGCCCACCGTGCGCACGAACGCGATCATGGCGGGCACCTTCCTCACCGACGTCTCCAACGCCTGGGACATGGAGGCTTTCAGCAAGCGCGCAGAGACCTTCGCAGCCAAACGCGGAGGCGACCCCAACGAAATCGTCGGGGCCGCCTTGTATCTCGCCAGCGATGCCTCCAGCTACACCACGGGGTCCATCATCACCGTGGACGGCGGGATGTAGGGCGGCTCCCAGTGTGTTCGGGGCGGCTCCGCCGCTCGAGCTGCACTACCTAGGACCGCAGACCCCGCCAGGCCATGGTGCCGCCGTCGACGGGGACATTGGTGCCCGTCATGAACGACGCCGCGTCCGAGGCGAGGAAGCACGCAACCCGGGCGACCTCGACGGGATCGCCGAGTCGCGGGATCAGGTGTGCGCCGCTCATGAAGCGTTCCTGCACAACCGGGTCTTCGGCTGCGTCGATATGCTTCTGCGCCATCGTGGTTCGAAAGCTGCCCGGCGAGAAGCTGTTGCACCGGACCTCGTTCGCCAGTGAGATCGCCGTTGTGCGGGTCAGCTGGATCACCGCGGCCTTGCTGACGGAGTACGCAGGCGTCTTGTACCCCATCATCCCGGACACCGAGGCTGCGTTGACGATGGATGGCCCTCGATCGGACGCGCGCAGATACGGCGCAGCGTATTTCGTTGCCAACCACATAGATTTGACGTTGATGTTCATGACCGAGTCCCACACGTCCTCGGGGAGGTCGACGATGTTGGCCTGCTCCCCCGACACGAAACCGGTGTCGATGACGCCCACGTTGTTGACGAGCGTGTCCAGCCCGCCGGCCGCGGAAACGGCGTCGTCGATCATCTGCCGGACCTGGGCTCCATCGGACACGTCCACCCGCAGCGCGACGCTCTTGGCCCCTGCCGCTGCGATCAGCGTCTCGGTCTCGGCCAGCAGCTCCGGAGAGATGTCCGCGACGATCACCGTCTCGGCGCCCTGAGCCGCTGCCTCGACGGCGATGGCCCGTCCGATTCCCGAGCCACCGCCCGTCACCAATACGCGCTTGTCTCGCATGTGTCAGCCTTCCTTCACGAGTGGTGGGTATCCAGGCACCGGCTCCGCCACCATGTCCATCGGCGCAGTTTCGTCGCGTGTGTGCTTCCACAGGGCGTAGGTGGCCAGAGCGCCGACCACCATTGGGATCGCGGCGAAGTAGTACAGCGTCTGCGGAGCGAACACTGCCAGCGCGTAGCCGACGGCGATCGGCGCCGAGATGGAGAACAATCGGCCGATACCCAGCATCCACCCGATGGCGGTCGAGCGTGCCCGAACGGGGTACAGCGGAGGGACGACAGCAGCAGCCGCGGTGATCGCGATATAGGTGAACAGTCCCACCGCGACGGTGAGCGCAATGGCAATCCCCGGGTGGCCGAAGAACGCCGCGAACGCAAGGATAGAGACTGCGGCAATCGCCATTGCCGTCCACAGCAACCGGCCCGCAGAGATCTTCAATGTCCACACACCGAACACCAGTGCTCCGACGAGTCCGCCGAGGCTGAGGATCAGGCCGGCGGTGGTTCCGAGTTCTGCGCTACCACTGGACTCTTTCACCAACTGCGGGGTCCAGGTGTTCGCGAAGTAGAACGCCGACATCAAGCACGAGTACATCAGCCACGTCAGCAGCGTCCGGTAGTACATGCCGTTCGCGAACAAGCCGCGAACCGAGGTGTTGTCCTCGACGACGGGGGCTACTGCGGGTCGGGCGTTCGGGTCGATGGCGGGGTTGTTCAGTTTGACGATGAAGCGGTGGATCTCGGCGTCGGCTTCCGGTGTGTTCTTGCTGATCAGGAAGTCGATCGACTCGGGAATCATGGCCAATGTGACCGCGACTGCCCCGGCAGTGATGACAGCGCCGAAGATGAACATGACCTGCCATGCGCCGTCGAAGGCAGCCACGAGCAGCGCTCCGATTCCGCCGCCGACGAGGCTGCCGAGTGGGAAGCCGATCGAGTACACACCCATGATGGTGTTTCGGCGCTTCTCCGGTGACAACTCCTGGACCAGTACGATGAGGCTGGCGGCCATTCCGCCGATACCGATGCCGGTGAGGAAGCGGGCGGCGATGAGTGCCTCGACGTTCGGCGACATCGCCGACGCAGCCAGGCCGATCAGGTTGAGGACGAGGCCCCACAGGATGAGGCGTCGACGCCCGATCCTGTCGGCAAGGGGTGCAAGGAATATCGATCCTGCCGCCATGCCGGCCAGGCCCGCGCTGAGAAGGTAGCCTTTCTCGGCGGTGCTGTCGAAGAATCCGTCGGGTAGGTGCGGGAGCACGAATCCCATCACGAACACGTCGAATCCGTCGATGGTGATGACCAGCAGACAGGCGGCCAGCACTTTGTACTGGTAGCGGGAGATCGGCGATGTCTTGATCGCGGTCGAAACGTCCATCGTTGGTTCCATTCCGAAAGTTAAGGGGTTCAGTCGAGTACGAAGACGGGCACGTATTCGTACTCGTCGGCTTCGCCGGATTTGTGGAATTCGGCGTGGACGGACGCGCCGGTCACAGGTTCGCGATCTTCTACGACCAGACGGGTCCACCACCAGGGGCCTTCGTCGAGTTCGACGACGGCAAGAATGTGCTGTGGAACAACGGTGCCTTCGGCATTGCGGCCGTACACGGTGGTCCACGAGATGATTCGGCCGCGGCCGCTGGCAGGTGTCCAGCGGTAGTCGGCGTCGTCCGGAACTGCGGTCTGTGGCGCGAGAAGCTCTCCGGTGCCTATGTTCTCGCGCAACAGGAACTCGCCGCGCGCAGTGCCGTCGAAGAACTCGGCAGTCTGGGCGTCACGGCGGACAGGCGCAAGCGGGATGGACAGGATTGCAGTCATCGGCCGGCTCCCAACAGAAGGGTGGAATGGTGATCGAGGACGCCGCCGTTGCCGGAGACGAGCGCTGTGTCGTGCTTGTAGACCTGACGCTCCCCCGCCTGCCCGCGAAGCTGGATGACCGCTTCCGACAACGGAGTCATTCCCCACATGTAGTACGACGACAACTGTCCGCCGCCGGTATTGACCTTCAGCGAGCCGCCCGGCCCGAGAAGACCAGGCGTCCCGACGAAGTCGCCGCCGGACCCCTTGTCGCAGAATCCGTAGTCCTCAAGCGAGATCATGAGCGTGTAGGTATAGCAGTCGTAGAGCTCGACCAGGTCGATCTCCGACGGAGTGAGCCCAGCGGCAGCGAACGCCTTCGGCCCGGATTGCGCTGCGCCGCTCACCAATCCGAAGTCTTCACTGCGGCGCATGTAGTGCCCGGGATGCGACTGTGCCGACGCGAGAATGTCCACGGGCGGCTGCGCCAGATCTCTGGCGCGCTCGGCGCTCGTCACGATGACGGCGACGCCGCCGTTGGAGACGAGGCAGCAGTCCAGAAGATGGAACGGTGAGCTGATCATCCGCGAATCCTGGTGGTCGGCGAGGGTGATCGGATCACGCATCTGTGCAAGCGGATTCAATGCAGCCCAGGCCCGCTGTGCGACCGCAATGGCACCGAGCTGCTCGGAGGTGGTGCCGTAGGTTTGCATGTGCCGGTTGGCTGCCAGTGCGTACAGCGAGTTGGCACTGTTGACACCGGTCGATCCGAGAATCCCTTCCCAACCGACTCCGCCCGAGTTGGCCTGTGCATAGGACGCCCCGGTCGCGACGCGCTCTTTCAACGGCGCGTCCGCGAATACACAGGCCACCGCGGTGGCCTGTCCGGATTCGATGGCCGATGCCGCGAACTGAACCATCGCTCCGGCGGTCGAGCCGTAGGACTGCATAACCGACAGCAGCGACAGGTCTTCGAGACCGAGTTCTTGCGCGAGCGGCAAGCCGAGTTCGCCAGTGACTCCGCCGCTGATGAGAAGACCGTCGATCTCGCTCAGCTCGAGGTGCGCATCGGCCGCTGCCCGACGGACCGCGTCGGCGCCGAAGTTCGTCGCCGTCTTGCCATAGATCCGGCCCATCTCGGTCACACCGAGGCCGGCGATCGAGGCTTTCATACCAGAGCTTTCTGGAGAGGCAGTTCGATTTCCATCGTTCCGGGTCCAACGGTGACGACGCCTTCGTTACGGCTGACCAGTTCGACCGTCACGATGCCTTTGTCGCCTCGAATCTCCTTGCCGACGACGGTGCCGTGCACGGTCGTGGTGGTCCCGACGAGGTTGAACTTCTTCATCGCGAACCCCCTCACCGATCCGATGACACCGGTCGGTCCTGCCCAGTCTCGAACTGCCCTCTCCCACATGCCCATCAAGAACAGCACGTTGGCGTAGGCCTCGGGCGCGCCGGAGTCCTTGGCGTACTCGGAGTTGTGGTGGATGGAGTTGAAGTCCCGGTTCGATCCTGCGGCCATCACGAGTCGGTACATCGACAACGGGTATTCGGGCACCGAGAGCTGTTCGCCTTCGGTGACGTCTTCGAAAAATCTCATGATTCGGAGTCCTCGGTCACGGGGTTGTAGGCGTAGACGACGTTGCGTACTCGCGCAACGACGTCGCCGCGGTCGCTGACGATGTCGTTCTCCCAGGACAGGAACGCGCCTCGGCCCAGCGATGTTTGCTTGGGACTGCACGAGATCAGCCGTCGTCCTCGGTTTCCCAGCCGCTCGCCGAGTAGGACGGGCCTGACGAAGTCGAGTTCCATGCTGGCCGTGAGGAACCCGCTCGTATCGGGTCCGGGGTACGGCTCCTCGTTGTTGATAGGGCTTCGCGTCGGCTGCGCGTCGCGATCGGCACTGCCGTACAGCGTCTCTTCACCGGGGTTACGCATCGCTGCGATCGCCCAGGACAGCAGACCGGTCGACGGCGCGATCACGCCGTCGAATCCAGCTGCGCGGGCCGCATGCTCGTCGTAGTGGATCGCGCTGTCCAACTCGAGCGGTTCGAGATACCTGCGGACGGTTCCCGATTCGACAGGATCACCGCCCCAGCGGATGCTGCCGTCGGAGAAGTCCTCGCCTACCCGGCCCAGAAGAACGTCCCACTCCGCCACCCAGGACGGCCTGACGTCCGTCAGTTCTGCGGTCATGCCAGTGCACCTTCACTTTCCAATGTCTCGATCTGCTCGGCGGTGAGGCCGAGGATGTCGCTGAGTACGTATGTGTTGTCCTGGCCGCACACCGGGGCCGCTCGGTCGACGGACAACGGCGTGTCGCTGAGCTGGTACCTCGGGGCCTCGACGGTCACGCGTCCGTGCAACGGATGGTCGAGTTCGACGAGGTGGCCGCGGTGTCGGAGCTGCGGGTCCTCGCTGAAGGACCGGCTGTCGGCCGAGACGTGTGCGGCAATACCGACGCGTTGCAGGAGATCTTCGAGGTCCTGCGAGCGATGCCGCACGGTCCATCCAGCCACGAGATGATCGAGTTTCTCGCTTCGCCTCAGACGGACATCGAGCGTACGGAAATCGGCTGCGGCGTCGGGAAGATTCATGATCGTGGCGAACATCCGCCACTGCTCGTCGTCCGCAACGGTGATGGCCACGAACCGGCCGTCGGCGCAGGCGTAGACACCGTTGGGAGCGAACGCGGCGTCGCTGTTGCCACGTCGCTCGACGACCGTGCCCTCGGCCGAAAACTTGGCCAGATAGGGCGATTGAAGGTAGGCGCCGGACTCGACCTGCGAGATGTCGATGTAGGCACCGACGCCCGTCTGCTCACGCTCCAGCAGGGCAGCGAGCAACGCCGCCAGGCCGAATCGGGGAGCGACGTAGTCGGTGTACGGGCCGAACGGTCCGAGCGGAAGCCGATCCTCCCATCCCACCGCGGATTGGAATCCCGACAGCGCGGCACCGACATTTCCGTAACCGGCGAGGCCGCTGTAGGGCCCGTCCTGTCCGTTGATGGAACTGCTCACCATGATCAGGCCTGGATTCGTCGCGCTCAGGCTCTCGTAGTCGAGCCCCCACTTCTTCATTCGCCCGGGCGCGTACGACTCGAGGACGACGTCGGCCCAGTCGGCAAGAGATCTGGCGACGGCACGTGCGGCCGGGAGCCGAAGATCCAAGGACACGCCCAGTTTGCCGGCATTGACGGTCCCGTACAGCGCCGAATTCTCATGTCCGGCGACGCCACCTTCGAAGGGAGGCATCAGGCGCGCCGTCTCCACCTTGGTACCGGATTCCACACGGACGACGGTTGCGCCTGCGTCGGCAAGCGCACGTCCGACGAGTGGGCCCGCTACCACCCAGGACATGTCGAGGACCTTCACTCCGTCGAGAGGCTTGCTCATGACGCGTTCTCCATGACGCGCGTACCGACCCATTCGGCCAGAACTTCCTCGGTGTGTTGCCCGACGGATGGTGCAGGTGATCGGACCTGGAGGGTCTGCCCACTGACCTTCGCGAATGCACCCGGCATTCTGACCTCGCGACCTGCGTCGTCGACGACGGCCGAGTAGAAACCCCGCGCACCCAGTTGCGGGCTCGCAGCAACGTCCCCGGTGTCGTAGATCGGCACGCACAGCAGACGGTGTTCGCGTGCCGCTTCCAGCACAGCGTTCTTTGTCTTACCGGCCAGGAATTCGGCGACGGCTCCCCTGGCCTCGTCGAAGCAGGCGTCGTCGAACTCCCCGCGTGCCAACATGTTCGGAACTTCGCGCCAGTCGATGGATGCGAACCGCTCGTAGTCCGAATTCTCCGATGCCATCCAGCCGAAGAACGCGGTGGTGAACGCACCGGACGCGCGGCCGACAGTGAGATGGAATTCGATGAGACCGTCGGCGCACCGCCACTTCTTCTTGGCGGGATCGGTACCGGAACCGCTGCCGGATTGATCGATCTTCTTCACCGGACCATCGACAAATTTTTCCCACTCCGGGGCTACATCACCTGCGGTGTGGGCGAGAACTCTTCCCAACGTGGCTGTTCCTAGACATGCCTGCGCGGAGACGTCGACGTGCTGACCACGACCGGTTCGTGTCCGAGCCAGCAATGCGAACAAAGCTCCGTCGGCTGCATCGGCGGCGGCATGCAGAAAAGCCTGCGGAATGGAGATCCTGACCGGCGGACGATCTGCTTCACGATGCGGGTCGAGCGGTCCCCCCGCAGCCCAGACCACTAGGTCACTGGCCGCGTAACGCGCCTTCGGTCCGGTGGATCCGAACGCCGAGATCGAGACGTAGACCAGGCGCGGGAACAGGGTGTGCAACTTCTCGAACCCGAGCCCCAGGCTGTCCATCACGCCGGGCCCTGCGGATTCGATCACGACGTCGGCCTGAGCGATCAACTCGTGAAGACCCGCTGGATTCTCGAAATCGATCGCGACGCCACGCTTGTTGGCTGCGTAGGTGTCCCAGAAATACGACCCGTGAGGTCCGAGCGGCTCGGCCTGACGTGCCGACGACCCATCCAGGGGCTCGACCTGGACCACGTCAGCTCCGAGATCGGCGAGCATGCGGCCCGCGAGCAGGCCACGATCATCGGTGAAGTCGAGCACGCGATACCGCTCCAACAGCGCCATTGCGCCCACCAATCATGAAAAGGGAGAACACCTTCCGAATCAGCAGGAAGGCGGAACGTTTCTGAACGTTCTTCGTCTGTAACTAGGAAAGTACACTCTCATCTGACACGAATCAATGGTTTTCAGTGGTTCACGTCACAAATCTTTTCGACGAGAAGGAGTAGGCAGTGTCGGACACCTCCAAGACGGGGCGCCCACGCGACCCCGACCTGGAACGACGCGTGTTCGATGCTGCCGTCGACATCTTCGGAACCCAGGGGTGGGCCAAGTTCTCCATCGAAGCCGTCGCGCGTCAGGCCTCCGTCGGCAAGGCGTCGATCTACCTTCGGTGGCCGAACAAGAACACACTGCTGCAGGACGCCATCGAGGACCGCATCACCGTCGTCGCCACCCGGGATTCCGGAGACATCAAGACCGACCTCCTCGAACTCGCCCGTCAGACCATGCGGCTCTACCTCGGCGGCGCAGGACGAGCGATCTTTCGGATGGCCATCGAGGGGGATTCCATCCCCGGCGTCACCGATCAGTTCGCGCTCTTCCGCGACTCGCAAACCCTTGCGGCACGCGAGATGGTCCGCAAAGCCATCGCCCGCGGCGAGCTCCCCGCCGACACATCGGTGACGCTGCTGCTCGAAACCTTGCTCGGCGCAATCATTCTGCACACCCTCAGCACCCCGAAGGCGCTGGACGACGCAGTGCGGGCGCACTCCGAGGAGTACGCCCGCACCTTGGTCGACCATGTACTGCGAACTACGCGCTGACGATCCCGCGCGTCGCAAGGTCGCTGAGTTCATCTGCACTCAAGGACAACTCCGCCGTCAAGATTTCGGCCGTGTGCTCCCCGACCGCCGGCACGCCGTCGTACACCGGCCCGTCGTAGCTCTTCATGTGCAGGACCGGACCCGGCATCAGGACCTTGCCCAGAACGTCGTTTCCGGTGATCTCCACCAACGTGCGTTCCAGGAAATGCGGATCCTGAACCACATCGGATGCGTCGTTGACCGGCGCGCTCACCACCTCGAACTTCTCGAGCACCTCGAGCACCTCGGCGCGCGGCATGCTCTTGCACCAGTCGATGACCATCTGCTGCACGTCGTCGTTGTTCCGCAGGCGATCGGCATTGGTCGCGTAGCGAGGATCGTCGATGACCTCCGCTTTGCCCATCGCCGCGAACAATCGCTTGGCGATAGCCTGATTGGACGCGGCGATGGACAGGAACTTCCCGTCGGCCGCCTCGTAGATGCCGCGGGGTGACGCCGCACCGGTCGAGTTGCCGATGCGCTGCTGGATCTCCCCTGTCGCGGTGTACTTGAGGAACATATCGCCCACGATGAACATCAGCGGCTCGTACAGAGCGACGTCGACTTCCTCACCGAGACCGGTCTTTTCCCGCTTGAACAGCGACATCGCCACACCCATCGCTGCGGACAGGCCGGCGATGGAGTCGGCGAAACCGAACGGCGGCGAGGTGGGAGGCGAGTCCGGCCAGCCGTTGACGTTCGCAAATCCGCTTGCCGTCTCGGCGACGGTGCCGAAGCCCGGTAGCAAGCGGTTCGGTCCCGTTTGGCCGAAGCCGGACACCCGAGCCAGAACCAGCCCGGGGTTGTCCTTCGACAGTTCCTCGAATCCGAGTCCCCACGCTTCGAGACGTCCTGGCCTGAACGACTCGATCACGACGTCGGCGCCGGCAATGAGGCGCTGGACCAGCGCTCGACCTTCGGCGTCGCGCAGGTCGATTCCCACCGAGCGCTTTCCTGCGTTGAGCCGCGAGAACCCGAGAGACAAGCCCTCCTTCTGCGGAATCCACTGCCGTGCATAGTCACCCGAGGCTGGATCCTCGACCTTGATGACCTCCGCGCCGAAGTCACGCAGCATGCGGCCTGCCGTCGGCGCGGCGTACATCGTGCCGAGCTCGACGACCTTGATGCCCGCGAGCGGACCGGTGGAGCCCATCAGATCCTCCACTGGATGTGCTTGACCTCGAGGTATTCCTTCATGCCCCACTCGCCGAGCTCACGGCCGACGCCGGACTTGCCGTAACCGCCGAACGGTGCGTCGGGGCGCATCGAGCCACCTCCGTTGATCCACACCGTTCCGGCCCGGACCTGCTCCGCGACCCGCCTGGCCTCGATCGGATCGTCGCACCAGACGTTCGCCGCGAGACCGTAGTCGGTGTCGTTGGCGAGACGGATCGCTTCCTCGGTATCGGAGAACGGCACGATCACCGCGACGGGTCCGAAGATCTCCTGCTGTACCGCCCGTGCGCTGTGCGGAAGTCCGCCCAGCAGAACCGGATTGACGAACCACCCCTTCTCCGGCAGCGGCTTGGTGACCTGGAGGAGTTTCGTGCCGCCCTCGGCGACCGATCCGTCGATGAAACCGTTGACGCGGGCCTGATGGTCGGGCCGGATCATCGGTCCGATGTTCGTCGCGGGATCCCATGGGTCGCCGACGACCATCTGATCGAACGCCGATGCGCCGGCTTCGAGGAACTCGTCGTACACGCTGTCGTGCACGAGAAGCCGAGCGAGAGCGGCACATCCCTGGCCGCCGTTGCGTGCCCAGCGAAGGTGCATCTCGACTGCGATCTTCTTGACGTCGACACCCTCGAGCACGATGTTCGGGGACTTGCCGCCGAGTTCGAGCGTCACTCCGGTGAGGTTGGCCGACGCCTGCTCCATGATCTTCGCGCCGACTCCGTCGGACCCGGTGAACGAGACGCGATCCACGCCGCGGTGCGACGAGAGTTGTTGTCCCACATCGGCACCGCCGATGATGACGTTCATGACGCCCGGCGGCAGGCCGGATTCCTTGATGAGGTCGCCGAGGAACAGGGTGGTGAGCGGAGTCCGCGGCGACGGCAGCAGCACGACGGTGCAGCCCGCCGCCAGCGCGGCACCGAACTTGAAGATGGCGAGGTTGAGCGGGTAGTTATATCCGGTGATGGCGGCGACCACGCCGACGGGCTGGTGGACCACGTCGCTCATCGTCGGTACCGGCTTGTCGTACTCACCCAGGTGGATCGTGCGATCGGTCTTCGCAGCCTCGGCGGCCCAGCGCAGGTGCTCGTCGACGGCCATCTTCACCTGTAGGTACGAGGCCAGCGACACCGGGCACCCGACCTCGTTGACGATCGAGGGCAGCAGCCGATCCGCGGCCTTCTCCAACGCGTCGGCGAAGCGGTGGATGTGCTTCGAGCGTTCTTCCCCACTCAGTGCGGACCACGCCGGAAATGCCTTCCGCGCTGCGGCGACTGCGTCGTCGACCTGGCTGCTCGACGCTCCCCCGACGGTCGCGATGACCTCTTCGGTGGCGGGGTTGTAGACGTCCCACGTCTCACCCTGCGGCTGGGCATCGGTATCGCCGATCAGCAGAGTCCTGGTGTCCGGTACCCACGTCTGATCTATCTCTGCCACGGCAGTCATCTCACGCACCTTCTTTCTGTAGTTCTGCAGGCAGCTTGGCCATCAAGCCGACGCGCTCGAGTACGCAGACGATCTCGTCGCGCTGGTTGTAGCCGATGTGCTCGAACCACACGATGCCGGAGTCGTCGCGGCTCTTGGATTCGCGCTTGTTCTTGATGGTGGTTTCGGCACGCAGAGTGTCACCGTGGAACACCGGATTGGGAAAGGTGATCTTCTCGTAGCCGAGGTTGCCGAGGGTGGTTCCCATGGTCAGTTCGGGTACGTGGAACGCACCGATCAACGCAACGGTGAAGAGACTGTTGAACAGTCGCTGACCGTGAATCGTGCCCTTGCAGAACTCCGCATCGAGGTGCAGCGGCTGAATGTTCATCGTCAGCGAGGTGAACATGACGTTGTCCATCTCGGTCACAGTGCGGGTCATCGCATGCTTGTAGTGCTTACCGACCTCGAACTCTTCGAAATACAAGCCTCGCATTTACTTCTCGCCTCTCTTGGTGATCGCTTCGGCACGCTCCAGCCACTGAACTGCTTTGTCGTAGTGCGCCTTGTCGATGTGCAGACCTCGGTACCGCAGTGCACCGGTCCCCTGCACCTCTGCCTTTTCGTATGCTTCGGCCAACCCTCGGTAGAACTCGATGTCCTGCTCGGACGGGCTGAACACTTCGTTGACGGTCTCGACGTGCGACGGGTGAATCGCGATCATGCCGCGGAATCCGAGCTGGCGGCCTTTGACCGCGAATTCCCGAAGACCATCGAGATTTTCGAGGTCCTCCCACAATCCGGTCAGAGCGTGGATCTTCGCTTCCCTGCACGCAAGAAGAACTCGGCTACGCAGATACAGGGTTTCGAGCCCCTCGGGCGTCCATTCGTATCCGACCTCACGGGCAATATCGGCGTGCTCGGCCGACGGGCCGATCATGGCGCCCACGCGCGGCGATGCCGTCGCGACCTCCAGGCAGTTGTGGATCGCTTTCACGGTCTCGACCGGCACGATGTACTCGAGGCCGTCGACACCGTTCCGTGCCTCGAAGTGGTCGAGCAACGCGTCGTACTGCAGCACGTCGACGGCCTTTTCGATCTTCGGTGCAAACACTCCGGTCAATCCGGGAACGACGACAGCTTCCAGGTCGGCACCGGTGAACCTCGTCGCAAGCGGGTTCACTCGAACGAACAGTCCCACATCGGGATTGGTCTCGCGCACTCGGGCGATGGATTCTGTGACGGTGATGCGCGCAGCTTCTTTCTCCGCCGCGGGCACCGAGTCCTCCAGATCGAGGACGACGCAATCGGCGCCGGACGCGACGGCCTTGTCCACCCACCGCGGGCGGTGACCGGGCACGAACAGGATCGAACGATACGGCTGCATGTCACTCCCCTTCAGTAGCTGCGCGGCAGGCCGAGAACGTGCTCGGCGGTGTAGTTGAGGACCATTTCTTGGCTGATCGGCGCGATCCGCATGAGACGGGATTCGCGGAAGTACCGTTCGACATGGAACTCCTTACCGAACCCGAATCCGCCGTGTACCTGAAGCGCTGCGTCGGCGGCAAAGAAGCCTGCCTCGGCGCACAAGTACTTGGCGGCGTTGGCTTCTCGGCCGCACGGCAGACCGGCGTCGACCATCCACGCGGCCTTGTCGACGACGGCGGTTGCAGCGTCGAGTCGGATACGCGACTCGGCGAGTTGGAAGGCAATGCCCTGGTTCTTCCCGATGGGCCGGCCGAACACCTCTCGTTCCTTCGCGTACTGGGTGCCGCGGCGCAGCGCCGCTTCACCGATGCCGAGGGCGGCGTTGGCAGAGATGACGCGCTCGGCATTCAGACCGCCCAGGATGGTGCGGAACCCATGACCGACCTCGCCGACGACGTCCTCGTCCGCGACGAAAAGCTCGTCGATGAACAGCTCGTTCGTGTCGACGGCGTTGCGTCCCATCTTCGGAATCGGACGGATCTGTACCTTGCTGCGGTCCATGTCGGCGAACAGCAACGTCATTCCCGCGGTCCGCTTCTCACCGTCGATACGCGGACTCGTTCGGCACAGGAGCAGCATCTTCTCTGCTTCCTGCGCCTTGGTGATCCACACCTTCTTGCCCGACACCAGAAATCCGCCGTCGACCTTCTTCGCGAAGGTCTTGATGTTGGTGGTGTCGGTGCCTGCGTCGGGCTCGGTGACGGCGAACGAGGTATGCAGTTCACCGGTGACGACGCGCGGAAGGTACTTCTTCTTCATCGCCTCGCTACCGTGATTGATGATCGGCTCGAATCCGAAGATGCCGATGTGCACGGCACTGCATCCGCCCATGCCCGCTCCGGATGCGGAGATCTCACGTTCGACGATGGCCGCTTCGGTGACGCCGAGTCCGCCGCCACCGTACTCCTCGGGGACGGTCAGTCCTAGCCAACCACCCTCGGCCACAGCGTTGTAGAAGTCCCACGGAAACTCGTGGCTGTCGTCGTGTTCCATCCAGTAGTCGTCGGGAAACGCCTTGCAGAGCGTCTTGACCGCGGCACGGATGTCGTCGTGCGTGGGGTCGGAAGAGTAGTCCATGTGTATCTCCTGCGCTATGCGACCGGCACCGCGGTGCGATCGAACGTGTCGGCGGTGATGCCCTCGTCGCGCAGAACTGCCTTGCGGACCTTCTCGGACGGAGTTTTGGGAAGCGCGTCCAGGAAACGGACGTAGCGCGGTGTGGCGAAGGCCGGGATCCGTCCCTTGCACCAGTCGAGAATCTCTGCCGGATCGGCCTTTTCGCTGACGACCACGGCCGCGAGCACCTCGTCCTCGCCGGCCTCGACGTCGGCGGGTACACCGATCACGGCACATTCGACGACGGCGGGGTGTGCGAGTACGGCCTGCTCTACCTCGTAGGAGCTGATGTTCTCCCCGCGCCGCCGCAACGCGTCCTTGTAGCGGTCGACGAAGTAGAACCACCCGTCCTCGTCCTTGCGCAATGCATCGCCGGTGTGAAACCAGAGATTGCGCCACGCTTCGAGGGTCTTCTCCGGCATGCCGTAGTAGCCCATGCTGCAGGTCCACGGCTGCACCGGACGTACGACGAGCTCTCCGACCTCACCGACGGGTACTTCACGGTCGGTCTCGGGGTCGACGAGCCTGATGTCGAACCAGTCCGACGCCACCTTGCCTGCCGCGCCGGGCGGGATCTTCTCGCCGTACGGAGTGAGGATCGGCGCGCACGTCTCGGTGAGACCGAAAGCGTTGACGAAAGCCTCTATGCCGTAACGGCCTTTGAACTGCTCGACGACGGTGTCCGCGATCGGGGCTGCGTACACCGCGCGCAACCGGTTGTCGCGATCGTTCTCCCGTGGAGCCTGCTTCCACGCAAAGTCCATCATGACGCCGACGAAATTGGTGACGGTGACGCCGGAATCGCGGACCATGTCGATCCATCGACTCGCACTGAACTTGGGGTGCACCACGGCACTGGCGCCCGCGACAAGCGCTGGATAGACAGCCATGAACTGAGCATTGCCATGGAACAGCGGCGTCGTCGTCATGTAGCGATCCGAGGGAGTGAGCCGCGTGAGCGAGACGACTTCCTGCGCGAAGAAGTACAGCTGCGAGTGCGGCATAGCGACACCCTTGGACGGCCCTGTGGTGCCCGAGGTGAAGAAGATCGCCCCGAGGTCCTGCGCCCGCGGCGCAGGAACGGTGACGGGCGTACCTTTCTCCAGCTCGTCCCAGGCTTCGGCCTGCCAACCGTGCTCGCGCAGCAGGGCGATCGCCTTGTCCGCGGTTCCGGTGTCGATGACCCAGAACTCCTCGATGCCGCGGCTGTGCTCGGCGATGGCGACGAAGCGCTCGGCGAACGTGTCGTCGATGACGGCCCAGCGGGCTCCGACCGTGACGATCTGGTGGCGGAGGAATTCGCCTTCGTAGTTGGTGTTGATCGGCACTTCGACGGTTCCGCCGACGGCGGCAGCGAACCAACTACGCACCAGCCGGGAGGAATTCATCGCCATGATGACGACGCGGTCACCCTGCTGCGCGCCTGCGGCATGCCATGAGCCGGCGATACGTTCTGCGGAGCCGAGAATCTCGGAGTAGGTGAACTCCAGCTTCTCCTCGGGCGTCACCAGGAAGGTGGCGTCGGGCGTGGCTGCGGCGTGGGTCCGCAGAACGTTGCTGAGCGTCCACCCCTCGGGGTCTGTGAAATTGGGGTGCAGATCGGTGTATGTCTGGCTCACTTGAAATCCCGGAACGGTTCGAGGGCCAGCATCGACGGAACGACGTCCTTGCCCAGGCGCTCGATCGCGGCGATGGTCTCGTCGCCGTCCATCGTCGGCCACTGGGGGCGCAGAAGCAGTGGATCGACCGGGAGGGTGGTCACGAGGTCGGTGAGCTTGCCGACGACGTCGTCCGGAGTTCCGACGATGACGTGGTCGGACACCGACTCGGCGAACTGGTTCGCCAGGTCGCGGCCCGCCATGACGTCGAGACCCTTGGCGGCGTAGGTGAGATACCGGCCCTGAGCGACACGGGCGTACTCGACCATCGCCTCTTCCTTGCTGTCCGCTACGAGGACGTTGCGGCGAAGCGGCTGTAGGCCGAATTCCTTGCCGCGTGCCTCGAACAGATCTTTCACGACGCGGTAGCGCTCCTCGACCTCGTGCTTCGGGGTCTCGGGCGGCACGGCGTAGGCGTCGCCGTACTTTCCTGCTCGGCGCACACCGCCCATGGCGTGAGCGCCGATCCAGATCGGAACGTGCGGCTGCTGGACCGGATGCAAGTGCGGCTTGACACCGTCGAGCTGGAAGTACTTGCCCTCGAAGGTGACCTCGTCCTGGGTCCACAGCTGCTTCATCACTTGGAGGGATTCGTCGAACCGCCCGGCTCGCTCCTTGTACGGAACCTGAAGGTAGTCGAATTCCTCGGGGCGGTAGCCCAATCCGGCACCGAAGATCAACCTGCCCTCGGTGACGACGTCGAGAGTCGCGATCTCCTCGGCGAGCATGACCGGGTGATACAGCGGTGCGATCATGATCTGCGTGACGAGCTTGGTCGTCGGCGCGACGTGCGCGGCAAGGCGAGCGAGGAGCGGCACCGGCTGGAGCCAGCGAAGATCGCCGTAGAGGAAGTGCTGCCCGATGGCGATGTAGTTGAATCCGTTGTCCTCCGCCGTCTCGACGATGCGGAGGATGTCCTTGAACTGCTGCGCCGGCGTCACCGACTTCGGCACGTCGCTGAGCAGTAAGCCGACCTGAACCATGAGAGTCCCTTCTGATGTGGCGCGCTTATTGCGCGGTGAGGCCGCCGTCGACGGGGATGGTGACGCCGGTGATGTAGCTGGCGTCGTCGCTGTTGAGGAATGCGATGACCGACGCGATCTCCTCCGGCTCGGCACCGCGGCCGAGTGGGATCGTCGCGACGAAGTCGGCGGTGAGAGCAGAGACGTCGGATCCTGGTTCGCGGCCGAAGAACTGGGCGAGCATCGGCGTCTTGACCTGCCCGGGGCAGATAACGTTGACGCGGATGCCGTCCTTGGCGCCGTTGAGTGCGAGCGCACGGCCGAACGGCACGAGCGCACCCTTCGTCATCGAGTAGATGGGACTGAACGGCGAACCGATGAGCGCCGACGTCGAGGAGGTCAGCGTGACCGAGCCCTTTCCGCCTGCCTTCTTGAGTAGTTCGAAACCGAGCGTCGTGGAGTAATAGGCGCTCTTGACGTTGACGTCGATGTTCTTGTCCCACGTTGCATCGTCGACTTCGAGTCCGCCCGGACCTGGCATGCCGACCTGGGCGTGCAGCGCGTGCAGTACACCCTTCTCGGCGTCGATCTTGGCAAAGAGCGACTTCAGGTCGTCGTTGTTCGTGGCGTCGACCGTCACGGCCGTCGCCTGTCCGCCGTCGGCTTCGATCTCCGCGGCAACCTTGCGCGCGGCTTCCTCACTGAGGTCGGTGACGTAGACGAACGCGCCTTCCGAGGCGAGACGGTGACTGATGGCACGGCCCATGCCGGATCCTCCGCCGATGACGGCGGCGATGCGACCTTCATAACGCTGCATTTCTTGTACTCCTTCTCAAGTTACTTCGTTATTCAAGCGCGTTGGTCGAACGAACGTCCCAGTAATTCGGAAACTATTCGGGTTCGCTGCATGGTCGGCGTTCCGCCGGCGAGCGCCCAGCCGTGCGCGTCACGGTGCATGCGCTCGATGCCGAATTCCTCGGTGTAACCGTTGCCGCCGTGGAGCTGCATCGCCAGGTCGGTGACCTTCTTGGCCATCTCGTTGGCAGTGCACTTGGCAAGGGAGACGTGCAGCGAGTTGGGGAGTTGCTCCCCGTCGATCACCGATGCCGCTGCGCGCTGCAGCAGTAACCTCGCGGCGTCGACCTGTAGCGCCATGTCCGCGATCGTCATCTGTACGGCCTGGAACTCGATCAACGGCTTGCCGAACTGCGTTCGCTCCTGGACGTAGCGGATCGACTGGTCGAGCGCCGCCTGGCCGAGCGCAAGGCTCATCGTCGAATTGCCGAGTCGCTCGATCGAGAACGCGGTGAAGAGCGTGCGAAAGCCACCGGGCTCGACGACGATGTTCTCCTTCGGGACGGCGACGTCGTCGAAGTAGATGTCGGCCGACGGGATCCCGCGGAAGCCCATGAGCTTTTCGCGTGCGCCGTAGCTGACACCCTCGCGATTGGCTTCGACGAGAACAGCGCCGATCCCCTTCGCGCCCTGGGCATCGCTCATGCGCGAATAGACGAGGTAGACGTCGGCCTCGGAGCCATTGGAGATCCAGCGCTTGTTTCCGCTGACTCGAACCGTGTCGCCGTCTACCGTTGCTTTGGTGGTCAGATCCGTGGCAGCAGAGCCCGCGTCGGGTTCGGAGATCGCCACGGCCATCGTCAGGTCGCCGGCGATGATTCCAGGCAGGAACCGCTCTCGCTGCTCCTCGGTTCCGATCCGGGCGATCACCTGGGCTGGGCCGGTGTTCGCCTCGAAGATCTGGAATGCGGCGGGCCTGCAGTGGTAGGCGAACTCCTCGATGACGTTGAGCGCCTGTTGAAGCGGCGCACCTCCTCCGCCGAAACGCTCGGGAAGGGCGATCCCGAGGAAGCCGAGCGATCCGAGGAATTTGCGTTCTTCGAGCGGGAACGCAGTTCTCTCCGCATCCCACTGCGCAGCCTTGGGGGCGTACCGCTCAGAGGCGACCTTGGCGGCCACCTCTTTGATGGCGCGCTCGTCGTCGGTGAGTGTGCTGGCAGACATGGCCACCTCTTTCATGCTCATGATTATACTAATCCGGTGTGACCTACGGTACAAGATCTCACTCGTCGGCCACTAGGTTCATGCTAAACATAATCATGAATAGTTCGCGAGCTTTCCAGAAACCTGCTTCAGGAGGGTTTTCATGACACGAGCAGTCATCGTCGACGCCGTACGTTCGCCCATGGGCAAGGGCAAAATCGGAGGTGGACTGTCACACCTTCACCCCGCCGACCTTCTCGGTCAGGTATTGAGGCAGTTGGCGGACAGATCCTCGCTCGACGCGGGCTTGCTGGACGACGTCATCATCGGCTGCGTCGGCGGCAACGGTGAGCAGTCTGGAACACCAGGCCGTCAGGCTGTGCTGTCCGCGGGTTTCCCGGCCCACGTGCCGTCGGTGACGGTCGAACGCAAATGCGGCTCCGGCCAGCAGGCACTCGATTTTGCCGTCCAGGGCGTCGTAGCCGGTGCGTACGACATCGCGATCGCCGGCGGCGTCGAATCGATGAGCCGCGTTCCTATAGGTAGTGCACGCGGAGAAGCCGATCCATTCGGTGAGGGAGTCCGTGAACGGTTCCCCGTGTTGGTGCCGCAGGGAGTAGCCGCCGAACTTGTTGCGCAGAAGTGGAACATCTCCCGCTCGGAACTCGACGAGTACTCCGCACGCTCGCACGAGCGCGCCTCGGCGGTCGATTTCTCGGGTGAGATCGTCCCGGTCGGCGGGCTGGAGGCCGACGAAACGATCAGGACGGGTACGACGGCCGAGAAGCTCGGCGGCTTGAAAGCCGTGTTCGGCACCGACGAGCGACGAGCGCAGTTCCCGGACCTCGACTGGACAGTCACCGCAGGCAATGCGTCACAGATCACCGATGGCGCTGCGGCCCTGTTGGTGATGAGTGAGGAACGGGCCTCCCAGTTGGGTCTGCGCCCCCGGGCCAGGATCGTCGCCTCCGCGGTGATCGGCGACGATCCTCTGCTGATGCTCACCGGCCCGATCCCGGCGACCGAAAAGGTGTTGAAAAAGGCGGGTTTGACGCTGGCCGACATCTCCGCGTTCGAGGTCAACGAAGCTTTCGCCTCGGTACCGCTGGCGTGGGCGAAGGAACTCGGCGTCGAACAGGACGTGCTGAATCCCGTCGGCGGCGCCATCGCACTAGGGCATCCGTTGGGTGCGTCGGGCGCCCGCATCATGACCACGTTGATCAATCACCTCGAACGCACCGGTGGCCGTTACGGACTGCAGACCATGTGCGAAGCAGGCGGAATGGCCAATGCAACCATCATCGAGATACTGAAATAAGGAGTCGGTCCATGGATCTCACCAATTCATCCGCGGTCGTCACGGGCGGGGCGTCCGGCCTCGGACTCGCGACGGTCAAGCGGTTCGTCGCAGCAGGCGTCAACACCGTCATCGTCGATCTGCCGCAGTCCGCCGGCAAGGACGTGGCGCAGGAGCTCGGCGACTTCGTGCAGTTCGGTCCCGCCGACGTCGCCGATCCCGACGCCGTCGATGCGGCGTTGGATCTCGCCGAAGCGCGGGCTCCCATTCGGTCCGTTGTGCACTGCGCGGGTCGCGGCGGAACCGTCCGCGTCGTCGAAAAGGACGGCACACCGGGCTCTCTGGAGCTCTATACCTCGCTGATCCAGACGAACCTGATCGGCAGCTTCAATGTTCTCCGGCTCGCGGCCGCTCGCATGGTCCGCAACGAACCGGTCGACGGTGAGCGTGGCGTCGTCATCATGACGGCATCCGTCGCAGCGTGGGAAGGTCAGATCGGCCAGATTCCGTATGCGTCGGCCAAAGCGGGTGTTGTAGGTATGACCTTGGTTGCAGCTCGCGATCTGTCGCGAAAGCTGATTCGCGTCAACAGCATTGCTCCTGGAATCTTCGACACACCGATTCTGTCCCGATTCTCGCAGGAAATTCGCGACGGCTTGGCCGCCCAGATTCCACACCCGGCCCGGTTGGGTGACGCCGACGAATACGCCAAGCTTGCATTGCACATCGTCGACAACGCCATGATCAACGGTGAGGTCATTCGGCTCGACGGCGCGATCCGGATGCAGCCACGATGAGTGCTCTGGTCAGGGTCGAGCAGATCGAGGGTGTACAGGTCGTCACGATCACCCGTCCCGAGGTCCGCAACGCGATCAACACTGCCACTGCGCAGGCCATCGCCGACGCCATGGACGAACTGGATGCCCGCGACGACCTCGTCGCGGGTGTCATTGCCGGCGAGGGCAAAAGTTTTTGCACCGGAATGGATTTGAAGGCATTCCTTGCCGGTGAGAAGCCGTCGATTCCGGGGCGGGGATTCGCGGGCGTCGCCGAGACTCCCCCGGCGAAACCGCTGATCGCCGCTGTCGAGGGCCACGCCATCGCGGGCGGATTCGAGATTGTGCTTGCCTGTGATCTGGTGGTGGCGTCCGAGACGGCAGTGTTCGGACTCCCCGAAGTCAAGCGCGGGTTGCTCGCCGGTGGTGGCGGATTGCTCCGGCTGCCCGACCGGGTCCCGCGCGCGTTGGCCGTCGAGTGGTGCCTCACCGGTGACTTCATCAGTGCGCAGGAAGCCAAGGACGCCGGCCTGATCAACCGGCTCACCCCAGCGGGAGAGGCGCTGGAGGTCGCGTTGGAGCTGGCGAAGAAGATCGCGAAGAACGGCCCGATGGCCGTGCGGGCGACCAAAGAGATCATCACCAAGGCCCGCGACTGGTCCAACGACGAGCAATTCGCGGAGATGTGGAAGATCTACGAGCCGGTCAGAAGCTCGGAAGACGCCCGCGAGGGGGCGTCGGCGTTCAAGGAGAAACGGACTCCGGTCTGGAAGGGGCGCTGAGGTGGTTGCGATCGTCACCGGCGCCGGAAGCGGGATAGGCAGAGCTGTATGTCTCGAACTCGCGCAGGCAGGTACGCAGGTACTCGCCGTCGACATCGATCTCGCCGGCGCCGAAGAGACCAGTCGGATGTCGGCCGGCACCGTCGTCGCGCACCGAGCTGACGTCTCGAATCCCGCTGAGGTCGAGGACTACGTAGCCGCTGCGGTCGACACACTCGGCATTCCGGATCAGTTCTTCAACAATGCCGGGATAGCAGGAGTCAACCGAGCGATCGTGGACATGTCTCCGGCCGAGTGGTCGACCACGATGTCGGTCAACCTGAACAGCATGTTCTACGGACTGAAGTATGTTCTTCCACACATGATCACGACGGGCAAGGGGCAGATCGTCAACACAGGATCCATCGCGAGCCTGCAAGGAGCAGCCAAGCGCGCGGATTACGTTGCCGCGAAACACGCAATTCTCGGGCTGACGAGAACTGCTGCGGCCGAGGTACGCGAGCACGGGATAGCTGTGAACTGTATCTGTCCTGGTTCGACCGACACACCCATCATCGGTAAGTTCAGGGCACTTCTCGCTCGCGACGGTCAAGCGATCCCGGCCCAGGGTGTCGGTGGTCGCGGTATGGCCAGTGCCGAAGAAGTCGCGCGCACAGCAGTTTTCCTTCTCCGAGAAGATGTCCCGTTCCTCACAGGGTCGGCCATCTCCGTCGATGGTGGCGCATCGGGCCAGTACTGAATGTCCGATTCTATTGCTTCGCATCATTCGTATAGATAGAGTTGTTTGCATCACACTCTTTCGAGCGGAGCACCTGTTTTGACGAATCCTGTAGGCAATCGCCTGTTCACGCTGGTCGAGATACCTGCGGTCGTAGGGCTCCTCGCCATGATGGTGCATACCGTCGCAAACGCGTTCTCTCGCACTGTGTTCGGGGAGCCCATCACCGGCACCCTCGAACGAGTCCAGTACTGGTACATGCCCTTGGTCGTCCTACTGGGCTTCGTGATCGCGATGCATCGCGGCGAACACGTGTGGGCCGATATGTTCTACACACGGTTCCCTGCGGCCGCCAAGCGGTACGTTGCCGCAGGCTCGAGCATCGTGTGCGCAGCGGTCTGCCTGGTTACCGTCGCCTACTCGTTCGATCATGCGCAACACAATCGCGACATCGAGCTGACGGCCGGACTGACCGATATCGCAGCGTGGCCACTGACGTACCTCGTCCCGATCACGTTCGCACTCTTCGCCGTACAGTACGTACGTCTCGGATGGAAACAATTACACGACGAAGACATCGACGATTCCGGATCCTCTTTTGCTGTCTCTCCCGAATCCGACCACGCGGCCGACACAGAGAAGGCACGATGACCGCCGTAGCCACGCGCGAACCCTCCAAACCAATGCCCGGTCGAGTTCGAGCAGGCCGATTCCCGAGCGGAAGCATCACCCTTGCAGTATTCGTCGCGGCAGCCGTCGGGTCCACCGTCGGTATGTTCCTCGGCGGATCGAAGGAGACCATCGGCGTCCTGTCGATCGTCCTGCTACTGAGCCTGATCTTCCTGCGGATGCACATCGGTTTCGCGCTTTTGGTGTCCGCGCTGATGGGAATGTGGGCACTGCGCGACTTCGGTGTCGTCACCAGCACCGTCAGCAAATTGCCGTATCACAATGTTGCACAATGGACGTTGAGTGTCGTTCCGATGTTCGTATTCATGGGTCTGCTGCTGTGGCGATCCGGAGTGACCGAGAAGCTCTACGATGTCGCACGGACTTGGCTGGGGTGGATGCCCGGCGGCCTGGCAGTCGGCACCAACCTCGCGGGAGCTGGGCTCGCCTCGGTCAGCGGTTCGACAGTCGGGACTACCTATGCGTTGGCACGTATCGGCATCCCCGAGATGCTCCGAGCGGGTTACGACAAGCGTCTGGCCATCGGATCCGTCATGGCCGCCGGACTGCCCGGCCAGCTCATACCACCCTCGATCACTCTTGTCGTGTTCGCCGGGATCGCGGAAGTCCCTGTTGGAGAGCAACTCTTGGCCGGAGTCGGCCCCGGTGTGGCAGTGGCGGTCTTGTTCAGCATCGCGCTGATGATCGCGGCATCGATTGTCAAACCGAAGACACCGGAGAAGGTGGACGTCGCTCCGGAATCCACGGGTGCCAAGTGGCGTGCACTCGTTTCGGTGTGGCCGGTTCCGGTCCTCGTGCTGGTGGTCGTGGTTGGCATGTTCTCCGGCGTTTTCACCGCTACCGAGGCCGGCGGCGCTGCGGCGATGGTTGCGCTGTTCGTCGCACTGTTCGCACGTCGCCGCGACCGCCCATTTGCCGCAGTCAGCGAGGCTGCTGTGAGTGCCGTAGCAAGCACCGGATCGATCTTCCTGATGCTTCTCGGCGCAACCGCATTGTCCAGAATGCTTCCCTTGACCGGATTGACGACCGGGTTCACCGATTGGACAACCAACCTTGGCTTGACGGCGTGGCAGTTCCTCGCGTTGATGACCGTGGTCTACCTCGTGATGGGGATGTTCCTCGACGCCCTCGCGATGATGCTCCTGACGGTACCACTGCTCATCCCTACGCTCGCTTACCTCGACATCTCGCTGCTGTGGTTCGGTGTCTTCGTCGTCTTCATGGGCGAGCTCGCCGTCATCACTCCGCCCGTCGGCATCCTGTCCTACATCATTCACGGCGTAGCGCAGGACCCAGAAGTGAACCTCGGCAACAAGATCAGTCTGCGCGACGTATTCGCCAGCGTTGCATGGGTGATGCCGATCGCGCTCGTCTTCGTCGTCCTGCTGATCGCGTTCCCGCAAGTCGCAACGTTTCTTCCAAGCCAGATGGGTGGATAAAGGTTGAACGTGTTCGGTTTCCCCAAAGCACTGTCCTGCATGGTCATTGCCGCGACCGTGGTCGTGGCGACCTCCTGCACCACAACGACCGAATCGAACAGTGGTGGACCCGGCATCGAGTACGGCGCCACCCTGGACCAGTACCGGGCCGCCTTCGACGATGTCGAACCTGTTCACCTGTACGCACAGACCCCCGGACCTCAGGGCTCGTTCGTCAGCGACAAGATGGAGATCTACTACGACGCGGTCACCGAGTGGTCGGGCGGGAAGGTGACCTTCGATATCTTCTACGCCAACGCCATCGCAGGTGCCAGTGAGATCGACGACGCACTGGGCGACGGACGAACGGACATCGACGGCTTCGCTGTCGCCAACCAACCAGCCGAGTATCCGGCGGTCAACACGTTGATCAACGCGTCCTTCCTCGGCGATATGTCTCCTATCGCAGGCATTCTGCAATCGCACGCGTGGTTGCTCGAGTCTGCGTACGCAACAGAAGAAGTCGCGCAGGAATTCGCGGACAACGACATGCATCTGTTGATGCCGTCGTACAACGGGGGCGGCATGGCGCTACTGTGCGCCGAGGAGGCGCAGACCCTCGACCAACTACGAGGACGTCAGATTTCCGCTGCAGGCCGGACTCAAGGCGCACAGATCAGCGGGTTGGGCGCCATACCGGTGAGTGCGTCGTATTCGGAGCTGTACGAAAGCCTGCAACGCGGCGTGGTCGACTGCACCGCGACCTCGGTGCAGAACGCAGTGCTGGGCGGGTACCTCGGTCTGACACCGGAAGTGATCATCGATCCGTCCGCTGGCTTCGCTTTGACCTTCGGGTCCGTAGCGCTCAACCAGAACCGTTGGGACAGCATGCCGCTGCTCGTTCAGCAATTGCTGTTCGATCGACTCGACGTCTTCCTCGAAACCAATATCCGCACCTCGTGGGACGCGATGGTGCAGGGAGTGCACGACATCCAGGACGCAGGCGGAACAATCACCGAATTCGCACCGGATGCACGAGAGCGACTACAGAGCGTCAACAACCAACAACTCGAACTGCTGAAACAGTCCCCAGCGCTGGAAGACGCAGCCACCTCGATGACCGAATGGGCCGCAACCGCCTCGCGGTGGAGCACCCTCGTCCGAGATCTCGGTTACGACGAGACGATGACCTACCCGGAGTTCGCCGACTTCTACGACACCGACGCCATCGATCTCGGGCCCTACGTCGACGCCGTGTTCGACGAGGTTCTACTCGACCACCGCCCGACCTCGCCGGACACGGAAGCATGAACAATCCTGTTGCCATCACCGTCGGCGCGGAGCCGGTGACTCGCGAGGCGATCCGACGGTTCGTCGAGGCGCACGAGATGGCCGACCCACGCTTCGTCGACCCAGTCGACCCCATCGCTCCATGGGCAATGCTGTCCTCGTTCTCCATGCCTGCGTACTGGACGCCAGGAGACCCGTCATTGAGCGACGGCGCCCTCCCTCCGTTGCCCTGGGATGCGTGCGGCGTGCCCGCTGCCGAATCCGTCACCAACAGGATGGAATTCGAGTACTTTCACCCACTGCGGCCCGGAGACGTGATCACTACCGAATACCGGGTCACTGGCGTGACGCCGAAACGAACAAGTGTGGGCGACGGCAGCTTCGTGGATTTCGAGCTGACCTTCCTACGCCAGGATGGCACTGTTATCGCACGCGAGCGGTGCAGCGTCTATCGGTACTTCCCGTTCGAGTCCCGACGATGAACGCACCTCTACCGGAGATCCGGCTGCCTCTGACGTTCCAACGGCTCGTGATGTCTGCCGCTGCCAGTCGAGATTTCGCTCCGGCACACATCGACCACGAGGCTGCACGGGCCGGCGGTGCGCCTGGCGCCTACGCAGACGTCATGTTTGTGCTCGCGATGTTCGAACGGTGCGTCGGCGAGTGGGCTGGTACGCGCGCCTCGCTCGAATCGTTGCGGGCCATCGCCCTGCACGATTTCGTGCTTACCGGCCAGGATGCCGTCGTACGCGGCGTCATCACCGACGAGTCCGATACATCGGTAACCGTCGACCTGATTCTGCTGCAGGACAACGACCGCCGAGCTGCCACTGCAACGGCAATCATGGTCCGGGATGGTATGAGATGACTACCGCGAATGCGCTGACCGAATCGATGAGCGGCCTCACGGCGACCCGCTTCCGCGACACTGCACTGGTCCGTGCGCTCCGGCTCGCCCGGGACGAGTCCCCCTTCCACCGATGGTTCTACGGAGACCATGCCGTCGATGTCGATTCCGTAGTCGACCAGCGGTCCTTCGCCCTTCACATCCCGGTTGCCCGCAAGGCCGACTATCTCCGCTACCAGAAACTGCATCCTGGCACTGTGCGGGACGACGTTCGCCAATTACACCTGACCAGCGGGACCAGCGGGGTGGGCAGGGAGGTACATCCTCGAACGGCACACGACCTCGCCGCTCTGGGTACCGGCGGCGCCTATCAGTACTTCTGGGCCGGTCTTGCCGCAGGCGAGAAGATCATGCTCACCATTCCGTACTCGCAGACCATGGCCGGGCCGTACTTCCAGGCATCCGCTCTCGCTGCCGGTCTCGTTCCGACCAACGCATTCACGGGATCAACGGCCGAGCGCATCGACATGCTGCAACGTTTCGGCTGCGCCGGCATGTCCATCACGCCCTCCTACCTACACCGCATGACAGCCGAGGCCAAGCGTCTCGGGATCGAGCCGAAGCGCTCTGGTTCTGCGCTACGAGCAATCTTTCTCTCCGGTGAGCCTTACGGGATCGAGTGGGCGGAGTCGATGCAGGAGTTCTGGAGCGCCACAGTCCACGAAGGGTGGGGTGCAACTCAGACCCTCGGAGTGGTGATGGCGACCAAAACCGGTGCGATCGAGGAACACGGACGCGGCGTCCTCCACGGCATCGGACACCGTTGTCTCATCGAGGTGCTCAATCCAGACGGGGTCGCCGTAGCTCCTGGTGAGCGCGGCGAGATAGTGGTCACGACCCTTCGGACCCGCGGGTTGCCGAGCATACGGTTCGGGATGGGCGACAGCATCCGGTTGCTGCGCGACGGCTTCTTTCCGGAGTTCGAGGCGGGATCGATCGGTCGCATCGACGACATGATCAAGATCAGGGGTATGAATATCTGGCCGAGCGCTGTGGATGCGGCGGTGCTCCGTGTGCCCGTACTCGACTACAGAGCGATTGTTCACACTGCCGATAACGGCAGCGAGTCCGTCGACTTGCAGCTGGAGATCGACGCGGCTGCCGACGTCGACCCGAACCTGATGGCGGATATCGCGGAGACGATCAAGCGCACTGTCGGAATCTCGATGTCGATCTCTGTGCTACCCACCGGGACACTGGACGAACAGCACTTCAAGTCCCGACGCTGGACCGACCGAAGGGCAGTGCGATGACCGACTCGATCGAGCAAGAATTGGGCCGTGCCCGGGCTCATCTCGACGCCGTAACGCAGTTGGTGGCCGAACTTCCAGAATCACCGTTGCTTATCCAGTTCTGCGAACGAATCGACGCGCTGGTCGACGAGTTCACTTGGGAACTGGGCGCACAACCCTGACTCTGCCACTATTTGATGAGGACTCCCGCATCGACGGGGATGGAAATACCGGTTACGTAGCGTGATTCGTCGCCCGCCAGGAAGAGCACCGCGTTGCTGACATCGTCCGGCTCGACATACGGAATGTCGAGTACGTGCATGTCGTGCAGGAGCGGAACCACCTGTTCCCGAGTGGGTGCTTCCTCGTCGGGAAGGAACAGCCTGTAGATCGCGTCGTTCAACAGCATCCGAGTCTCGACGTTGGTCGGGTTCACCGTGTTGACACGGATGTTCTGCGGGCCGAGCTCGTTCGCGAGGCTCTTCATCAACCCGAGGACACCGTGCTTGGCTGCGGTGTAATGGGCGTTGTACGGCAGACCTTTCGTTCCCGCGACGGAGCTGATGAGCACCATCGAACCGCCCTCGCCGCCTTTCAGGATGTGCGGAGTGGCGACCGTCGTCGTGTTCCACACGCCGGTCAGGTTGGTGTCGATCATGTTGTGCCAATTCTCGGCGGACAACTCGTGCGTCACACCGCTACCCGCAATTCCCGCATTGGCTACCACTACGTCGAGTCGGCCGAGTTCGCCTACTGCGGAATCGACGGCTGCACGTAGCGCCTCGAGGTCGCGGACATTCGTCTTCGACGCCACGATCCGACGGTCGAGCTTCTCGACCGCCCGCACCGTCTCCGCCAGGTCGTCCTCCGTCGCAAGGTCGTATCCGACGGTGTCGACGTCCTCGCATGCGTCCACTGCGATGATGTCGGCGCCTTCGGCGGCGAAACGCAGTGCGTGGTTACGACCTTGTCCGCGGGCAGCACCGGTGATGAGGACTACTTTGCCGCTGAACCTGCTCATGCGCCCAAAGCCGCTTCACCCAGGAACGCCAGCACCACCGAGGAGTGCGAGCGGGCTTCCTCGGCACCACCGGAGTACACGGAGTCGCCACGATTGACCACGACGACATCGTCGGCAACCCTGAGCCCCGCTTCGGCGTTCTGCTCGACCATCAGCACACCGAGCCCGCGGTCGGCGATCTCGCGGACACTTGCCATGACGGTGTCGACCACGGCGGGCGCAAGACCCATCGACGGCTCGTCCATCATGATGTACTTCGGATCGGACATCAGTCCACGTCCGAAGGCAAGCATCTGCTGCTCACCACCGCTCAACAGTCCTGCAGGCCCGTCCTTTCGCTCACGAAGAATCGGAAACAGTTCATACGCGAGTTCGGTGTTCTTCTCGCGCTTCTCCCTGGTCGAGGTGTATCCACCGATACGCAGGTTCTCCGCCACGGACAACGACGCGAAGACTTGACGACCCTCCGGTACGAGTGAGATCCCGCGTCGCACCACTTTGTGGGCCTTGAGTCCGACGAGGGAAACATCATCGAGAACGATGGTGCCCGACATCGGTTCCACCAAGCCGGCGATGGTTCGCAGCGTCGTACTCTTACCTGCTCCGTTCGCCCCGAGAACCAGCGTAATTCGGCCGGGTTCGACCGTCAGGCCGATGTTCGTGACCGCGCTGACCTTGCCGTACTGGACGTGGAGATCACTGACTACGAGCATCCTGCGCTCCTCGCTTCCCGAGATATGCTTCCTGGACACTTGGTTCGCGCACGACGTCCTGCGGCTTCCCTTGCGCGATCAGTACGCCGAAATTCATTGCGATCAGCGTGTCGCAGGTGTCGACCATCATCTGCACGTCGTGTTCGACGAGAAGTTGCGTCAGGCCTTCTTCGCGCAACTTCTTCAACAGCTCCGATACATCCTCGCGTTCGGTCTTGTTCATGCCCGCTGTCGGCTCATCGAGCAGAAGAAGTGTGGGCGACATGGCAATTGCGCGGGCGATCTCCACCCGGCGCTGCAACCCATAGGACAGCTCCCCTGGCCTGATGTCCTCCAAGCCCGAGAGCCCAGTCCGCTCCAGCGCCTCCGCGACCGCATCTTTCGAGCGCTTCAGCAAGGCTTTGCGCCCGAGCAACAACTCGCGAAGGCCACCTTCCTCGGAGCCGAGGTCCGCCCCCAGAGCGACGTTCTCGCGAACGGTCAGGTCCGGCAGTAGTCGTACCGTCTGAAATGTGCGGGCAATGCCGAGCTTGGCGACCTTCTGCGAAGACACCTTCGCAAACGGTTCGCCTTCGAACGTCAAGGCACCGCGTGTCAGGGGCGTCAATCGAGTGATCGCCGCCAACAGGGTGCTCTTGCCGGATCCGTTCGGTCCGAGGATGCCGAATATCTTTCCTCGGGTGATGTCGAAGGAAATACCGTCGACAGCCTTGATGCCGCCGTAGTGGACTGCGACGTCGTCTATTCCGAGCACCACCTCGGTTGTGGCGTGGCGAGCGACAGTCTCTCGTGACACTGCGTCGGTAGTCACGGTTTATCCCCTATCTCGGCTAGAGCGAGTTCCTCGACCGTGTCGTCGGGTTCCTTCTTACGAGCAACCCCTGCGAGTCTTTTGGCCTTGGACTTCCGAACCAGATCAAGGGCGGTTCCGTAGATCCCGCCCGGTACGTAGACGGCAGCGATCGCGACGATGATGCCGTAGACGATGGCCTGGTACTGCCCGACGATCTCGAGGTAGTACGGCAGCCATGTGAAGATGATCGCGCCGAGGACGATGCCGAGCCACGAGCGCCCGCCGCCGACGATGATGATCGTCAACCCGAGAACCACCAAGGGGAATCCGATGCTCTCCGGCGCCACGGTCGTGCGCAGTAATACGTTGATCGCGCCACCAAGTGCGCCGATCAATCCACTGATCACGAAGGAGCTGATTCGATAGCGAGAAACGTTGACACCCATGGATGCGGCCAATTCCGGATCTTCACGGACCGCGTCGATTCTACGACCGAGACGACCTCGTTCGCTCAGCGCCAGAAGCGCGACGACGAGCACCGTGATCGCGATGATGTGCCCGATGGTCAACTGGGGGAACGCCAGTGCGCCGAACAGTCCGACCGACGCGCCGGTGAGCGAGCCACCGTTGTGCGCGACGACCGTGATGATCAGATCGAAGGAGACCGTGGCCATCGCCAGGTAGAGACCGTTGAGACGCTGAACCAGCAATGCCAGCAGAAACCCGATCACTCCGCAGACGATCATGATGGCAGCAATCGCGGCGAACGAGCTGAACCCGTACCGGATCACGAAGATCGCGGCGCCGTAGGAACCGAGACCGTAGAACCCGGCGCCTGCGAACGAGAACACGCCCATGCGAAGCTGGACCTGGATGCTCAGAGCCAGAAGAAGAACGGTGAACGTGCTCTGGAACAGAACGATATGCGTGAAATAGAACTGACTCATACCCTTCGCACCTCCTTGCGGCCGAAGAGACCCTGCGGGCGAAGCAGCAGGACGAGGAAGATCATGCCGAAGCACACGGCGTCGACCCAGCCACCACCGGTGAATCGCAACACCAGAGTCTCCGACAACGCCAGAATGTAGGCGCCGGCAGCGACACCGGCCGTGCTCCCGACGCCACCGAGGATGATGACCGCAAATGCCTTGATCAGCAGTGTCTCACCGCTTTCCGGAGTGATGGCGCCGAGATTGAACGTGAGCAAGGCGCCCGCGAGACCGGCAAGACCACCGGCAAAGGCCATTGTGGACAGGGAGAGCTTTCGACGGTCGACTCCCATCAACGCTGCCGTTTCGGCATCGACACCGATGGCACGGAGCGCAAGTCCTGCCATGGACTTGCGCAGCCATATCGCCATCCCGACCGTGAGAATCACGGCGGACAGCACGATGATCAAACCGGTGTTCGAGATGCGAAGACCGAAGAGCGAGAACACCTTCACTGCATACGAACTGTTGGAGAATCCGAACGGTTCGGACTTGGTGACGTACTGGGCGATCGCGAGCGGGATGGCAGCAACGCCGATGCCGCCGATCAGAATTTGCAGCTCTGCGATCCGATGAGTCTTTGCCCTCCGCAGAATCGGTTGGAAAGCAAGCACTTCGATGGCTGTGGACAACAACGCACCCACGAACACCGACACCGCAATGACGCCGATCATCGGCAGCTGTTGGTCCTTGACCACCAGGTATCCGACGAACCCCGCGAACATGAAGATCGCGCCGTGCGCGAAGTTGAGGATGCCGACGGTGCCCCACACGAGGGACATGCCGAGACAGAACAGTACGTAGATCGATCCGAGTATCGCCGCATCGATGAGTGTCTGGCCCATGGTTTCAGATCACCTCTTCCGTGAACGTTCGGTGACCGTCATTCCGCCAGCAACCCTTCTGCGGTCCCGTCCCACTCGACGACAACTCCCGCCACTCGCTGGTCGTTGCCTTCGAACGTCACCGGTCCGACGGCGCCGTCGAATCCGGCCGTGGCCACGGCGTCGAGACCGTTCTTGATGTCCTCACGCGAGGCGCCGCCCGATTCCTTGATGGCCCTGGCGATCATCCATGCCGCGTCGTAGCCTTCGGCTGCGTAGTTGAGCGGGTTCTTGCCGTATTTGGCGCTGTAAGCCTCGACGAAGGAGACCGAAGACGGTGCGGTCTGAAGGTAGTTGAAGTCCGTCGCCCAGAACATTCCCGCGCCTGCAGGCCCTGCGGGCGCGAGGTTTCCGGCGCCTGCGGCGGGATTTCCGACGGCTGGGCCGTCGAAGCCTGCTTGGCGCAGCTGCGACATCGCGGTGGAATTCTGCGCACCGACGAGGAGGAACACCACGGCATCCGGCTTTTCGCCGACGATCTTGGTGATGGTCGACGCGAAGTCCTGGGTGGTCGACTGCACGCTGGTGCTCGAGAGGATCTCGAGATCCTCACTCTCCTGCAACGCGGGGAGTTGATTCTCGGCGATCTCCGCCAGTGTCGGCTGGCCTGCGTTGTAGAGCACGCTGATTCGCTTGGCGCCGAGGGTCTTCAGATGATCGATCGCCTTGGGGAAGTATGTCTCCTGGGGTGCGGTCGATCGGAACGTGTAGTCGCCGATGACGACACCGGCACTACCGGACTGGGTGAACACGACAGGAGTCTTCGACGACTCTGCTATCGGCGCCACCGCCACGGACTGCGCACCGGACACGGTGCCGAGGATGGCGGCGACGTTCGGGTTCGCGATCCCTTCGGTCACCTGACTCGCGGCTGTCTGGGCGTCGCCTGCGGTGTCGCGACTGTCGAGCTTCAGCGTGGAGTCGCCGAGGAACTTCTGCTCGTTGATCTCTTGGACGGCGAGTTCGATACCTTCGAGCTGGGAACCTCCGACGTACGCGAGCGTTCCGGTCTTGTCCGTCGTGGAGAGCACGGTGATCTCGGCGGGCATCTCCCCCGAGGCTGTTGCACCGGATGGGCCTGACCCACTACATGCTGCCATCGACAGCATGGCTCCGGTCAGCCCGAACAGGACCAGCCTGCCGGGACCCGTGGTGAACTTCATGGCTCCTCCTATTTCATGGCAATGATGCGCATGAACTCGTGATCGCTGTCACAGTAGAACCAAAACGTCCAGTTGTCCAGATCACATTTGAGGACAAAGTCGCAGCAGAAAAAGCCGTGACAACAGATGGTTGCGGCGAATGATTATCAGCGTTTAGAGTGAGGTGTATCACCTGAACGGATGCCGTCCGTAATTAGAACACTCCGAAGGAGTCCTGTCATGGCACTCGACGACGCCACCGCCGCGTTCCTCGCCCAAGCCGCCGAAGGAGGCGGTAAAGCGCTCCACGAGATGACCCCCGACGAGGTCCGCTCGATGAACGACACATTCATCGACCTCTACGGTCCAGGGCCCGAGATGGCGTCGGTCGAGAACCTGACGGTGGAGGCGGCGGATGGACATGCAATTCCGGTTCGCGTCCTGACACCTGACGACAGCCCACGCGGGGTGTTCGTCTACTTCCATGGCGGTGGCTGGGTCGTCGGCACACCGGATCAGTTCGACACACTTGCCAGACGCCTCGCGGTCGAGACCGGGTGCACCGTAGTGCTTCCCGACTACCGACTCGCTCCCGAAAACATCTACCCGACTGCAGCCGACGACGCATGGGATGTTCTGCAGTGGACCGCTTCTCGCTCCGATTCTGCGTTGCCGCTACTGGTCGGCGGCGACAGTTCCGGCGGCAACCTTGCAGCCGTCGTCGCGCAGCGAGCAGTGCGAGAGAACGGCCCGGCCGTCTCGCTACAGGTGTTGGTCTACCCCGTCACCGACCACGATTTCGACAACAGCTCGTACGCCGACCCCGCCAACCAGTTGATGCTCGACAAGACGTCGATGATCTGGTTCTGGGATCTCTACACACCCGATGCCGGAGTACGCCGCAACTGGGACGTGTCACCCTTGCACGCAGAGGACCTGTCAGGAGTGGCACCAGCAGTGGTGTTGCTGGCCGAACACGATGTTCTACGCGACGAAGGTCAGGCCTATGCCGAGAAACTCACCGCCGCGGGCGTACCCGTGGAGGTGAGAGTGTTCGACGGACAGATGCATGGCTTCTTCCAGTTCGTCAACATCCTCCCCGGAGCCGACGCCGGTATCGCGTACGTCGGCGAATCCGTTCGCGCCCATCTCACATCCGTTGTCGCCTGAAAGGAGTGTTCCGTGAGCACAAGCGATTTCGATGCCGTCGTCATCGGCGCCGGCTTCTCCGGCGTCTACATGACGCACAAGCTCGAGTCTCTCGGCCTGTCGGTCCGTGGATACGAGGCCGCAGAAACCGTCGGTGGTACGTGGTTCTGGAACACGTATCCCGGCGCACGATGCGACTGCATCAGCATGGAATACGCGTTCACGTTCTCCCAGGACATCATCGACGAGTGGGAGTGGACAGAACGCTATCCTGCTCAGCCGGAGATCCTGCGTTACATCGACTTCGTCGCCGAGAAACTCGATGTCAAGAAGCACTTTCGTTTCGGAGTACGTGTCGAATCAGCGGTCTGGGACGAGGAGGCGTTACGGTGGACGGTCGGCACCGACGCCGGTGAATACGTCACCGCCAAGTACCTGATCACCGCCGCGGGATGCCTCTCGACGTCATCGACACCCGACTTCGCGGGTCTCGACGCCTACGAGGGCGAGACGATCCATACCAGCGCGTGGCCGCGCGACGGGTTCGACTTCACCGGCAAACGGGTCGGCGTCATCGGCACCGGATCTTCTGGTGTTCAGGTGATCCCGAAGATCGCCGAGCAGGCCGAACATCTGACGGTTTTCCAGCGCACACCTGCCTTCAGCCTCGACTGCGGCAATCGCCCATTGACCGAGGACGAGAAGCAGTCCTTTCGAGCCGACATCGAGAACTTCAAGGTCGCATCGAAGGCGTCCGGGGGCGGCCAGCCCGTGGACACATTGTCAGTCAACACATTCGACCACTCCGAGGAAGAGCGATTGGCGGTGTTCGAGGAACGATGGAGTCGCCATCGGGCCATCGATCTCATCGCTGCCTACCCGGACCTGCTCAGCAATCGGCAGGCCAACGACACCATCGCCGAGTTCTTCCGCGGCAAGATCCGATCCGTCGTCGAGGACCCTGAACTTGCCGAGGCACTCTCACCTCGCGAGCATCCCTTGGGGGCCAAGCGAATCACACTCGATACCAACTACTTTCAGACCTATAATCGCGACAACGTATCGCTCGTGAGCGTGAAGGATGCGCCGATCGAAGGATTGACTCCGACCGGGTTGAAGACCGCCCACGACGAATACCCGCTCGACGTCATAGTCTTCGCCACCGGTTTCGACGCCATCACCGGACCGCTTCTGAAGATCGACATCCGCGGTCGCAACGGGAAGTCACTGCAGGACAAGTGGACCGACGGTCCCACCACATATCTGGGTATCGCCGTCGACGAGTTTCCGAATCTGTTCACCTTGACCGGCCCCGGCAGTCCCAACGTGTTGACCAACGTGGTCTGCGCCATCGAGCAGCACGTCGAGTGGACAGCGGACACCGTCGCACATCTGGAGTCGATCGGCGCCAGGACATTCGAGGCCGACGAGACCGCGGCAAAGGAATGGACTACGCAGGCAATCGAACTCGCCGACACCACGCTTTACCCCGAGGGCAACTCCTGGTACACCGGCGCCAACATTCCCGGCAAACCTCGCATGATCATGTCCTACGTCGGCGGACTCAACGTCTACCGCGACATCTGCGACGACGTCGCATCCAAGGGTTACGAAGGCTTCACGATCACCCACTAGAAGGAGCTCGAATGTTTCGCATCAGCATCGCCTACAACCACCCCGAGAACCCCGATGCGTTCTTGGCACACTACCGAAGCGTGCATGCGCCACTGACCGCGAAGATGCCCGGCATCATCTCGTTCGAGTGGGGTGTGTCAGAAACACTGGACGGATCCCAGCCTGCACACTTCGTCGTCGGCAACCTGAACTTCCCGTCCAAGGACGACGCCATTGCAGCCCTCGGATCCGAGGAGGGCAAGGCCGGTGCCGACGACATGCCCAACTTCGCCGGAGCGGGCTTCGTCATGGATATGCATGAGGTCGAGGTGGCCTGAGGCGCTCCGCGCCTGGTGGTGTGGTTGGGTGCCCCCTGGGGCGCCTAACCACACCACCAGCGGCGAAGCCGCTACAGACCCAGATCGGCCAAGCCGAGCAGCGAGCGGTATTCGAGCCCCTCGGCAGCGATGACGTCGTCGGCTCCGGTTGCCCGGTCGACTACCGTCGCAACTCCGACGACGACTGCTCCCGCGTCGCGGAGCGCCTTCACCGCAGTCAGCGGTGAGTTCCCGGTCGTGGTCGTGTCCTCCACGACCAACACCCGCTTGCCGACGATGTCGGGTCCTTCGATCTGACGCTGCATACCGTGCGCCTTCGCGGCCTTGCGTACGACGAAGCCGTCGATCGGGCGGCCTTCCGCGTGGACGATGGACAACGCGACGGGATCAGCTCCCATCGTCAGGCCGCCGACGGAGTCGAAGTCCCAATCGGCCACCAGTTCGCGCATCAGGGTTCCGATCAGCGCGCTCGCGCGGTGATGCAGCGTTGCGCGTCTGAGGTCGACGTAGTAATCGGCTTCCTTGCCGGATGACAACGTCACCTTGCCGTGGACTACGGCCAGTTCACGAACCAGCTCGGCCAGTTCGGCACGCTGGGCACTGTCGGCCATGTGCGGTTCCCTTCGATCGATTCAGTCGATGAATCTACCGGCCGGAATCCCGCAGGCTCATGCGGGCACGTCCTCCGGCTTTTCGTCGGCGACGAGGTCGACGTGCTCGACGAACGGCTCGGGCGGAACGACCTTGAGTGCGGTGGCCATGGGCTTGGTCGCGAACGACCTGCGTAGCTCCGCCAACGCGTACGCGTTGTCGTTGTACACGCGCACTGCGCCGGCGATGCGCTTCTCCGTTGTTTCCAGGTCGCCGGCGGGGCCTTGGAAAGCCCAGTTGGATCGCAACTTGGGGTGGGTGTCGGACTCGGACAGCACTGCGTGCACCGCCGCCGACAGCGCGTTCTCGGCGGCTGCCTGTGCCTGAAGACCGAGGTTCTTGTCTCGTACCGCCTTGGACCACGACCTCGCGCCGACGAGCTGACGAACCAGATCCTGGTCCAGGCCGGACGATTCGACGGCCGCGATGAACGGCTCCAGCTGAACGTAGCGACGCTCGAGCTCCACGGTCACCAGCTGCCTGCTCGCGGCCGTGTTCGACCGATAACGCCGCACCCGACGCTCGACGCTCGCCGCGTAGGCGAGAACTGCAAGTACGAGGATCGCCACGATCACGAAAACAGTCACAAGGTCTGAATTTAACGGTGATACTCGAATCGCGCTCGGAGGCTCGCCCATACGCGCCGAAGTCGCCTAGGTTCGGCCGCGACCTCGACCGACCAGATTCGTCAGCTTCCGCACAGCACTCTTGGGGACCTTGGTGCCGAGCGCCGTCAGGACCTTGTACTGCGCGCCCGGCACACTGATGACTTTGCCCTTGCCCAGATCACGCATGGATTCACGCACGACCTGTTCCACGTTCAGCCACATGAACTTCGGGATGCTGGACATCTCGATGCCCGCGCGCTGGTGGAACTCGGTGCGCACGAACCCGGGGCACAGTGCCTGCACCTGGACACCCGTGCCGGCGAGGCCACCGGACAGTCCTTCGGAGAACGAGATGACGTACGCCTTGGACGCCGAGTACGTCGATCCGCGGCCGGACAGGATCCCCGCGACACTCGCCACGTTGACCACGGTGCCTTTCGCGGCAGCAACCATCGACGGCAGCGCTGCTCGGGTCAACTGCATCACCGCGGTGACGTTGACGTCGAGCTGCGCCTGCAGCAGCTCGGGTTCCGCTGTCCAGAACTCACCCGAAGTTCCGAAACCTGCATTGTTGACGAGAAATTCGACGCCCCGGCTCAGCCGCTCGGCGACGACGTCCCGTCCCGCCTGGGTGGCCAGATCCGCCGGGATGATCTCCGAGTCGGCTCCGAAGCGGACGCGCAGGTCGTCCGCGAGCGAACGCAGCCCCACCTCGTTCCTGGCAACGAGCACGAGGTCGTAGCCGCGAGCAGCGAGGTGAGTGGCGAATCCTGCGCCGAGACCGGACGTCGGTCCGGTGACGAGGGCAACCGGGCGCACGGTGAGGGGGGACGCTGGTTCGATCGGTTCGGCGGTCATGAAACTGAAGGCTACGGTGCGATCGACGTGTTGTGGAGTCCCACACCGCCAAATGTCCGGTCCTGCGGATCAGTCCTGGCGGCGGCGGTCCGAGTCGCGAGTGATGGGTGTCGGACGGCTCGGTGGCCGGGGTCCGGACGGTTGGATGACGGGACCGGAACGCAGCGGCGGCCTCGGCTCGGGACGCCGCACCTCGGGACGCCGCACCTCGGGGCGCGCCTGCCGGGGTTCCGGATTCTGGCGGGGTTCCGGGCTCCGACGAGGCTCGGAGCTCTGCCTGGGTGCTGGGCTCTGCCTGGGCGCTGGGCTCTGCCTAGCTTCTGGGTTCTGCCTGGGTTCTGGGCTTTGGCGCCCGACGGTGGTTTCGGGTCGACTGCGCTGCGGAGGGCTGGTTCGAGCGGGACCGGATGGACGTCGGTTGTTGACGGGCGGGAGTACATGCAGCATCCCGGACAGTCGCGCCACTGCGTCGATGGCGGCGTCCCAGTCGCGTCCGGTGCTGCCGAGCGGCAAGGATCCGAGTGTCCAGTCGTTCTCGCTCCACAGCAGGTTCAGGCCGGCCGGAACGGATTCGGTGAACGCAGCCATACGTTGATCGCACACGCGCCGCGCCACTTCGATGTTCGTCGCGAACACGACACGGGGGCCGATAGACCCGAGCAGCTCCATGTCCGAGTCGCGCGGAGGCGGCGTCGACTTCAACCGAAGGTCGATGTCCACGTCGGATCCGACGGGTCGTTGGACTGCAACGATCGTCGACGTCTCCTCGACGTCGAACAGTACGAACTTCTCGCCACGTCGAACTCCGCTCACGAGGTCCACCGCAGTGGTCTGCTCGGGCTTGGCGAGTGCAGCACGACGGAACTGCAACACGATGTCGTCGTCGGACGCCTCGTACGTGTATCCCTGCGCCTTGGCCCACATCTGCCGTACCCGGCCTACCTGGTCCCGGCGCGAACGGTCGATGTACAGAAGGGCGACCGCACCCAGGAGGGCGATCGCTGCAAGTCCGAACCACATAGCCGTCATCGAGGGTCAGCTTATAGCGTCCAGAGGTTCGGCCTCGTGATGGCTCACCCGCCCAGGTCGGGGGTTTCCACGATGATGTCCGCCGTGATGGCACCGTTCTCCATGGGGCTGCCGTTCACGACGACGAGCGACCCGACCTTCAGCGAGGAGGCGTCGAAGCCGGACAGGGACAGGACCTGCGTCTGCGGGGTGACGAGAACCGTGACGGGGGCGCCGTCGATGCCCTGGATCGTCAGAGTCGGACCGTCGATGGCGGTGATGTTTCCGATCGCCGCGCCGGAGTTCCCCAGAATTTCCGGGATACCTCCCGGGACGAGTCCACCGGGAGCCGACGGTGGCGCGAGGGGCGCCTGGCTCGGTGGGAGCGTGGGGATCGGGGCCAGGCTGGTCGGTGGCCGAACCGCGACGTCTTCGGTGTCGGATCGTTGATTGGTCAACACGAGAATTCCTGCCAGCACGACGACCGCCAGCGCGGCCAGGGCGACCAGCGCGAACATCCACCGCCGCGGCCCCTTCGGCTCGGGCGGAGCCTGATACTCGCCGTACTCGGGCGGAGCCTGGTGTTGCCTCGGGTTGTACGCCGGAAACACCTGGGTCGGGTTGGGCTGCTGGGCTGGGTACTGCTGCTGCGGCGAGTACTGCTGGGGATATCCGTACTGCTGCGTCGGCTGGTCCTGGTAGGGCTGTGCCTGCTGATAGGGCTGTGCCTGCTGATAGGGCTGTGCCTGCTGATAGGGCTGTGCCTGCTGATAGGGCTGTGAATCCGGGTACGGCTGGGTGTCCGGATATGCCTGCCAGCCGTCGGCGACGTAATCGGATTCGGGACGATCCGGAGGCGGATTCGCGGTGCCGTCTTCCCACGGCCGGTCGTGGGGTCCTTCCGCGGGCTCCACTCTCGCGCGCTGATCGTCCGGATAACTCATGACACCGAGGGTACGTCCGGCACCTCGCGGGTGACGAACGTCCAGGCGTGCACAGAGCTCCACTCTTGCGCGATATTCACGGAATCCCGCAAATATCGCGCAAGAGTGGAGCGAAATACTCGGTCTAACCCAGTACGAGTGCGTCGCCGTCTGCCGATACGTTCACCGGCACGACGTCACCGTCGCGGACGTCTCCTGCGAGCAGCAGCTTTGCCAACTGATCGCCGATCGCCTGCTGGATCAGCCTGCGCAGCGGACGAGCGCCGTACAGCGGGTCGTAGCCCCGAGCTGCCAGCCACAGCTTCGCCGGCGACGTCACGTCGAGCGTCAGTCTGCGTGCTGCAAGGCGCTTGGCCAGGAAGCCGAGCTGGATGTCGACGATCGATTCCAGCTGATCTTCGGACAGGGCGTCGAACACCACCACGTCGTCGAGGCGGTTGACGAACTCCGGTTTGAACGCGCGCCTGACCGCATCCATGACCTGGTCCTTCGATCCCCCGGCACCGAGGTTCGACGTCAGGATCAAGATGGTGTTCCTGAAGTCGACCGTGCGTCCCTGCCCGTCGGTCAGCCTGCCTTCGTCGAGCACGGCCAACAGGATGTCGAAGACATCGGGGTGAGCCTTCTCGACCTCGTCGAACAGGATGACACTGTACGGACGCCTGCGGACGGCTTCGGTGAGTTGACCGCCTGCCTCGTAGCCGACGTAGCCGGGAGGCGCGCCGACGAGTCGAGCTACGGCGTGCTTCTCGCTGTACTCGCTCATGTCGATGCGGACCATGGCGCGCTCGTCGTCGAACAGGAAGTCCGCCAACGCTTTCGCGAGTTCGGTCTTGCCGACACCGGTCGGACCGAGGAACAGGAACGAGCCCGTCGGACGGTTCGGATCGGCGACGCCGGCGCGAGCACGACGGACGGCGTCGGACACCGCTTGCACGGCGTCCTTCTGCCCGACGACGCGCTTGCCCAACTCGTCTTCCATCCGCAGCAGCTTCGCGGTTTCACCCTCGAGCATGCGGCCTGCAGGAATGCCGGTCCAGGCTGCGACGACGTCGGCGACATCGTCCGGACCGACCTCTTCCTTGAGCATGACGTCGTCCTGCGCCGGAGTTGCCTGTGTCTTCTCGGCAAGCTCCTTCTCGAGCGTCGGGATGCGGCCGTACCGAAGTTCGGCTGCCTTTCCCAGATCTCCGTCGCGTTCGGCACGCTCGGATTCACCGCGCAGGTTCTCGAGTTCTTCCTTGAGGACGCGAACCGAATCGATGGCGTTCTTCTCGTTCTGCCAGCGGGTGCTCAACTGGTTGAGCTTTTCCTGGCCGTCGGCCAGTTCCGCGCGCAGCTTCTCGAGACGAGCCTTCGACGCATCGTCGGTCTCCTTCTCGAGCGCCATCTCCTCGATCTCGAGTCGCCGGACGGCTCGTTCGACCTCGTCGATTTCGACGGGACGCGAGTCGATCTCCATGCGGAGACGCGACGCGGCCTCGTCGACCAGGTCGATTGCCTTGTCCGGCAGGAACCTCGACGTGATGTAGCGGTCGGACAGTGTGGCGGCGGAGACGAGCGCGGAGTCCGTGATGCGCACACCGTGGTGCACCTCGTAGCGCTCCTTGAGCCCACGCAGGATGCCGACGGTGTCCTCGACGGACGGTTCGCCGACGTAGACCTGCTGGAATCGACGCTCGAGCGCTGCGTCCTTCTCGATGTACTTGCGGTACTCCTCCAACGTGGTCGCACCGACGAGCCGCAGTTCACCGCGCGCGAGCATCGGTTTGATCATGTTGCCCGCGTCCATCGCGGACTCACCGGTCGCGCCAGCTCCGACGATGGTGTGGAGCTCGTCGATGAAGGTGATGACCTGGCCGGCCGAGTTCTTGATGTCGTCGAGCACGGCCTTGAGCCGCTCCTCGAATTCACCGCGATACTTCGCACCGGCGACCATCGAGCCGAGGTCGAGCGAGACGACGGTCTTGCCGCGCAAGCTTTCCGGCACGTCGCCGGCGATGATGCGCTGCGCGAGACCTTCGACGATGGCGGTCTTGCCGACGCCGGGCTCACCGATGAGAACCGGGTTGTTCTTGGTGCGGCGGGACAGTACCTGTACGACACGACGAATTTCGGTGTCGCGGCCGATGACCGGATCGAGCTGACCTTCGCGGGCCCGGGCGGTCAGGTCGGTGCTGTACTTCTCGAGCGCCTGGTAGGTGCTCTCGGGATCGGCGCTGGTGACGCGCGCGCTGCCGCGGACAGTCTGGAAGGCGTCGCGCAGGTCGTTGGGTCCGGCGCCGTGGCCGGTCAGGAGCTTGGCGACGTCGCTGTCACCCGTCGCGAGTCCGACCATGAGGTGCTCGGTGGAGACGTACTCGTCGTCGAGTTCGGTAGCGAGGTTCTGCGCAGCCGTGATGGCCGCCAGCGCTTCGCGACCGAGTTGCGGAGTCGTCGTGGATCCGGTTGCCGACGGGAGTCGATCGACCAGGGTGCGAGCTTCACCGCGCACAGTCGCAGGATCGACGCCGACAGCCTTCAACAGGGGGGAGGCGATGCCGTCGGTCTGATCGAGCAACGCCACCAACAAATGCGCCGGACGGATGTCCGGGTTTCCGGCCGCGGATGCGGCCTGCAGAGCGGCACTGAGTGCGGCCTGCGTTTTCGTGGTGGGGGTGAAACTGTCCACCGGTCACCTGCTTTCTGCTGGGAGAAAATTTGATGTCGGTGGGTACAACGTACCAAGACTTGAGTCTGTTCCGCTCAAGTCTGATTTTCTCAGTTTTCTTCTGTGGCCAGTGGTGTGTAATCGGGATACCCTCGGGCGGTCTACTTTGGAACCGTCTAGCTGCGGCGGAGGATGATCGATGCTCGATGCACGGGCGATCTCCCTGGTTCGTGCCGGTTTCAAGTCCGTTCTGGCCGCTGAGAACGGTCCGGCACTTCTCGCACGGTCCTTCTACGCCCAGCTGTTCGTCGACCATCCGGAGTTCCGGGCGTTCTTTCCGGCGTCGATGGACCAGCAACGCGACCATTTCGTCCGTGCGCTGGCCTACATCTTCGACAATCTCGACAAGAACGAGCGCGTCGAGTCGTTCCTCCAGCAACTTGGCCGAGACCACCGCAAGCACGGCGTCGACGGCACCCACTTCCGAGCGGGTGCCTCGGCCCTGATCTCGGCGTTCCGCAACTTCGTCGGCAACGAGGTGTGGACGGACGAAGTCGAGGACGCCTGGCATCGGACGCTAGCGCTCGTCACCGACAACATGGCCGTTGCGGCGGACTCGGACGAATTGCCCCCGTACTGGGGCGCCACGATCGTCGAGCATCAACGGGTGCTCGACGATCTGGCGATCATTCGCCTCCAACTGGACGAGGGCATTCACTACTACCCGGGTCAGTACGTGAGCGTGCAGATTCCGCAACGCCCCAAACTCTGGCGGTACCTGTCGCCGGCGATTCCGTGTAATCCGCAGGGCGAGATCGAGTTTCACGTTCGGCGGGTGTCCGGCGGTTGGGTGTCCCCCGCCATGGTGACCGAGTCGGTCGTCGGCGATCGATGGGCCGTCAGCCCTCCTTTGGGTGGATTGCAGATCGACCGAGGAATCGCCGAGGACGTGCTGATGATCGCAGGCGGCACCGGCCTGGCGCCGCTCCGTGCTCAGGTGATGGACATGGCTCGACGCAGCCACAACCCGCGAGTGCACCTGTTCGTCGGGGGCACGTATCCCCGGGATCTGTACGACGCCGAGACCCTGTGGCAGCTATCGCTGTCCAACCCGTGGTTGACGGTGGTTCCGGTGACCGAGGAGGACGAGAATCCGTGGTGGCATTCCGGTCCGACGCCGGAACTGCCGTGGGGCATGCATCATCGGCTGCACGGGTCCATCGGGAAGGTCGTCACGCAGTTCGGCTCGTGGGCGGACCGGCAGATCCAGATTTGTGGTTCGCCGTCGATGGTGCGGACGACGCTCTACGCATTGCGGAAGGTCGGCACCCCGATGGAACACGTGCAGCACGATCCGCTGTGAGCAGTTAACGCTCGGCAAACGGCCTGCGCTCGAACCCGTGCCTCGTCGATCGTTCGAATGACGTGGTCGATGGCGGGGCCGCGCCAGGCTCCGCATTTCTCCGGTCGTCCGATCCGAAAGCAACACGTTCTACCGTTCGTCGCGCCGAAACAGCCAGTCGGCCTGGAATGTGGTTACCTACTCGTTATCGTTTCCGGGCCGCGTCGAAGACGGCCCGGTCATACCGAGAAGGGTGAGAGTAGATCCCGATGCCTGCAGACTTCGCGGCACGGTTGAACAGTCTGTTCAACACGGTGCATCCACCTGGCCGTAAGCCCCACACCAATGCAGAAGTCGCCGATGCGCTCGCCGAGCACGGCCACCAGATCTCCAAGCCGTACATCTCGCAGCTGCGTTCCGGTCAGCGGACGAATCCGTCGAACGACACCGTTGCTGCACTCGCCCGGTTCTTCAAGGTGAAGCCGGATTACTTCTTCAACGACATCTACGCGCGCAAGATCGATCACGACCTCGAGTTGGTGACTCAGCTCGAAGGCTATGGCCTCAAGCGTCTGTCGGCGCGTGCGTTCGATCTGTCCGAGGAGTCACAGAATCTACTGAGCTCGATGGCCGAAAAATTGCGTGCCAGTGAGGGGCTTCCGGAGATTCCTCCGGACAGCACGCGTTGACTCGGCCGATAACCGGGCAGTAACTGCAGCCAGACGATCAGGGGGATGACACGCGGTGATCTTGATTCTCTTCGCGGGAGGAACAGCTCTCGCGGTGTCGATTCTGCTCACCCCGATGCTGATCCGGCAGTTCTCGAAGCAGGGCTTCGGCCAAGAGATTCGGCTGGAAGGACCGGCGAGCCATCAGTCGAAGCGCGGAACACCGACGATGGGCGGCGTCGCGATCCTCGTCGCGCTGTGGGTCGGATACGGCGGGGCGCACGTGGTCGGCATCGCATACGACGGCGGGGGCCCTTCGGCGTCGGCCTTGCTCGTCCTGGGTCTGACGACGGCCCTCGGCATCGTCGGTTTCGTCGACGACTACACGAGCCTGCGAAACAAGAGGAACCTCGGACTCACCGCGCGCGCCAAGTACGTCGGCCAGATCGGCGCTGCGGTCGTGTTCGCGCTTCTCGTCCTTCGCTTTCCGGACAGCAACGCAGTGACGCCCGGCAGCCGAAACCTGTCCTATGTCCGCGACTTCGCCATCGTGTACATGCCGACCCTGTTGTTCGTTGGCTTCATTTGTGTCCTGGTCGTGGCCTGGTCGAATGCGGTGAATCTGACCGACGGGCTCGACGGCCTCGCCGCGGGATCGATGGCGCTGGCCCTGGGGGCCTACACCGTCGTCACGTTCTGGCAGTACCGGCAGTCCTGCAGCACCGACCCACGCGTCGGGTGTTACGACGTGCGGGATCCTCTCGATCTCGCGATCGTCTGTGCCGCCGCGGCCGGTGCGTGCATCGGCTTCCTGTGGTGGAACGCCGCGCCCGCGAAGATCTTCATGGGTGACACGGGATCGCTCGCTCTCGGCGGTCTGCTCGCGGGTCTGTCCGTGGTCACCAAGACCGAGCTGCTCGCCGTTGCGATCGGCGCGTTGTTCGTCGTCGAGGCTGCGTCCGTCGTCATCCAGGTCGCGATCTTCCGCACCAACGGTGTTCGGGTCTTCCGCATGGCACCGATCCATCATCACTTCGAGCTCGCGAGTTGGCCGGAGACCACCGTCATCATCCGGCTGTGGTTGATGGCAGCCATCGCCTCGGCACTCGGTATGGGTCTGTTCTACAGCGAGTACCTCTCGGCGGTCGGCTGATATCGATCAGCCGGCGGCTTTCGCTGCGATCCGCGCCTGAACTTCCGGGCGACGCAGCGGCGGAACCGTCGGTGGCGGCTGGCGACGCTCGGGAAGCGCGTCGAGCAGTCGATGAGTGGTCGCGGTGACCTCGGCAACTGCGAGCTCGAATGCATCGCGGGTGGCGTCGGACGTCTTCTGAACGCCACTGACCTTACGGACGTACTGCCGGGCCGCAGCCTCGATCTCCTCGTCCGTCGCGTGCGGTTCCAGCCCGCGCAGGGTGGTGATGTTTCGGCACATACCAGCCACGATAGACTTTTCCGCCGGTCTTCACGTCCTGAGCAGCCCGTCGAGTGCACGCAGGCACAGCGCCTTGACCTCGTCCTCGCTGATGGATCGGCGATCGAGCCAGTCCATGCAGACCGCACGCACGAACGACACCCAGCCACGCAGTGCCGTCCGGGTGATCTCGTCCTCGCGAATCTCGGCGGGCAGCGCGGCCAGAATCCGCTGCTGCTGCACTTGCAGTTCGTCGGCGAGGATGGCCTGGATTTCCGCGTCGCCCAGCATGGCACCGCGGTTGATGGCCCGGACGCCGTGTTCGTGCTCGACGGTGTAGCGAATGTAGGCGTCGAGGCCGGCCGCGACCTGATCCGCCACCGGCAGTGACGTGTCCGGCGCGGTCGTGTCGAGAATGCGCGCGGACTCGACCTTCAAGATCTCCGCGAAGAAATCCCGCTTCGACGCGAAGTAGTGGTACATCAGGCCCCGCGACACTCCGGCGAGGTCGGCGACCTCCTCGATCCACACCTCGTCGTAGGGCCTGTCGGCGAACAGCTTCGACCCGATGTCGAGTAGTTGCGCGCGCCGCAGGTCAGGGGAGAGTCGTTTTCGAACGCCGTTCATCACCCAGGATGCTACTTGACACGAGTTCAGTAGCGAGTACGTTCACTGTTGTATCCGAGTTCAGTAACGAGCGAAGAGGTCGCACATGGTCGTCGACGTCGGAGTACGCAGCGCAGCGCTCCCCCACCCGCCCCGACGCCTGCCCGTCCTGGGCGACGTCGTCGGCGCCCACGCGTCGAGGCCGGTCCAGGACTCGATGGCACTCGCCGCCCGGCTCGGCCCGATCTTCGAGCGGGTAGTCCTCGGTCGCCGCTACGTGCTCGTCTCCGGCGCCGACCTCGCGGGGGAACTGTGCGACGAGTCCAGATTCGTCAAGCACGTGTCCCCTGCGATCGAAGGTCTCAGGTCCGTCGGCGGTGACGGACTGTTCACTGCCTATTCTCACGAACCGAATTGGCAGAAGGCACACGACCTCCTGCGCCCCGCGTTCGCTCAAAGCGCCATGCGCGGATACCACGACATCATGCTCACTGTCGCGTCCGAGCTTGCGGCACACTGGCGTTCGCAGACCTCCGTCGACGTCTCCTCGGACATGACGAAGCTGACGCTGGACACCATCGGGCGCACCGGGTTCAGCTACGGTTTCGATTCCTTCAGCCGAAGCAAGCCCCACCCCTTCGTCGACGCGATGGTCGGGGTGCTCTCGCACAATCAGCGTCGCGAAATCGTTCCCATCCCCTGGTTGGCGAACCTCGTCTTCAAGAAAGCCGACCGGCGCAACCTCGCGAATCAGCGTTACCTCGAACAGGTCCTCGACGACATCGTGCGCACCCGCCGCGACGAACGTTCCGACCCGGGCGCCCATGCAGATCTGCTCGAGATCATGCTGGACGCCGCGCGGGATTCCGGGAACCCGAATGCGCTGAGCGAAGTGAACATTCGCCAGCAGATACTGACCTTTCTGATCGCAGGCCACGAGACCACCTCGGGGGCATTGTCGTTCGCCCTCTACTACCTCGCGAACAATCCGCACGTACTGGACGCCGCACGCGCGGAGGTCGACGAAGTCTGGGGCGGTGAAGCACCGTCGTTCGAGCAGGTACCCAAGCTGCGCTACGTCCGGCGAGTACTGGACGAGACCCTGCGGCTGTGGCCGACAGCACCTGCCTTCGCGCGGGAAGCCCGGGAGGATACCGTCATCGGCGGTGTACACGAGATGAAGCAGGGCGATTGGGCGTTCGTGCTGATTCCCGGGTTGCATCGCGACCCGGTCTGGGGTGAGAACCCCGAAGTCTTCGATCCCGATCGCTTCGTCTCGGCCGAGGTGCGCTCACGCCCGGGCCACGTCTACAAGCCCTGGGGCACCGGCGAACGTGCCTGCATCGGAAGACAGTTCGCGATCCACGAGGCCGTCCTCGTACTCGGTACGTTGCTGCAGCACTTCGATTTCCAGGCAGATCCGACGTATCGCCTGAAGGTCGAGGAGCGGCTGACGCTGATGCCGAAGGATTTCCGGCTGACGGTGTCAATCCGGAAGTAGCGGCACGGACAGTCCGGAGTCGCGGCCCAGCAACACCCCTCGGGTCAGTGCCTTCTTCCCGAACTTACTGTGCACGCCGTCGAGAGCGATGTCCAACGCCGATGCGCTCGGTGCGTCCTGCACCCCGCTGCGCGGTGGCGCATCGAACTGCAGCTCGAGCTGCTCGGCGCCCGTGCGCTCGATGTTCGCGACGGTCACCCCGACCAGTGTGATGCCCTGATCGGCGATCAGAGGCGCAGCATCATGCAGCAACGCGAGGGCGGCATCGAGAATGTCCCGAGTGTCCGCTGTTGCCCGGTTCAGGGTGTGCGAGCGCGTGATCTTGGTGAAGTCCGCGAACCGGAGCCGCAGAACGACCGTGCGGCCGGTCCGCTCGGCGGCACGCATCCGCTGCGTCACGCGGTCCACCAGAGCGATGAGCGAGGCCTCGACGTCCTTCGGTGACGTCGGACCACGCCCGAGTGCATGCTGGGCGCCGATCGAGCTGCGTCCACGGTAGGTCTGCACGCGTCGGGGATCGCGGTTGTTGGCCAACGAGTACAGGTGATGCCCCGCGCCCTTCCCCAGAATCGACACGATCGACGCCTCGGACTGCGCGGCGATGTCACCGACGGTCACGATGTCGAAGGCATGCAGCTTCTCCGCCGTCACCTTCCCCACGCCCCACAACAGCTCGATCTTCAGAGGGTGCAGGAACTCGAGCTCACGTCCCGGCTCGACGAGCAGGAGGCCGTCGGGCTTGCCGACTGCGCTGGCGACCTTCGCGAGGAACTTGGTGCTCGCGATGCCGACCGTGATGGGCAGCCCTACCTTCTCCTTGACCTCGCGTCTGAGCCGCTGCGCCACCTGCACCGGAGTGCCGCGGATCTTTCCCAGACCGGTGACGTCGAGAAACGCCTCGTCCACCGAGATCCCCTCGACGAGCGGGGTGGTGTCGCGGAAGATCTCGAAGACGGCCTTGCTCGCCTCGATGTAGGCGTCCATCCGGGGAGGAACGACGACGGCGTCGCGGCACAGTGCCCTGGCCTGCGACCCACTCATCGGGGTACGCACTCCGAAGGCCTTCGCCTCGTAGCTTGCCGCGAGCACGACACCGCCGCCCACGAGGACAGGTCGTCCTCTCAGGCGCGGGTCGTCCCTCTGCTCGACCGACGCGTAGAACGAGTCGAGATCGGCATGCATGATCACGAACATATGTTCGCACGCCGGTCCGACATGTGCGGATTTACTCAGGCGGTGACGTGGTGGATGTAGCACCAGCGCCAGTTCTCGCCTGGTTCGGCGGACTCCATGACGGGGTGCGTCGTGGCATGGAAGTGCGCCGTCGCATGTCGCTTGGGCGACGAGTCGCAGCAGGCGACGTTGCCGCATTCGAGGCATTGCCGAAGGGCGACCCATTCCGTCCCCTCGCGGATGCATTCATGGCACGTACCGTCGGACACGTTCTCCGCCACCGGGTATCGGTCCAGTTCCTCGCACCCCGCCCCGGGATGGACGCGCCGCGCATTGGACACCTTGATCTCGCTGCGGTCCTCACCCGCGATGTCGATCATCGACTCCTCGACGTCGAGCATGGCGAGAACCTCGCCGACCACCTCGGACGGGACGGTGCCGGTGCTTCTGATCTCCAGTATCCGCGCGCGCTCGGCCTCGATCATCGTCAGGCGAACCCGCGCGTACAGCTCGCTCGGGGTCTCCTGTTCGGCGGTGGTACCCAGCCGTTCCCACGCCGAGAAATTCCGCTGCTCGACGCGTTGGCGGACCAGGGCTTCCACTCCGTGCGGGTCGTCGTACTCGAGGTCGTCCAGTGCCTTCTCCCCGGCCTTCGACGCCTGCTGCAGCAGGGTCGCCCGCGCCAACGCGTCGTCCATCGGGTCCGGCGACGGCACCTTCAACAGACGAGCGAGGACCGGCAACGTGAGGCCCTGCACGAACAGGGTTCCTGCCACCACGGTGAATGCGATCAACAGCAGGATTTCGCGGTACTCGGTCCCCAACGGGATCACGAACGCGGCGGCCAGCGTCACCACTCCGCGCATGCCGGCCCACCCGATCAGGAGCGTGTAGCGCCAGGACGGGACCACACCGGTCGACGCGTCGGCGCCGGGGTGAATCAGCGCGAAGCGCGCGACGAACACCCACACCATGCGGATCGCGATGACGCCGACGAGTGTCGCGGCGCAGACGGCAATGATCGTCGTCGCGGGCAGAGCACTGGTCCCGACGTCGCGGAGCAGCCACGACGCTTGCAGACCGATCAACAGGAAGACGGCGTTCTCGAGGATGTAGGCGATGGTTCGCCAGTTGATTCGCTCGGCGATTCGAGACTGCGCGGACTGCAGAATGGGCGCCTTGTGCCCCAGCAGAAGCCCGGCGACGACGACGGCGAGCACACCCGACGCGTGCACCTCCTCGGCGAGAAGGTACGCGGCGAACGGGACGATGAACGAAATGGCGGTGTCGAGAACAGGATTGGTCAATCGCCGACGCAGTTTCGCGACGATCACGAAGGTCACCAGACCGATGGCCACGCCCCCGCCTGCGGCCACGAGGAAGTCCAGTCCGACCCGACCGACGTGGACCGAATGTCCGAGGGCGAAGATCGCCGTGCTCAGCGCGACCAACGCGGTGGCGTCGTTGAGCAGGGACTCCCCTTCGAGAATGGTGACGACGCGACGAGGCAGTCCGATGCGGCGGCCGATCGCAGTGGCTGCGACGGCGTCCGGAGGCGCGACGACGGCACCCATTGCCAACGCCGCCGGCCACGAGATGCCGGGGAGGAGTGCATGTACGACGGCACCGATGCCGAAGGTCGTCGCGATCACCAGAACGATCGACAGCAGCAGGATCGACCGTCGGTTGGCATTGAAGTCGACCAACGACGATTGAATTGCCGTGGCGTACAGCAGCGGCGGCAGCAGTCCGAGAAGCACCACCTCCGGTTCGAGGTGGATCTCGGGGACTCCGGGAACGTACGACGCCGCAGCCCCCACGAGAATCAGCAGCAGGGGCGCCGGGACGTCGAGTCGTTCGGCGAGTGCCGCGACCGCGAGGACACCGATCGCGAGCACGACGAGCAGGACAGCAATCTCCATGAGGAGATTGTGCTCCCGGCGTCGTCGTCCGTCAGACGCGGTCCAGGCGCTGCACGTAGTGCAGTGGTGGGTCGATCGGATTGTCCGCGTCCAGCTGCGCTTCGCCGATACGGCGAAACCCGGCCTTCTCCAACGCTCGCCACGACTGACGGTTGCCCGCGACGACCGGAACGATGATGCTGTTCGACGAGGGATAGGCCCGGAAGGTGTCCTCCGCGAACGCCGCGATCAGTCGCGTTCCTCGGCCTCGATGGATCTCGGACACCTCACCGATGAGGTAGTCGATCGTGGTGGCCTCGGGCGGCATGTCGATGTACGCGGCGATCGCCGCGAGGTCTTCGGGGTAGTCGGCCCATCTGCAGCGTTGAACCAGCGCGAACGGCGCGCCGTCCTCGAAGGCCAGCAGATCCTGCGCAGGCTCCTCGCCGCGCGCCACGGGACCGAAGTCTCGTTCCACCGCGGCGACGGAGGAGTCCTGATTCCACCACCGCGCAACGTGGGGATGCGACAGCCACTGCCCGATCAGCGGGAAGTCCGCGTCGACGACGCGTCGGAACGTGATCACGAACCGTGACGGTAATCCGAACTCGTCGCCGACGCCATGGATTATGCGTCCGCAGGTTCAGGTGAGCTTGTTCGCGCTCTCGATGGACTCCGCCAGCTGCCGGAGCCAGTCGGCGTACTCGGCGTAGGTGTTGGGGCGCTTGTCGTCCCAGTCGAGGACCTGGCCGGCCGCTACTGCGGGCAGAGACCGGTAGATCACCGAGTCGGCGAGGATCGGTTTGCTCGCCGGGTATTCGAGGACGATGTCGGCCGGGTACTGCGGCACGTTCTCCCAGCTCACCGTCGACCACGGGCCGTCGGCTTCCGGGCCGGCGAGGGTCAGACCGAGCTCGCGCAGTAGTTTCAGTACGACGAGGTTCTCGGTGCCGATGTAGATACCGTCGGTGTCGACGTTCAGGGGCATGACCGTCAGCCCCGGCTTGGCCGACACCGCGTCCTTCACCCGCTGCTTCGCCGCCTCGAAGTCCTCACGGTCCGCCGCGATCTCGGGGCTGTCGACGTCGGCGCCGAGAGCCTCGGCGATGGATCGGTACTGGTCGAGCGACTCGTCGATCGACAGACTGACGTCGACTCCGAGAAACGGTGCCACAGCGGCGATCTGCTCGGCCTGTGCGGCGTCCCACCACGTCCAGGACTGCGGCGCAGTCTTCTTCGCGTACCCGATGATCACGTCGGGATCCAGCGCTGCAGCTGCTTCGGTGTCGAACACCGAGTCGGTGCCGATGACGGTCATCCGATCGGCTTCGGCAGTGCCGAGCGCGGATCCGTCGGCCAGTCCGAATCCGAACACACCGTCCGGGCGGATGCCGTAGTCCCATAGCGCGGCAGCACTGTACGCGTCGACGACGATCGTGTCCGGCGGTGAATCCGCCGTCACGGTGTTGCCGAATGCGGTTGTGTAATTCCAGGATTCGGTGGATTTCGGTTCGTTCCCGGAAGTGGTCGAGCAACCGGCGGCGAGGGCGAGTACTGCCACAGCGGAGGTGGCGCGAACGATAGCTTTGTTGAACACGCAAGCAAAGCTAACCCAGCTAAGCCTTACCTAGCAAAACGGCCCGCTCGCGCCTGCCGGTCTTGCCAACCGACGAGCGCCCGGTCACCTAGAGTGAATCACGTCGGCCGAGCGCAGGTACAGGACGCAGGGAAGGACGCACCCTGGTGAAATGGTGGCTGTTCCCCGCGTTCGGCATCGTCGCCTGCGCCGTGTACCTGTCGATGCCGGCGGGCACTCCCTCGAACACGCTCTTCGTGGCCGTCTCCGTCGCGTCCGTCGCCGCAGTCGTCGTCGGCGTTGCAGTGAACCGGCCCGCATCGATGTCCGGGTGGATTCTGATCGCGATCGGGAGCGGACTCTGGGCCCTGGGTGACGCGACGGCGTTCGCTCTGGCGACGGCGGACTCGCCCCCCGCCATCACCGTCGTCGACATCATCTATCTCGCCGGATACCCCGTTCTCGCATCGGGGCTCTACCTTCTGGTCCACCGGGGCTGGCGTCGAGGCCAACTCGGTCACGTGGCCAACAGTGCCATCGTGATGATCGCGTTCGGTCTGTTGCTGTGGGTGTTCGTCGTACGTCCCGATTCGGTCGACGTGTCCACCGCCGAAGGAGTGCTGGCCGTCGCCTATCCGGCGATGGATGTGTACCTGCTCGGTCTGCTCGTTCACTTCGTCGGCGCACCGCAGTGGCGGAGCGCCTCCTATCGTCTGCTCACCGTCGCCGTACTCGTCGTGCTGGCAGCCGATCTCGCCGCCGAAGCGACCTCCACTTCGTTCGTCGGAATAGGTACGGGCGTGACCGACGCCGGGTATCTCGCCTTCTACCTCCTGGTCGGAACGGCCGCTCTGCACCCGTCGGTGTGCACTCTCGCGTCGCCGAAACCGCGACGAGGCCCGGCGGACACAGCGGCTGCCTCGTTCAGCTTCCCCACCGTCGTGGTCGTCACTGCCGCTACTCTCACCGCGCCCGCAGCCATGGCCATCCTCTTGATCCGCGGCGAACCGGTCGCGGAATGGGGCTGGGGCGTCGTGGCATGCGCCACCGTTCTCGTCGTCCTCGTGTTCATCCGCGTGTCCGAGCTGCTCCTGCTTCTGGCACGACAGACGCGTGCACTGCGCAGCGTCGCCGAGACGGACCAACTCACCGGCTTGTCCAATCGCATCGGCGTCGAGAAATGGATGTCCCACGACAGTCGCCGCGACACGCCACTGGCGTTCCTGATCATCGACGTCGACCGGTTCCACGAGATCAACGACACCTTCGGCCACGGTATCGGTGACGACGTGCTGCGCGCGGTTGCGATTCGGCTCGGCGCTTCGATCGGTCGAGTCGGCGTGATCGGTCGAGTCGGGGCCGACGAGTTCGCCGTGGTCCTGCACGCCGAGCGATCGGACGCCGTCAGTGTCGCCGGGCGCCTGCATGCGTCACTGAATCAGCCCGTTACCGTCGGCCCGGCCACGCTGCTCGTGGAAGTCAGCATCGGCATTGCCCTGTCGGCGAACAGGACTCGATCCGACGTCTCGGCCACCACCGAAGGATTGGCCAAACAGGCCTATCGCGCAACACAATACGCAAAAACAGTGCAGCCACGTATTGCCGTGTACGACAGTTCGATGGACCGCGACAACAGCGCCCAGCTGTCACTGCTCAGCGAGCTGGGAAACGCCATCGAGCAACGACATCTCGCTATCTACTATCAAGTGCAGGTCGACCTGACGACGATGAGGGCGATCGGTGTCGAAGCCCTCCTGCGATGGAACCATCCGGAACGCGGTCTCGTCGAACCCGCGGCATTCCTTCCCGTGGCGGAGCGCACCGGCCTGATCAGACCGCTACTCGACTACGTGCTCACCGAGGTCGCCACCCAACGGCACGCATGGAGCGAAGACGGCATCGACCTGACCGTGTCGGTCAACATCTCGACCCGAAACCTGTTGGACACCACACTCGTCGAGCAGGTTGCGCGAGTACTGGACACCTCGCACCTCGACCCGTCGACACTCGCGATCGAGATCACCGAGACGTCGTCGATGACGGACCCGCCAGGGGCGATCGAAACCCTGAACCAGCTGCGCGATCTCGGCGTCACGCTCGTCATCGACGATTACGGCACCGGGTACAGCTCGCTCGCGTACCTGCAGACCCTGCCCGTGCAGCAACTGAAAATCGACAAGGTCTTCGTCGCCGACATGACATCGGTCGTCGCACACCAGGTCATCGTTCGTTCCACGATCGACCTCGCCCGGACACTCGGGCTCACCGTCGTAGCCGAGGGGGTCGAGGACGAGCAGACGCTCCTGGCGTTGAAGGAACTTCGCTGCGACCACGCTCAGGGCTTCCATCTGGGCCGTCCTGTGCCGGCCGCCGACATACCCGCGGTGGTCGCTGCACTCGAACAGAGAATCGGTGGAGAGGTGCAAACATCATGACTTTCGGCAACGGCGCCGGGGAACACATGTCCGTTCACACGGCCATCCGGTCGAGGCGTGACGTCCGCGCCGAGTTCGACGGAACGTGCATCGACGATGCCATGCTGCACCGAATTCTCGACGCCGCGCACCATGCGCCCAGCGTGGGCAACACTCAGCCGTGGGACTTCGTGATCGTGCAGTCACCGGACACCCTTGCCGCGTTCGCGAAGCACGTTGCCGCCGAACGAGTGGCGTTCGCCGAATCGCTGCCTGCGGACAGGCGCGCGACGTTCGACCCGATCCGCATCGAGGGAATCGAATCGAGCCGCACAGGGGTCGTCGTCACCTACGACCCGGAGCGCGGCGGCACACACATCCTCGGCCGCGCAACCGTCGACGACACCGGATTGTTCTCCGCGGTACTCGCCATCCAGAACCTCTGGCTCGCAGCGGTGTCGGAAAGAATTGGAGTCGGCTGGGTCTCGTTCTACCAGGAGCAGTTCCTCACCGAACTACTCGACATACCGTCCCCGGTGCGGCCCATAGCGTGGCTGTGCGTGGGACCGGTCAGCGAATTCCAGGAGGTCCCCGACCTCGAGCGCTTCGGCTGGCGCCATCGCCGTCCCCTGTCCGACGCCGTTCACCACGAGCGGTTCCGGCGGCAGTAGTTCACCAGCCCCAGCTGCCCGGAATCCCCTTGAACGGGCCGACGACATCGCTGGTGATCCAGCCTTCGTAGAACCCACCTTCCTGCGGGGTGGCGCGTTCACCGTCGACCTCGCACTCCAAGCGACTGGGCGAGAACGCGAGATGCCCTGTGATGGGCAGAAATTGCTCGGTCGGAGTCTCGTAGCTCCACGCCGCGCCTTCGCTGACCGCGTCACCACAGACGACATCCCAGTACGTCGCCGCGCCCTTCCATTCGCAGTGGGTGGACCGTGCCGCCGACGGCCTCAGGGCATCTGCGGCGACGTCGTCGCGCGGGATGTACCACGTCGGGGGATGGCTCGTTTCGAGGACTCGCCACGCCTCCCTGGTCTCGGCGACGAGGATTCCCCCGAACCTGACGGTGATCAATCGGTTCGAATGCTCCAGACGCGGAGGGCGAGGGTAGTCCCACACCGACTCCTGCCCGGGGCCTGGCTGTAGCGGCGTCACGTCGGTCATCCTCTCGATGGTGCCACGGACTGCGCCGGTCCATCGGAGCTCACTGCCTCGTGCCTGCTCAGGGCGCATCGACCGGGTAGAGATCCTCGACGCGGTCGTCGTCGAGAACCCATCGGTCCACGTCGACGAGCGGATCGACGTCTGTGGTCTCCGGCTGTACTCGTTGCGTGGGCCGAGCGGACGGCATGTCCGGAACGGTCTCGACGATAGGTCCGGTCGGCCGGGTGATCTCGCGAGGGTCTTCGATGCCGGCACCGGTTTCGACGGCCTCGGGCGCGGGGGCGTCGGGCGTGGGGGCGTCGGGAATCTGGTCGACCGTCACCACGGTGCCCGACGGCACCCTGACCAGAATGCCCAGGCCGTGGGTGGCGGCGAGCAAGCTGACCGGCGCAACGGTGGCGATGGTCGCCGACAGCGCCGGATGCAATGTGCCTGCACCGGAAATGAAGGCGTGCATGGCGTTTGCCCCGATGCTGACGAGAGCGGCCGTGACCAACACCGCCCAGAAGAAGCGTCGACCACTGCGTTGATCCTCGAACTGGGCGAGAGCGATCACCGAAATGGTGGCCTGCAGAATCGTGCCGTCCACGATGACGGGCCACAGCCAGGACAGGCTTCGTGGAACACCCGCCATGGTCGCCAGGTCCCACAGCGCAGCGAAACTGAGAACGAACGACGCAATACCGATGACGGTGGTGATGACGACCGCACTAGCCAGCGTCGCCCGCAGGACCTTGTTCATGACTCGACATCCTGCACCTGCCCACCGACAGAAAGCCTCGCCCCTCAAGCTCCGACGGCCGCTGCGTATCCGACGACGCCCGCCATACAGGTGAGCATGCACACGACGAGGGTGCCGACGGCGAACGGCCACGCAGTGCGTCCGCGAGCCAGGCGAACGAGAGTCGTCACCAGGCCCGCGACGCCGACGAGCCCCGCCGCCCCCAGTGTTGCTCCGACGGCGGTGACCGCCCCGTCGGCACTGCACGTCTCCGGAGGGCAGTGATCGAGAAACGCCAGCGAGAACACCCCGACCAGCAATGCCACCCCGCCGAGCATCACCGTGAACACGAGAGCAGTCACCGAGACGGCGACGTCCCATCCCTTCACCCGAGGCGGCAACGGAGTTCGATCCACGTCGGTGAGACTAGGCCACCAGGAGTGGAGCCTGCAGAAACGACCCGTCAGACCAGGAGTGGAGCCTGCAGAAACGACCCGTCAGACCAGGAGTGGAGCCTGCAGGAACGACCCGCTAGGCGAAGCGAGCTTCGGCGCGGTAGTAGTCGGCGCGATCGTGCGCGGACATTCCGCCCCACACTCCGTACGGTTCGTTCACCGACAGCGCGTGCGTGCGGCATCGGAGGAGCACCGGACACGTCGAGCAGATGTCCTTCGCCTTGCGCTCGCGTTGCGCGCGAGCGCGTCCACGCTCCCCCTCCGGGTGGTAGAACACCGACGAGTCGTACCCACGACACCGACCGTGCAACTGCCACTCCCACACATCTGCGGTCGGTACCGGCAACTCCACCGGCCTGGACGGCGCACCTCTCACCATCGGTGTCTCCTCTTCGGACGCTCGTGCGACAAGGCTCGTGACCTGTCCGCGCGGATGATGTAGTCGTGAACTAGTTCACTTTCTCGCATTCACCATATTTTTGGCAAGAAAGTCGTTCATTCGTATGCTTAAAAACCAGCACCGCTGCTTCATACCTCGCCCTCCGCCGAACCGAACGTGACGTTCGGTCACTTGAAGTGAGCGAATGTGCCGTTCGGTCACTTGGAGTGACCGAACGGTTCATTCGGTCCGAAGATAGGTCTCGAGTTCGGCGATGATCGAGGCGGCGATGTCGGCGGGTGGTGGGCCGACGTCGATGACGATGGCGGGTTCGTCGGGGTCGATGGGTTCGAGGGTGGACATCTGGGTGTCGAGGAGGCCACTGGGCATGAAGTGGTTCATGCGGGCGTTGAGTCTGCCGCTGATGCGTTCGCGGGAGCCTGCGAGGTGGACGAAGACGACGTTGCCCTCCGAGCCTCGGCGGAGGATGTCGCGGTAGCTGCGTTTGAGTGCCGAGCACGTGACGATTCCTGGCTCACCTGCTTCTGCGTGCGCTCGGATCCAGTCCGCGATGGTCTCGAGCCACGGCCATCGGTCTTCGTCGGTGAGTGGGTGGCCCGAGGCCATTTTCGCGACGTTGGCGTCGGGGTGCAGGTCGTCGCCCTCCTGCAGGTCCCATTTGAGTGCTCCGGCGAGAATGCCTGCGACGGTAGATTTTCCGGATCCGGATACGCCCATGATCACCAGTACCGGGTGCGTTGTCATGTCAGATCACCACACTCAACGCCAGGACACCGGCCAGGCCTGTCACCGAGATCACGCACTCCATCACGCTCCATGTCTTCAGATTCTGCACGACGGAGGTACCCAGATATTCCTTGACCAACCAGAATCCGGCGTCGTTGACGTGCGACAGGAAGAGTGAGCCTGCGCCGATGGCCAGGACCATCAGGGAGACGTGGGTCGAGGACAGTTCTGCTGCAACAGGAGCCAGGATTCCCGACGCGGTCACCGTGGCCACGGTTGCCGAACCGGTCGCGACGCGAATCAGTACCGCAACCAACCAGGCGAGGAAGAGAACGGGGAGGCTGCTGGATTTGATGGCGTCGGCGATGACGTCGGCGATTCCGGTGTCGATGAGTACTTGCTTGAAACCGCCTCCGGCGCCGACGATCAGGAGGATTCCGGCGATCGGGGGCAGTGAGCTCTCGAGGGATTTCGCGATCGCGGGCCGGTCCATTCCACCTCCGCGGCCGAGGAGGAAGATTCCCGCGAGGACGGCGATACCCAGCGCGACCACGGGTGTGCCGAGGAAGTCGAGCAGACCCTTCAGTGGTGAACTCGATTCTGCGGCAATGACATCGGCCGCAGCCTTGCCGAGCATGAGGACCACGGGCAGCAGGATCGCAGCAAGGGTCGCCGCGAATGTCGGGCGTCGGCGCGATTCCTCGTTCTCGGATGTTTCGAACAGGGCGGGAACCGGCACGTCGACCCACTTGGACGCGAGCTTGCCGAACAGCGGTCCGGCGACGACTACCGTCGGGATCGCGACGATCACTCCGAGACCGAGCGTGAGTCCGAGGTTGGCGTCCAGAGCGGAGACGGCGACGAGCGGGCCCGGGTGCGGCGGCACGAGACCGTGCATCGCGGACAGTCCAGCCAGCGTCGGGATGGCGATTCGAATCAGAGGCTGACCGGACCGCCGGGCCACCAGGATGATCACCGGCATCAGCAGGACGAGGCCGATCTCGAAGAACATAGGAAGCCCGATCACGGCGCCGACGAGCGCCATCGTCCACGGAAGGAGCGCGGGCGAGGATTTCCCGACGAGTGTGTCGACCACGCGGTCCGCTCCGCCGGAATCGGCGAGCAGTTTTCCGAACATCGCGCCGAAGCCGATGAGGATGCCGACGCTGCCCATCGTCGATCCGAAGCCCTCGACGAACGCTGCGACCGAATCGGCTGCACCGAGTTCGGCGGCGATTCCGACTCCGACGGCTCCGATGGTCAGGGAGACGAACGGGTGGAGTTTGAGCCAGGTGATGAGACCGATGATGACCGCGACGCCGACGATCGCGGACAGGATGAGTCGAGCGTCCGACGCGGTGGCGCCGTCGGCGGCCTGAGCAAGTGTCGTGAGCATGGGCATTTACCTTTTCGGTGAGGTGGTCGGCACCTCCCCCGGGAGGTGACTCGGCTCACTATGCCCAAAAGTACGACGAATGACAAGACCTCGGCCGATTTGTACTACAAATAGCTAGACAGGCACCACTCGCTGCAGGAACGCGATCTGATCCGCGACGACGCGCTCGAAGGCGTCGCCGACGTAGATGGCGAAGTGCCCGTCGGGATAGCTCATGACCTCGCCGCGCGGCGCGCGTGCAGCGTGCCGGAGAGTTGCTTTCGCCGGGGCGACGGTGTCCGTCTCGCACACCGTGAACAGGATCGGACACGTGACGTTCGACGCATGACGCCCCGGTCGTCGCAGTGGGATGTCCAGCCCGACCCTGGCGAGAACCTCGTTGCGGAACGACGCCCCGCTGGGAAGGAGCGCCAGGTAACCGTCGAGCGCATCCTCGGACGACATCAGCGCCGTCGCGCCCGGCTTGCCGGCGAGCGGGATCGTTCGGGGTGCTCGGCCGAGCGCAGAACCGAGCTTGTCGCGCAGAGCGCGAGCAGTAACACGCACCGCGACCAGTGGATTCGTCGCAAGCGCCGATGCAATGCCGTCGGTGAAGGGGCACTGGGAGATCACCGCATCGACGTGACCGTCCCGCGCCGCCGCGACGATCACGTGCCCGCCGCCGAACGACGTGCCCCAGAGCACGATCTTCTCGGCCCGGGTGCGGGCGAACGCGATGGCGGCTGCCCAGTCTTCCAACTGCTCGTCGATGTCGAGCAGCTGACGCGGCTCGCCGTCGCTGCCGCCGAAGTGCCGGTAGTCGAACACCAGGCACGAATATCCCTGGGCCGCGAACTTCTCCGCGAAGGCGTCGAGTCTCATCTCCTTGACGCCGCCGAGGCCGTGCCCCATGACCACCACCGGTGCACCGGCAGCCCCCTGGTAGAACCAGGCGGCGCACTCGATACCCCCGGACGGAAAACGCACGTCGACTCTGTCTGCAGTCATTGGACATCCCTCCCGCCCGTCACAGTAGCGGGAAGAGAACCCGGCGCACACGTGGCACGATCGAGAAGTGGTAGCCGAATCCTTGCAGTTGCACGTCACCGTCCTGGAGAAACTGGGACGCGACATCGTCGACGGAACGATCGTCCCGGGTACCCGGATTTCCGCCGACGACGTGGCTGCCCGCTTCGAGGTCTCGCGGACCGTGGTGCGCGAGGTCGTCCGCGTGCTCGAGTCGCTCGGGCTCCTGACCGTCAGACGCAAGGTAGGCATCACCGTGCAGGAGTCGACGGCGTGGAACGCGCTCGATCCGCTGGTGATCCGGTGGCAACTGGCAGGCCCCGATCGCGCGAAGCAGCTGATCGTTCTCAGTGAACTTCGTTCCGGCATAGAGCCTTTGGCTGCTCGCCTGGCCGCTGATCGTGCGACCCCGCAGCAGTGCGGCCAGTTGACCGCGGCGGTGATCGGCATGTCGGCCACCTCTCGCGCCGCGAATTCCGACGCCTATCTCGCTCACGACTCCGATTTTCACCGCACGTTGCTCGCGGCGTCGGGCAATCCGATGTTGCGCTCGATGTCGGAGATCGTCGTCGAGGTACTCGCCGGTCGGACACGGCACGCGTTGATGCCGCACCAGGCCGACCCGGAAGCGATTCGTCTCCACGGCGTCGTCGCGTCGTCGATCCAGGCCGGGGACGCAGCCGCCGCGGAGCAGGCCATGCTCGAGATCGTCACCGAGTCCGCCGCCGCGATGTCCGCGACGGCACGGGGTGAGTGACACGATGCCCACTGCTCGACGCACCGGCCAGGGCCGTGACGAGTCACCGCGATCCGCGGGCGCCCTGGTGGACGAGGTCCTCGGTTCCGAGGCGCAGCGTGAACGTCGCCGACGAATCCTGGACTCGACTCTCGCGCTGGCATCGAAGGGCGGGTACGACGCGGTGCAGATGCGTGCGGTCGCCGAACGTGCCGACGTGGCTGTCGGAACGTTGTACCGCTATTTCCCGTCGAAAGTGCACCTGCTCGTGTCCGCGCTTGCCCGCGAGTTCGAGAAGATCGCCGCGAAACGCACGTTCCCGTCCGGCCGGACGCCGCGGGAACGCATGCATCTGGTCCTGAGTCAGATCACACGTGCGATGCAGCGTGATCCGTTGCTCACCGAAGCGATGACCCGAGCATTCATGTCGGCCGACGCCTCCGCGGCCGCCGAGGTCGATCATGTGGGTCGATTGATGGACCGAATGTTCGCCGAGGCGATGAGCGACGGTGAGCCGACACAGTTGCAGCTCAACATCGCTCGTGTCGTCAGCGACGTCTGGTTGTCCAATCTGGTGGCGTGGTTGACGCGACGATCGTCGGCGAACGATGTTGCGATGAGGCTGGAATTGACCGTCGACCTGCTCCTCGGAAACGCCGAAGCGTCGATGTGACGTGAGGGGACCGGTGAGCCGGTTCCGCGGCTATCGCATAGATTCATTCGAGTGACTGCTCTGGAACTGCCACTGGAACTCCGACGCGCTCTCATCGGCGTCGCCCGGACCCCTCGCCTCCTCGTCACCTCGGACTACGACGGCACGATGGCTCCCATCGTGTCCGATCCGCTGAAGGCGTTTCCCCACGCGGAGGCCGTCAGCGCCATGCGCGGGCTCGCGACGCTCGCCGGTACCACCGCGGCGGTCATCTCCGGCCGCGCACTACGTGACCTGGCGACACTGTCCCGGTTGCCCGCCGAAGTTCAGCTCGTCGGAAGCCACGGCAGTGAGTTCGACATCGGTTTCATCCACGCGATCGACGACAAGGCCAAGAAGCTGCTCGGTGACATCTCCGCCGAGATGGAGTCGATCGCCGGCCGATTCCCCGGCGTCGGAGTGGAGGTCAAGCCGGCGAGCGCTGCGCTGCACGTACGCAACGCCGAGCCCGTCGACGCGGAACGGGCGTTGAACGCCGTGCGCGAGGGCGTCGCCCGCCGTGACGGAGTGCAGGTCACCGAAGGCAAGTCGGTGATCGAACTCGCTGTCATCGTCACCGACAAGGGCGTCGCCCTGGACATCCTCCGGCACCAGGAAGGCGCGACCGCAGCGGTCTTCTTCGGCGACGACGTCACCGACGAGAAGGCCTTCGCTCGCCTCCACGGTCCGGACATCGGCGTCAAGGTCGGTGCAGGCGACAGTTCGGCCGAGTTCCGGATCGACTCCACGCAGCAGGTTGCGCTGGCCTTGGCGTTCTTGCTCGAGGAACGACGCCAGTGGCTCTCGGGAGCCGACGCGCCTCGTATCGAACGGCTGACGATGCTGGCCAGCCCCAACGCCGTCGCCCTGGTGACTCCCGACGCGGACCTCACCTGGCTGTGCCATCCGGAGCCCGATGCCGCTGCCGTCTTCGCGCACCTTCTCGGCGGCGACGAAGCGGGCCATTTCAGCGTCGGCCCGACGCGTACGGCTCTACCGCTGAGCCAGCAGTACGTCGACGGCACGATGACCGTGCAGACCAAGTGGTCGAGCCTCCAGGTCACCGACTACCTTCCGCACGACGTGCCCACCGGTCAGACGTGTGTGACACGCGTGATCACCGGAAAAGCCGCGGCGGTCGTGACGTTTGCGCCTCGCCCCGAGTTCGGCAAGGTCCGAGTGCAACTCGAACCCGAAGCCGACGGCCTCCGCATTCACGGCACGGCCGACCCGATGGTCTTGCGAAGCCCCGGAGTGCGGTGGAACGTCGTGTCCGACGGCACCCAGCAAACCGCTCATGCCGAGGTGGATCCGTCGAGCGGCCCGGTCGTTCTCGAATTGCGTTTGGGAACAGAGGATCTCGGACCGTCGGAAGTACCCGAGGTCGAGCGACGTCGGCAGGCCGAGGCGTACTGGAAGGAGTGGGTCGACGGACTGGCTCTTCCGCCGCTCAAACGAGATCTGATGAAGCGATCCGCCCTGACACTGCGCGGCCTCGTTCACGCGGAGTCGGGTTCCATCATGGCGGCCGCCACCACGTCACTGCCCGAGGAAATCGGCGGCGTCAGGAACTGGGACTACCGCTACTGCTGGCTACGCGACGCCGCCCTCACCGCCTCGGCGCTGGTCAACGTCGGTTCCACCGCCGAGGCGGAAAGCTACCTGTCTTGGATTCACGGTGTGCTGCAATCGGTTCCGGGACCGGAACGTCTGCATCCGCTGTACACCATCTGGGGTCTGGGACTCCCACCGGAAGCCGTCATCGACGAACTACCCGGGTACGCCGGCTCGCGGCCGGTGCGCGTCGGAAACGCCGCGAACCAGCAGGTTCAGCTCGACGTCTTCGGGCCGATCGTCGACCTCATCTCGTCGCTCGCGCACGCGCGTCAGGCGACAGGGCTGGAAGGAAAAGAGGCCCTGTCCGAGGACGATTGGTCGCTGGTCCGGTCCATGGTGGAGGCCGTGATGCGGCGGTGGACCGAACCCGATCACGGTATCTGGGAGATCCGCGGCAATCCTCGCCACCACGTCTACTCGAAAGTCATGGGCTGGTTGACGGTGGACCGGGCGCTGACCCTCGCCGCGAGCTTCGGCCGCACTGCCGAACCAACTTGGGAGACACTGCGTTCGACGATTCGCGCCGAGGTTCTCGAGCAGGGGTGGAACGACGAGGTCCAGTCCTACACCGCGGCGTACGACGGCACGGACCTCGACGCCGCCACGCTGCACATCGGCCTTTCCGGCCTGATCGATCCCTCGGACCCGCGGTTCGCCGCAACCGTCACCGCTACCGAAGCCGAACTGCGCAGTGGATCGACCGTCTACCGGTACCACCACGACGACGGTTTGCCCGGCGGCGAAGGCGGGTTCCACCTCTGTGCAGCCTGGCTCGTCGAGGCTTACCTGCTCGTCGGGCAGCGCGCCGAAGCGGAAGCCCTGTTCGCGCAGCTGGTCAGCGCGGCAGGACCCACCGGACTGCTCAGCGAGGAATACGATCCGGTCGCGGAGCGGTCACTGGGTAACCACCCGCAGGCCTACAGCCACCTCGGACTGCTCAGGTGCGCGGCGTTGCTCAGCTGAACACCCCCGCCGCTCACGCGGTGGGGGGAGCACCCGCAGTACGTCCCTTGACCAATTCGGTCGGCAGGAATTCGGCGGTCACGACGCCGGAGCGCGCGGTCGACGTCAGCAATGTGCCTGCGCGTCGACCCTTCTCCTCGGCGTCCTGACGAACCGTCGTCACGTTCTCTCGGATGGCGTCCTCGACGCCGTCGAATCCGGTGACGGTGAGTTCGCCGGGGACGTCGATGCCGGTGACCTTCGCGAAGTTCAGCGCTCCCAGTGCAAGGACGTCGGTGGTGCACAGCAGCGCGGTGGTGTCTCGATTCGCTTGCAGCGCTTGGGCTGCCGCCGAGTGGCCGGACCGTCGTGTGTGCTCGAAACGTTCGACGACGGTCAGAGCGTCCGGGTCGAGTCCGGCTTCCCGCATCGCGTCCTGGACTCCGGCGATACGCTCACGCTGGACGTGGAAGTGACTGTTGGCCAGCCGCACCGGGGGTACGACGCCGTCGCGTCGGTCCCGTCCGAGGCGCATGCACAGCACCGCGATGTGCTTGTGCCCGAGGGCGATGACCTGGTCGGCGATGAGTTTCATCGCGGCGCGGTCGTCGATGGCGACCAGTGCGGCTTCGGGGACGCCTCGTGGTTGGTCGCAGATGACGATGGGCAGGTGCCGTTCGCGGACGGCCAGGAGATAGGGGTCGTCGTCGGCGACGGAGTAGACGACGAAGGCGTCGACCCCTGCCTGTTGGACGACAGCCGCGGCGGCGGTGTCGTCTCGGTCCGGGCCTGCGGGAATCAGCAGCAGGCCTTGCCCGGCGGCTTCGCACGATTCCGCGAGGCCGGCGAGGAACGCCATGGCGGCCGGGTCGCGGAACGAGTAGCTCAGCGCCTCGGTAAGAACCAGACCGACAGCCCCGGCTTTCCGGGTACGCAGCGACCGTGCCACGGGATCGGGCCCGGCGTATCCGCGACGTTTGGCTGCCATCAGCACGCGTTCCCGCAGCTCAGGTGACAGTTGATCGGGGCGGTTGTAGGCGTTCGACACCGTGGTGCGTGACACCTTCAGTTCGGCGGCGATGGACGCCAATGTGGCCGGGCGACGCGGCTCCCTCGACCTGGACATACTCGGACGTTAGTCGCATACCGGGTCGCAGCGAAAATCGGGCCGTGTTTGCCCGATTCGATCGCTGACGTGCGCGAAGCTAGAATACAACGGTAACCGTTTCCAATTGCATCTGATTCTTCACTCCGAAGGAGTGCCCCCATGCGTCGCACCGCCACCACCCTCGTCGGCCTGTCCTGTGCAGCGGCCCTCGCGCTCAGCGCCTGCAGCTCCGACACGCAGTCCACCGCCTCCACCGACTCCGCCCCCGCGACCGCCGTCGACGGCCCCGTCACCATCGTGGCGTCGACCAACGTGTGGGGCAGCGTCGCCGAAGCCGTCGCAGGCGACCTCGCCACCGTCGACTCCATCATCGCGGACCCATCGGCCGATCCCCACTCCTACGAGGCGTCCCCCGGTGACGCAGCCAAGGTCGCCGAGGCCTCCCTGGTCGTCTACAACGGCGGCGGATACGACGAATTCATCGACGACATCCTGTCCTCCGAGGGCAAGAACGTCCCGAGCGTCAACGCCTTCGACCTCCTCGGAGAAGAACACGGTCACGAAGGCGAGGGCACCCACGAGGACGAGCCCGCCGCCGGAGAGGCTGCCACCGAGGACGAGCACGGCCACAGCCACGGCGAGGTCAACGAGCACGTCTGGTACAACGCCGAAGTTGCCGCTGCCACAGCAGAATCCATCGCCGAGAAGCTCGGACAGCTGGATCCGGACAACGCGGCGCAGTACACCGCGAACGCCGAGTCGTTCCACGAGCAGGTCCACGCCATCACCGACGTGACCGCGAAGATCGCGGCCGATCACCCCAATGCACCTGTCGCACAGACCGAACCGATCGCGCACTACCTGATCGAGGAGTCGAGCCTCGACGATCGCACACCGGAGGACTTCAAGGACGCCATCGAGGAGGGCAACGACCCGTCCCCCGCGTCCATCGCCGCGACACGCGACCTCTTCACCTCGAACAGCGTCGACGTTCTGATCTACAACATCCAGACCCAGGACGCAGTCACCCAGGACATCCGTTCCACGGCCGAGGCCGCGAACATTCCTGTCGTCGAGGTCACCGAGACCTTGCCGGAAGGCCAGACGTACATCCAGTGGCAGACCAAGGCTGCCGAGGATCTGCAAGCCGCACTCAGTGCATCCTGAGTGGGCCTGACCACCCAGGTGCTGGAAAGCTGTAACCCATGTCTGCTGTAGAACTGCGCGACGCCGGGCTGTCGTTCGGTGACCGCACGTTGTGGCAGAACCTCGACCTCGAGGTCGAGCCAGGAGAATTCGTGGCGATCCTCGGCCCCAACGGGTCGGGGAAAACCTCCCTGCTCAAGGTGTTGCTTGGCCAGAACCAGCTGACGTCGGGCACGGCGACCATCGGCGGCTCACCCGTCCGGCGGGGCCAGTCCGGCGTCGGATACGTCCCCCAGCAACGCAGCATCGACGACGGCCTGCCGCTCCGCGGACGCGACCTCGTCGGCCTCGGATGGGACGGGCACCGGTGGGGCCTCGGCTTCCGCGGAATGCGTGAGCGCAAGCGCATCGTCCAGGCCGCCATCGACCAGGTCGACGCGAACGCGTTCGCCGGAGCACCCGTCGGAACGATGTCCGGTGGCGAGCAGCAACGGCTCCGCATCGCGCAGGCACTCGTCGGCGATCCGTCGGTGCTGCTGTGCGACGAGCCACTGCTCAGCCTCGACCTCGCCAACCAACGCCTCGTGTCCGAACTGATCGATCGCCGACGCCGCGAGCACGACACCGCCGTCCTGTTCGTCACCCACGAGATCAACCCGATCCTCCCCCTCGTCGATCGAATCGTCTACATCGTCGACGGCAAGTTCCGCATCGGATCGCCGTCGACGGTCATGACCACCGAAGTTCTCTCCGAGCTCTACGGGACCGAGGTCGAGGTCCTCCGAGTCCGCGGACGCCTCGTCGTCGTCGGAACCGGCGACTCCATCGACGCACTCGGCACCGCAGGTGCGCACCACCCCCCGACCGAGGACGTCTCATGAACGAGAAAGTCGTCGACGCCTTCTCCAAGATGCTCGATTTCAGTTCCACCGCCAACCTGCTCGGATACGACTTCGTCCAGCAAGCGCTCATCGCCGCCGCGATCCTCGGACTCCTCGCCGGAGCACTGGGACCACTCATCGTCAGCAGGCAATGGGCGTTCGCCGTCCACGGCTCGAGCGAACTGTCCTTGACGGGCGCATCGGCGGCACTGCTGGTGGGCATCACCGTCGGGCTCGGTGCCATCGTGGGATCCGTCGTCGCCGCCGTGATGTTCGCGCTACTGGGATCCAAGGCACGCGACCGCGACTCCGTCATCGGCGTCATCATGTCCTTCGGTCTCGGATTGTCGGTCCTCTTCATCTGGCTCTACCCAGGACGAACCGGAACGAGCTTCTCGCTCCTCATCGGCCAGATCGTCGGCGTCGGGCAGAGCGGCCTGCAGTTGCTGCTGATCTGCGCCGTCGTCGTGCTGATCGTGTTGGCCGTCGTCTATCGCCCGTTGCTGTTCGCCAGCACCGACCCGGAGGTCGCCCTGGCCCGTGGCGTCCCGGTGCGCGCACTGTCGGTCGTGTTCGCGGTGCTCGTCGGTGTTGCCTGTGCTCTGGGCGTCCAGATCGTCGGAGCACTCCTGGTGCTGTCGCTGCTGATCACGCCCGCCGCCGCCGCTGCCCGCGTCACCGCGAGCCCGCTGAAGGCGACGATCCTGTCGATCGTGTTCGCCGAGACCGCAGCGGTGGGCGGAATCCTGCTGTCGCTCGCTCCCGGCGTTCCCGTCTCGACGTTCGTCACCACCATCTCGTTCGTCATCTACCTCGTCTGCCGGGCCGTCGGTTCGCGGAGGAAGTCCAACTCGGGGCGTGTGCTCGTCTGATCCGGTTTCACCGGTCCTGAGTGCACACGAATCGCCTCCTGGGGTCACATCCGGCCCTGCGGACCCGACTTGTGTGCACTGGGGTCGCCCGCGCACCTCGGAGCGAATGTGCCGTTCGGTCACCTCGGGCCGCATAGAATCGTCGACGATGCCTTCCATCGATTTGAATTCCGACCTCGGCGAAAGCTTCGGCACGTGGAAGCTCGGCGACGACGACGCCATGCTGACCCTCGTCACGAGCGCGAATGTCGCGTGCGGGTTTCACGCGGGTGATCCGACGACGATTCTGGCGACGTGCCGGGCTGCTGTCGACAATGCAGTTCGTATCGGCGCTCAGGTCGGGTATCGCGATCTCGCGGGCTTCGGCAGGCGTTTCGTCGACATGGAACCGGCCGACCTGACTGCGGACGTGCTGTATCAGATCGGCGCCCTGGACGGTCTCGCTCGTGCCGCGGGTTCCGCTGTCTCGTACGTCAAGCCGCACGGTGCGCTGTACAACGCGATCGTCGGCCATCGCGAGCAGGCCCGCGCCGTCGTCGATGCCGTCCGCACCTACGATCCCGCGCTTCCGGTTCTGGGGCTTCCCGGCTCGGTGTTCCTCGAGGAAGCGAGCCAGGCCGGCCTTCGTACGGTGAGCGAAGCGTTCGCGGACCGCGCCTACACACCGTCGGGAGAACTGGTGTCCCGGCGGGAAGCCGATGCGGTCCTGTCCGATCCCACCGAGGTGGCGAGGCGAGTTCTGCGCCTGGTGCAGGAGGGCACGATCGAAGCGATCGACGGGTCGACCGTACGGATCGACGCGGAATCGGTGTGCGTCCACGGGGACTCTCCCGGCGCCGTCGAGATGGCCGTGGCCGTACAGAACATACTGTCCGACAACGACATCGACATCACCGCGTTCGTCTGATGTTCGTCCGCGACGCCGGAGACCGGGCAGTGCTCGTCGAATACGCAGATCTCGCCGACGCCATGGCGAACTACCGGTCGTTGGCGGCATCGCGGATCGACTCGGTGGTCGACCTCGTCCCGGCCACACGGACAGTTCTGGTTCGGCACAACGGAAATCGAGACGCCGTACTCGCCTGGGTTCGCAGCACCGAACCGTCCGCGCAGGAAGTCGAGGACGACACCGACACCGTCGTCGTAGCCGTCACCTACGACGGTGAGGACCTGAGCGACGTCGCCGAGGCCACCGGCCTGACGGTCGCCGAGGTCGTCCGGGCGCACACCGAGCAGACGTGGACGGTCGCATTCGGCGGCTTCGCACCGGGATTCGGCTATCTCGTCGGTCAGGACGACCGCTTGACCGTGCCACGGAGAACAACACCGCGTACGACGGTGCCCGCCGGGTCCGTCGGGCTCGCCGGTGAATTCTCCGGAGTGTATCCACGCAGTTCACCGGGTGGTTGGCAGCTCATCGGCCGGACCGATGCCGTGCTGTGGGACGTGGAACGTGATCCACCGGCACTGCTCCGGCCGGGCGTCACAGTTCGGTTCGAACAACGATGAAATCCCTCGAGGTTCTCACCCCGGGCCCCCTGTGCACCGTCCAGGACCGCGGTCGTCCCGGGCATTCCGGGATCGGCGTCGGTTGGTCGGGCGCCGCGGACCGGGCTGCACACGACGCCGCGAATCGACTCGTCGGAAACACCGTCGACGCCGCAACCCTCGAAGCGACCTTCGGTGGCCTCCGCGTTCGGGCGCGTGGACAGGTGGTCGTCGCCGTCGTCGGTGCGGAGTGCCCGGTGACGGTCGGCGGCATCGCCGACGGCATGGAGTGCACGCTGATTCTGAACGACGGCGACGAATTGAGCCTGGGCACACCGACGTCGGGCCTTCGAACCTATCTGGCCGTGCGCGGCGGCGTCGACGTCCCGAAGGTTCTGGGCAGCCGGTCGACGGACACGATGTCCGGCCTGGGACCCCCGCCGCTCGAGGCAGGCACCATCCTCGCGGTCGGCGACGACGTATCCGATTGGCCCGCAACAGAACTGGCGCCGCAAGTCACATCATCCGGGCCGATCGGGATCGTGCCGGGTCCACGTGCGGACTGGTTCGACAATCCGTCGGCACTGTTCGAGCAGGAATGGACCGTCACCGCCGACGCCGATCGTGTCGGCGTACGCCTCGAAAGCGCCACCGCACTGGTGCGCACCGACTCCACTGAACTGCCCAGCGAGGGAATGGTGATCGGAGCTCTACAGGTGCCTCCGGACGGCAAACCCGTCGTCTTCCTGGCCGACCACCCCGTCACCGGCGGTTACCCGGTGATCGGCGTGGTGCGCGACGCCGACCTATCGCGGCTGGGGCAGCTACGGCCGGGCGACTCGGTGCGCTTCGGTCCTCGATAGATGCCTCGGCCTGCGCGTCACTTCGACGCAGCAGCCGCCAACTCTGGGACGAGCGCGTCGATCGCGAACGGCAGACTCAGGACGCTGCCCCATGTGAGGGCGCCGGAGACGATGGGGTCGTCGACGAAAACGTCCCGTCCGTCCTTGGCCACGTTCAGCACCTGATACGTGGGTGTCGCTCTGATTCGGTCGCTCGTGCCTTCGGTGCCCCCGGTGTTCCACACCAGAACGTCGAGGTCGAGCATCCCGAGTTGTTCCGTGCTGATCTCGAATGCATCGAGATCCCCTGCAAGGTCCGTGATCTGCTGCGGGATGACGAATCCGAGCGAAGTGAGCAGGCGGGACCGCTGATCGTTGGGTGACCGCACCCAGAACGAACCGGGCTCACCCGATTCGACCACCGCTACTGTCTTTCCTTCGAATTCGGGGTGGGCCTCGCGCTGCTCGCCGAGTTCGGCGTCGACGCTCTGGACGAGCTCTGCAGCTCTGTCGGCCTCGCCCAGCGTGTCGCCGACGAGACGCACGCTTTCCTGCCACGGCATACCGAAATCCGGATAGTCGGGCGAACCCGTCACCGTAGGTGCGATCTCCGAAAGCCTGGCGTACGCGTCGGTGCTCACGTCGATGTACTGCGCCATGATCAGGTCCGGTTCGAGCTTCGCTATGCCCTCGAAATCGATGTTGGCCGCACCGGTGAACTGGCCCCGGTTCAACACCTCGGGGTGGGCGTCGCCGAGGGCATCCTGCGCCCACGGCCACGTCGCGTCCGGATAGTCGCCGTACCAGTCGGTGACGCCGACCGGGACCTCACCGAACGCGAGCAGGGTGTCCTGATCGGAGTACCCGACCGTGACGATGCGCTCCGGGTCCACGGGTACCTCGGTGGTACCCAGCTTGTGGACGACGGATCTGGTGTCGCTCGCCGTATCGGGAGCGGACTCCGACGAACATGCGACCGATCCGAGCAACAGTCCGGCCGTCGCGACACCGGCGTACAGCCGTGACTTCTTCGACATCATTCGACACACCCTCTCTAAGGTGTGCCTAACCTACCAGCTGATTCGGAGCCGTGTGGTCAGAGCCTGCGCTGCCGTGCGATCTCGGCCAGCACGACTCCGGCCGCGACGGAGGCGTTCAAGGACTCCACCGGTCCGGCCATCGGAATGGACAGGATGGAATCGCACGTCTCGCGGACGAGACGGGACAGGCCCTTGCCCTCGGAGCCGACGACGATGGCGACGGGGCCACTGGCGTCGAAGTTGTCGAGCGTGGTGTCACCCTCGGCGTCGAGGCCGACAATGGTGACGCCCTTGGTCTGCCAGTCCTTGAGCGTTCGCGTCAGGTTGGTTGCGCGGGCGACGGGCAGGCGAGCGGCGGCACCGGCGCTGGTGCGCCACGCGACGGCGGACACGCTTGCACTTCGGCGCTGCGGAATGACGACGCCGTGGCCTCCGAACGCGGCAACGGACCGGACGACAGCACCGAGGTTTCGCGGGTCGGTGATGTTGTCGAGGGCAACCAGCAGTGCGGGCTCCTGCTGAGCGCGAGCGTTGCCGATGAGGTCGTCGGGGTGTGCGTAGCGGTACGGCGGCACCTGCAGGGCCAGACCCTGATGCAGACCGTTGGCGCTCAGCTTGTCCAGGTCCGACCGCGGCACCTCGAGGATGGAGATGCCGGCGTCGGCTGCACGCTGAACGCTTTCCTTCAGTCGTTCGTCGCTGTCCGTTCCGACGGCCACCCACAGTGCTGTGGCGGGGACGCCGGCGCGGAGGCATTCGACGACGGGGTTGCGACCGAGAACGACCTCGGGACCGTCGTCGTTCTTGCGACTGGCGACGCGTCCACCACCCTGGCGAGTGCCGCCGTTCCTGCCGCCGCTGTTCTGGGCGGCTTTGTCCGCCAGCTTCGCCCTGCGCGACGCCGGATGTTTGGTCCTGGCCTCGGCCGGAGGGGTCGCGCCACGCCCTTCGAGGCCCCGGCGACGGTTGCCACCGGATCCGGCGACCTGCCCCTTCTTGGTGCCTGACTTGCGTACTGCGCCGCGCCTACTGGAATTGCCTGCCATCACTGCCCTGCTTCGTCGTTACTGCTCGTGTCCCCGACGGTCCATTCCGGCCCGCTCGGGGTATCTGTCACATCTATGCCGGCCTTGGCAAGGCGGTCGCGTATCGCGTCCGCCGTCGGCCAGTCCTTGTCGATCTTCGCCTGCGCGCGACGCTGCAACTCTGCGTCGACGAGCACACCGAGCGCACCGACGACAGCGTCGTTGTCGCTTGCCTCCGACGACCAGTGTGCGTCGAGCGGGTCCACGCCGAGAATCGACAGCATGGCCCGCACTTTCGAGGCCTGCTCGACGGCGCCCAGGAGGTCGCCGCTTTCGAGGGCGCTGTTGCCTGCCTTGACCGTCGCATGGACGGCGGCCAAAGCCTTGGGTACGCCGAGGTCGTCGTTCAGTGCCGCGGCGAAGTCCTCGGTCCACGTCCCGAGTGGAACATCGCCCGCGCGTTCGACGGTCCGTTTGACGAATCCTTCGATGCCTCGGTACGTGACCGCCGCTGTCTGCAAGGCGTTGTCCGAGTACTCGAGCATCGAGCGGTAGTGCGCGCTGCCGAGGTAGTACCGAAGCTCTTGCGGCCGAACACTTTTGAGCACGTTGGGTACCGACAGCACGTTGCCGAGCGATTTGGACATCTTCTCGCCGCCCATCGTCACCCACCCGTTGTGCAGCCAGTACCGACTGAAGCCGTCACCGGCGGCTTTGCTCTGGGCACGCTCGTTCTCGTGGTGTGGGAACACCAGATCCAGACCGCCGCAATGGATGTCGAAATCGGATCCGAGGTACGCCTCGCACATCGCGGAGCATTCGAGGTGCCAACCGGGGCGACCGCGGCCCCACGGCGTCGGCCACGACGGCTCACCGGGTTTGGCGGCCTTCCACAGCGTGAAATCGCGAGGATCCCGCTTGCCTGCGCCGACGCTTTCGCCCTGGTGGACGTCGTCGAGCTTGTGGCCGGACAGCGCGCCGTAGTCGGGGAAGCTGACGACGTCGAAGTAGACGTCACCGTCGGCAGCGTAAGCGTGACCGGATGCGATCAGTCGCTCGATCAGTTCCACCATCTGCGTGATGTGCCCGGTCGCGCGCGGTTCCGCCGACGGCGGAAGCACACCCAGTTTGTCGTACGCCCACGTGAAGGACCGCTCGAACGTCGCGGCCCACTCCCACCACGGGCGCCCCGCGTCGCGTGCCTTGTTCAGAATCTTGTCGTCGATGTCGGTGACGTTGCGAATGAAAGCGACGTCGTAGTCGTGCGCCGACAGCCAGCGACGCAGGACGTCGAACGCGACGCCGCTACGAACGTGGCCGATGTGCGGTTCACCCTGAACCGTTGCCCCACACAGGTACACCGAAGCATGGCCAGGGACCAAGGGGGAGAATTCCCGCAGGGCCCTCGTCTCGGTGTCGTATAGGTGAAGGGTCACGACCAGCAATCCTACCGGTGCATTTACTCGCTCACGACAAGTGCGGTCGCGACGGCGGCGATTCCCTCGCCGCGGCCGGTCAATCCCAAACCGTCGGTGGTGGTCGCCGATACCGACACGGGCGCCCCCAGCACCGCGGACAACACTTCCTGTGCCTCCGCGCGCCGCGGGCCGATCTTGGGCCTGTTGCCGATGATCTGTACGGCAGCGTTACCGATGGAGAACCCGTTCTCCATCAGCAATCGTCGGACCTCGGTCAGCATCGCAGCCCCGCTGACGCCGTCCCATTCCGGGCGGCCGGTGCCGAACACCGAACCCAGGTCACCGAGTCCAGCCGCGGACAGCAGTGCATCGCACAGCGCGTGCGATGCGACGTCACCGTCGGAGTGCCCGTCCAGACCGTCGGCATCGGCGAATTCGAGGCCCGCCAGCCAGCACGGTCGGCCTTTCGCGATGGGGTGGACGTCGGTACCGATCCCGACTCTCATGAGTTCTCCCGCCCGACGATGGCTTCCGCAAGAAGAAGGTCGTGCGGAGTGGTGATCTTGAAGGCAAGTGCGTCGCCGACGATGGTGTGGACGGTTTCGCCCAGACGTTCCACCAGGCCTGCGTCGTCGGTGGCGATGCTCGAAACTTCCGCGTAGGCGCGGTGCAGAAGGTCGGCGCGGAATCCCTGCGGCGTCTGTATCGCGCGCAACCCGCTGCGTTCGGGGGTGCCCAGAACCGCGCCCATGAGGTCGACGGTCTTGATGGTGTCGGCTACCGGCAGTGCGGGTACGACGGCGCCCCGGCCGGCTCGGACTTCCGCCACGACGCGCGCGATCAGCGACGCAGGGGTCAGTGCGCGGGCCGCGTCGTGGACGAGAACGATGTCCGCGCCCTCGGCTGCTTTCAGTCCGACGGCGACGGTGTCGGTTCGTTCTGCTGCACCGGCAACGACGGTGACGTCGGCGAACAGGTCACGTGTGTGCTCGACGAGTTCCTCCGGCACCATCACGACGATTCGGTCGACGGATCCTGATGCGATCAGGCCGTCGACCGAGCGTCGAAGAAGTGTGGTGCCACCGACTGTCACGAAGGCTTTGGGCAGACCCTGCTGAAGACGCAGGCCCTGCCCCGCCGCCGGAACGAGTGCGACGACGGAACCCGAGGTGGATCCTGTCACCGTGGTGTCGCTGGTGATCAGGATGCTGCGGCGAGTACTTCGTCCAGCATGGTGTCCGCCTTGGCCTGGTCGGTTCCCTCGGCCAGAGCCAATTCTCCGACGAGGATCTGACGGGCCTTGGCCAGCATGCGCTTCTCGCCTGCGGACAATCCACGGTCCTGCTCACGCCGCCAGAGGTCGCGAACTACCTCGGCAACCTTGTTGACGTCGCCCGAAGCAAGCTTCTCGAGGTTCGCCTTGTATCGACGGGACCAGTTGGTGGGCTCTTCGGTGTGCGGCGCACGAAGAACCTGGAACACCTTGTCCAGTCCTTCTTGTCCTACTACGTCGCGAACGCCGACATATTCGGCGTTGTCTGCAGGAACTCGAACGGTGAGATCGCCCTGAGCTACTTTGAGAACTAGGTACTCTTTCGGTTCACCCTTGATGGTGCGGGTTTCTATCGCTTCGATCAGCGCCGCTCCGTGATGGGGGTAAACGACGGTGTCTCCGACCTTGAAAATCATGTGTCCCGTGCCCCTTTCGATTTTCCCAGTTTACCACGCGCCCGGATCAACGGCGCAGGTCAGGGGCACGGAGCCGACGCGGCAGGGGTTGACATGGGCGCCTGGACGTGCAGTGCCGACCTCTCGAGTCGCCCCGCGGGCTCCGGTCTCGACCCCCGATTCGCATCCCTCCTCCGTGTGGCGCAGACGACACGGAGCAGCGCTTTCTCACCCCTCCGAGCATGCAATCGACACCCCGCCGACACGCCGAGAAGTCGGCAATCGGACAGCGTGTTCGCGCCCCAGCGATCCATCGCCGCGGGCTGACTACTACTCTGCCTAGTGGACCGACGAATCGGCTGAACGACGCAGCCGCCTCGCCCGCGCCATCGACACCGGCCACACCTGGAGGACGACGAAGTGACTGCGTTCATTGCTGCGACCGCGAACCCGAAGACCAGTACCAGCCTGGAGCCTGCGGTACGCCCCGGAAAGCGACTGGCAGCCGTTGTCGCCCTCGCAGCCGGCGGTGTACTCGCACTGTCCGCGTGCGGTGCAGGCCAGATCTCGCAGACGGCGACGCAGGTGTCCGCCGTCAACGGAAACTCCGCCGACATCGGTGACATCTCGCTGCGCAACGTCCACGTCGTCTACCCGCAGACCGAGGAGTACTCGATCGAGGCAGGCGGCAAGGTGGAGCTCGGATTCATCGCCGTCAACAACAGCCCCGCAAACGCAGACACTCTGACGCGCATCTCCACGACAGCGGCGTCGTCGATCACCGTCGGCGAAGAGCCGGGTGGAACCGAGATCGCACCGCTGACTGCACTCGGCGCCGGTACGCCCGTGGACAACGAGGCCACCAACCCCGACATTCCGCTCCAGTTCATCGTCGTCGAGCTCAACGGCATCGGCGAGGAAGTTCGTCCGGGCTTGACCGTTCCGATCACCTTCACCTTCGAAGACGCGGGCGACGTGGAGCTTCTCGTTCCCGTCGACGCCGGTCAGGTCCTCGAGCGCAACATCTCCGAGAAGTCCCCCGTCGAGGCGGAGCTGCACGGCGAAGCTGCGGAAGCCGAGCAGAGCGTCGTCGAGACCGAGGTCGAAGAAGGCGCGGACGGGAACAACTGATCTTCGACGCATTCGATGTCGGTGGTCACCTCTAGTCTTCTCCCGTGGCCAAACTGAAGTCCAACTACCGCTGTTCGGCCTGCCATCACACCGTCGCCAAATGGGTGGGGCGCTGCCCGGAGTGCGGTAGCTGGGGTTCGATGGACGAGGCCACGGTCCTCGCACCCGTCGCCACCCGAGCAGGCGCGTCCGGCCTCGGGGCCGGGAACACACGGTCGACGCTCGCGCCGATGATCCCGACGTCGCCCGCTGCCGCGATCACCCAGATCAGCAGCACGACGTCCCAGGCCAATTCCACCGGCATCAGCGAGTTCGACCGGGTTCTCGGTGGCGGCCTGGTCCCCGGATCCGTCGTACTTCTCGCGGGCGAGCCGGGCGTCGGAAAATCGACGCTGCTCCTCGAGGTCGTCCATCGGTGGGCACGGACGGGTGAGGACAGACGCGCTCTGTACGTCACGGGTGAGGAGTCCGCCGGGCAGGTACGTCTGCGTGCCGACCGCACCGGGGCTGTCCACGAGCGTGTGTTCCTCGCCGCCGAATCGGACCTTGCCACGGTGTTCGGGCACGTGGAGCAGGTCAAGCCCAGCCTGCTCATCGTCGACTCGGTGCAGACGATGCTCGCCGCCGACGTCGACGGAGTCATCGGCGGCGTCACCCAGGTACGCGCCATCACCAGTGCACTGACCTCGCTCGCCAAGACGACCGGAGTCGCGGTACTGCTCATCGGTCACGTCACGAAGGACGGCGCGGTGGCCGGACCGAGGTCCCTCGAACACCTCGTCGACGTCGTCCTCCACTTCGAAGGCGACAAACACTCCACCCTGCGGATGATCCGAGGCGTCAAGAACAGATTCGGCGCATCCGACGAGGTCGGCTGTTTCGAACTGCGCGAGACGGGCATCGTCGGCATCTCCGACCCATCCGGGCTGTTCCTGCACCACCGGACGGAATCCGTCGCAGGCACGGCGGTCACCGTCACCATGGACGGCAAGCGCCCCCTGCTCGCCGAACTGCAGGCACTCGTCGTCGAGACACACATGCCGTCACCGAGACGGGCCGTCAGCGGCCTCGACTCCGCCCGCGTCGCAATGATCCTCGCGGTCCTCGAGAAACACTGCGGCCTCAAGATCGCCAAGTGCGAGGTCTACGCCGCCACCGTCGGAGGTATGAAAACCACCGAACCCGCCGTGGACCTGGCCCTCGCCGCCGCCGTCGCATCCGGCGTCAACAACGTGCCACTCGATCCCGGCCTCGTCATCCTGGGCGAAGTCGGCCTCGCAGGCGAGATCCGCCGCGTGTCCGGCCTCGGCAGAAGACTCGCCGAAGCGGCACGCCTCGGCTTCACCCACGCCATCACCCCTCCACACGACGACCCGATGCCCGCCGGAATGAAAGTCAGAACAGTCACCAACCTCGCCGACGCCCTGACCTCCGTCCGTCCCCGCTCTCGCTAGTCAGCACGCAAATTCGGGTCATTCCGCGGGCTCCACTCCCGCAAATTCGGGTCATTCCGCGGGCTCCACTCCCGCATAATCGGGTCATTCCGCGGGCTCCACTCCCGCTCACGTAACCTCTTTCCTGCAGGACACGCACCACCCCTGCATCCGTGAACGCCGACATCGACGAGGGGATGAGCATGACCGACTCGACACGCGGCGAGCCGACGTCCCCTGTTCTCCGGGAGACCATTGCCCGCCTTGCCCCCGGCACTGCTCTCCGTGACGGGCTCGAGCGCATCCTGCGAGGCCGTACCGGCGGGTTGATCGTGCTCGGCTACGACGACGAAGTGGAAGCCATCTGCGACGGCGGATTCGAGCTGGACGTCGAGTTCGCCCCGACGAGACTGCGAGAACTGTCGAAGATGGACGGCGCCGTCGTGTTGTCGACCGACGGCAAGCGGATCGTGCGGTCCAACGTTCAGCTGGTGCCCGACCACAAGATCCCCACCGTGGAATCCGGTACGCGGCACCGCGCAGCGGAACGGACCGCGATGCAGACCGGCTACCCGGTCGTCTCCGTCAGCCAGTCGATGAGCATCGTCAGCGTCTACGTCGCCGGTATCCGGCATGTCGTCGAAGGTTCCGCGACGATTCAATCGCGCGCCAACCAGGCCGTCGCGACTCTCGAACGCTACAAAGCGCGTCTCGACGACAACACCCGGCAACTGTCGGTCGTCGAGATCGAGGATTTCGTGACCCTGCGGGACGCGTTGACCGTCGCGCAGCGGCTCGAGATGGTGCGACGCGTGTCGGTGGAGATCGAACAGAACGTTCTCGAACTCGGCACGGACGGAAGGCAATTGGCGCTGCAGCTGGAGGAGCTGCTCGGCGACAACGACATCGACCGTCAACTCGTCGTCCGGGACTACCTAGCAGGCACGGAACCTGCGGGCACGGCAGCGGTCGAGCGTGCGCTCGGCGCTCTGGACAAGCTGACCGACGTCGACCTTCTCGACCTGACGACGTTGGCGCGTGCGTTCGGCTATCCCGCGACGATCGAGGCCCTCGACACTCCGATGAGCCCGCGCGGCTACCGGGTACTGACGCGGGTACCGCGTCTGCAGTTCAGCCAGATCCACCGTCTGGTCGCATCCTTCGGCACTCTGCAGGGGCTTCTCGCGGCCACCGCCGCCGACCTGCAATCGGTCGAGGGCATCGGCGGCCTCTGGGCCCGGCACATCCGAGAAGGCCTGTCGCGCCTGGCCGAATCGTCCATCGCGGGGCCGTTCGACTGACGTCTAAGTGGTGATGTTGAACGGTTCCGGCGAGCTGCGCAGTTCACCGAGCTGGGCGATCACCTTGTAGGAACCGGCGCCGACGGGGACGCGTTCTTCACCGCAACCGGGAACCGAGTTGGTTCCCGACCACTTGACCGTGAACCCTGCCTGCTCACCCGGCTTGAAGGACCGCAGGTCCGACTGGGCGTCCGGGAAGCAGTCGGTGTTGGACCAGATTCGCTGATCGTCGAGGGTGAACACCAGAGCCTGCTGCAGACCGGCACCGACGTCACGTTGGCATTCCGTCGAGCTGATGTTGGTGATGACGACGGTGAATCCTGGCTCTTCGCCGACTCGGTACGTCGCCTTGTCCGGCGTCGCCTTGATCGCGAGACTCTGATCCGCGCACTGGTTGGAGGCCACCGGGAGATCCGCAGCGGGAGCAGCGGAGGTTCCCGAGGCTCCCGACGACGCGGGAGCGCCGCCGCCGGAGCCACCGGATCCTCCCGAACCGCCGGACCCACCCGAGCCGCCGTCCGATGCGGACGCCTGCTGCTGAGAACTCGTCGACGACGGGGCCGTGGTCGAGGGGCTTGCGCTCGACACGACGCCCGCCGGTTGGGTCTGCTGATCGTCCTCACCGCCACCGAGCGAGCTGATGAACCACACGATCAAACCGAGCACGACGACGGCAGCACCGATGGCGAGTGCGCGACGACGCCAATAGATTTCGGGAGGCAGCGGCCCGGTTGGTTGCAACACAGAACTACCGTAATTGGCGGTAGCTCAGCCATCCCGCAAGCACATACGGCGTGTCGCGTCGGACCTGGGTATTTACGTCAGGGCTTCTCGCCGATGTCGCCGATGACCTCTCGCAATCGCGCACTTCCCTCGGACAACTTGTAGGTCAATCCGACGATGGCGGCATCACCCGATTCGACTTTCGCCGCGATGATTCGGGAGCGCTGCATGAGCAGGTTGCCCGTTTCCTCGACGTGGCGGGCCATGAAATCGTCGACGTCGGTGTAGCCGTCGCGCCTGGCCGACAGGACCGACGGGGTGACGCGTTCGACGACGTCGCGGATGTAGCCGCCGGGGATGTCGCCGGAATCGAGTGCGTCCGTGGTGGCCCTGACGGCGCCGCACTTGTCGTGTCCGAGGACGACGATGAGGTGCGCACCGAGCACGGCTACGCCGTATTCGATCGAGCCGAGCACGGACGAGTCGACGGTGTGGCCGGCGGTGCGCACGACGAACATGTCCCCGAGGCCCTGATCGAAGATGATCTCGGCGGCGACGCGAGAGTCCGCGCAACCGAACAGAATTGCGCGGGGGCTCTGGCCGTCGGCGAGTCTGGTGCGGTCCTCGATACCCTGACTGGGATGCAGGGGGGCGCCGGCGACGAAACGCTGGTTACCCTCTTTGAGAGACTTCCATGCTGATGCTGGGTTGGAGGCAGGCATGTAAGTCATTGTGCATGGGTCGACGATTACCGGCGAGTCAGGTTCCCTCGCCGGTCCCGGACGGCCACCGGACCGTCGCGCGGACGAAAGGCTGTTGAGGACACGTGCCCATCGATACGGCAGCGTTGCTGAGCTGGTTCGATGCCGAGGAGCGGGATCTGCCGTGGCGTCGGCCCGGAGTGACTGCCTGGCAGATACTGATGAGCGAGATCATGCTCCAGCAGACACCGGTCTCTCGCGTGGCTCCGATCTGGGAGGAGTGGGTTCGGAAGTGGCCCGTTCCGTCGAAGATGGCGGCGTCGTCGCAGGCCGAGGTTCTGCGGGCCTGGGGCAAGCTCGGCTATCCGCGTCGGGCTCTGCGGTTACACGAATGCGCGTCGGTCCTGGCGTCCGAGCACGGTGACGTGGTGCCCGACGACGTCGACATTCTCCTGGGATTGCCCGGTATCGGCGCGTACACCGCGCGTGCGGTGGCCTGCTTCGCCTACGGTCGGCGAGTTCCGGTCGTCGACACCAATGTTCGTCGTGTCGTCGCCCGTGCTGTGCACGGCGAGGCGGAGCCGGGTAATCCGTCGACGACGCGTGATCTCGCGGACGTGGACGCCCTGCTCCCCCGCCTGAAGGCTCGCGCGGCGCGGTACTCGGCGGCTCTGATGGAACTCGGCGCGTTGATCTGCACGGCGAAGAACCCGGCCTGCCTGCTGTGTCCGCTGCCGAAGTGCTCGTGGATCGACGCGGGGAGACCGGCGTACACAGGTCCGGCCAAGAAGGTGCAGAAGTTCGCCGGCACCGATCGACAGGTGCGCGGAAAGCTGATGTCCGTGCTGCGGGAGAGTCCCGGCCCGGTGGAACGGGCGCAGTTGGACATCGTGTGGCTCACCGATCCCGGTCAGCGCGACAGGGCGCTGGATTCGCTGCTGCTCGACGGTCTGGTCGAGCAGACCGAGTCCGGTCTGTTCTGTCTGGCGGGCGAGGGCTGATCAGCGCAGGAAGTCCGCCAGAACCTTGTTGACGACGTCGGGCCGTTCGAGGTAGCCGAAATGCCCGGTGTCCGGGATCTCCTCGTAGCGTGCTCCCGGAATTGCCTGGGCGACTTCACGGCTGAGGTGCGCCGGGATCAATCGGTCGTCGGCGAATCCGATGACCAGAGACTTCGCGGTGATCTTGCGATACGCCGTCAGCCGCTCGGTGCCCGCGCGCATCTCCAGACCGATCTGTGCGCGTCGGCCCGCAGTCGGCTGCCCACCCGAGAATTCCAGCACGGCAAGCCAATCCGCGATCGCTTGCTCGTTCCGCAGCGTTGCGGGCGAGAAGTTGTTCATCGCCGTCATCGCCGCACGGTAGGACGCGGGGAGCGTGATCCCGGCGTCGTACAGATCGCGTTCGGCCTGCGACCACGCCTTCTGCATCGTCGACGACCGCCCGTACGTCGCCATCATCACGGCGTGGGAGACGAGGTCGGGGCGGGCGAGCGCGAGTTCCTGCGTGACGCGCGCCCCCATCGACGTACCGACAACGCGTGCTCGCATGCCACCGAGATGCTCGATCAGCGCGGCCGTGTCGGCGACGAGGTCGTCGAGCATCATGGACCGGCCGGCCTCGAACGACGGCGAAACACCCCGGTTGTCGAACGTGACGACCCGAAAACCGGCCGTCACCAGCGCGGGCACCTGATGCGCCTTCCACACTCGCCCCGGGCTGCCGGTTCCCATCACCAGGACCACGAGGGGGCCGGAGCCCGTGACCTCGTAGTCGATTTCGATTCCGTTGAGCTTCGCCGACGACATTCGCGTCATCGTAGTGCGGTCAGGAAGCTCGTCACCGCCTCCTGGTAGATCTGCGGGGACTCGTCGTGGATCAGATGGGCCGCGCCGGGCACGAACACGTACTCGGACTTCGGGTTCCGCGCGTGCATCTCCGCCATCTGCCCGTCGGGTGTGATCCCGAACTCACCTTCGAGAAGCAACGACGGCACGTCGACGGCTTCCCACTCCGCCCAGAAGTCCCGCCTTCCCCATTCCGACGAGATGGCCTCGAACGTCGAAACCTCACCGTGCAGGTACCACCCGTCCTCCCGTCGGGTGAACGAATCCAGGAAGTATCGGCCCGCCACCTCCCCGAAGTAGTCGAGGACGGCGGCCTCCGTCGGAAACGGCTGCGGCCAGTTCCTGATCATCGCGGCCCAGGCGTCGGCCGTCCTGCCACGGAAGTCCGGCGCGATGTCCTCGACGACGAGGGCCGTCACCAGTTCCGGACGGGCAGCGGCCAGGCACCATCCGTGCAGGGAGCCCATCGAGTGGCCGATCACCGCCGCCCCGCCCAGCGTCTCGGCATGCGCCGCCAGATCCTCGACGAAGGCTTCGGTGGTCAATGTCGAGGGCGGCGGACGCCGGTGGCCCGGAGCGTCGTACGTATGGACGTGGCCGAGGGTGCGCAGCCAGGGAAGGGCGCGCCGCCACGTCCCGGAGCTGCCCATGAGCCCGTGCAGCAGCAGGATCGGCGGGCCGTCTCCACCCTCGTCGTGCAGCATCGAGGACGATGGTAGCCGCGCAGGTAATCTGGCGTCATGGCTGTCGTCAAGATCAACGCAATCGAGGTTCCCGAGGGCGCTGGCCCCGAGCTGGAGAAGCGCTTCGCTGCACGAGCAGGTGCCGTCGAGGGTTCACCCGGCTTCCTCGGTTTCCAACTTCTCCGCCCCACCAAAGGCGAGGACCGCTACTTCGTCGTCACGCAGTGGGAGACCGAAGAGGCCTTCCAGCAGTGGGCGTCGGGACCTGCCAGGGCCGCTCATTCCGGTGAACGCGCGAAGCCGGTCGCCTCGGGGGCGTCACTGCTCGAATTCGAGGTCGTGCTGGATGTGACTCCGGGGCGCTGAGCCGTGCCGCGGGTCCGAGTGTCTGTGCACCGCGTACCCCGTCGTTCGTGATTTCTTCGCGGTGTACATCGCCGAGTCGGCGCGCCGGAACAGGTCGTCGGCATCGGCGGTGTAGTTCTCGTCCACCGCGATGCCGATGCTGGCCGCGACGGTGATGTCGAAGCCGTCGATTCCGAACGACACTGCGAGTCCCTCGAGAATGCGCATCGCCACACCCACAGGATCGGGTCCAAGGTGCAGGACGACGAACTCGTCGCCGCCGAACCGCGACACGATGTCGCCCTGGTCGACGGCATCTGCCAGGAGAGTCGCCACGAACTGGAGCGCCCGGTCACCCACCGCGTGACCGAGGGTGTCGTTGATCATCTTGAAGTTGTCCAGATCGACCACCAGAACCGCTATCGGACAAGGGTTCCCGTGGACCCTCACGTCTGCGATGCGCTGACGCACCAGCACCCTGTTGGCCAGACCGGTCAACGGATCGTGCGCTATCCGACGACGCAGTTCCGTCTCCAGGTCCTGCCTGCGCATCGCCGCGGACACCACACCTGCGACCGTCTGCAGGTAGGCCAGCTCTCCGTCGCTGAATTCCCCTGACTCCGCGCTGTACACCGCGAGCACTCCCCACGGCTCATCCGATCCTTCGATGACCACGGCGGCGCCGCTGCGCACGCCTCGTGCCACCATGAAATCCGTCGGGAATCTCGTTTCGGTGTCCCGGTCCGCGCACGTGACCGGAGCGTCGGAGCGCAACGCGAGTCCAGCATGCGACAAGCGCGACAACGGAATTGCGGACGGCGGGGCGCTGGGACCGGAGTAGGACACGGCCAACAGTTCGGAGCGATCCGGAGCGCTCGGCTCGAAGACGACGGCACAGTCCATCCCGGCGAGCGCCGCAGCAGCGTCGGTCGCCTCGGCGAGAATACGAGACCGACCGGCAGTCAACGCAGTTCGACTCAGGTCGGCGACCGTCCGCTGCTCACGCGCGTGGGCAGCGGCGTCCGCGACGGCTTCGCGCAGGCGGCACTCGACGTCGAACCGTCCGCGAAGGTCGCGTGCGACGACGGCCACGACAGGCGTGCGAGCATGTCGTCCCGTGACGACGAACGCCGATACCCAGACAGGGATGTCGGCGCCCGAACGCACGTGCCGCAGGACACTGTCTCCGGTCCAGACGCCACCTGCACCGAGTGCCCGCAGGACTGGGTCGACATCTCCTGCGACACGCAGCGATTCCCTGAACTCGATGCCGGCCGCCCCGGCCCCGACGAGCCCCTGGGCGGCCCAATTGGCGTACGCCACATGACCGTCCGCGCCCCGCAGGTACATCGCGTCGGGCGAACGTTCGGCAATCGCGGCGAATTCTGCCACCCAGTCCGGGACCTGTGGCTCCTCGATGTTCAGTTTCGATTCGCTGCCGATCCGACGGCTTTCGCACCATGAGAAGCCGATGACGAGGGCAGTGACGGGTGCGATTCGGGGCTCGGTCGGCCGGCCCCGACGAGGCTCTCGATTCGATCGATCGAGGTCTCCAGTTCTTCCTCGGGGACCGGATGACCGATGTGGAACCCTTGTGCACCGTCACACCCGAGTGCGCGCAGGCGGTCGAGAGTCTTGGCGTCCTCGACGCCCTCCGCGACGACGGTCATGCCCAGGCTCCGGCCGAGATCGATGGTCGACCGCACGATCGACGCATTGGTCGGTTGACTGTTCATGGCCGTGACGAACGACTTGTCGATCTTCAGGGTCTGGACCGGCAAGGATCTCAGGTAGGCCAACGAGCTGTAGCCGGTGCCGTAATCGTCGATGGCGAGCGAGACGCCCAGATCCCGGAGCGCGACGAGCGAATCGACGGAACGACGGGGGTCGGTCATGGCCGTGGTCTCGGTGACCTCGAACTGCACCGCCGATGCAGGGACACGGTGGGATTGCAGGGCGGTGGCCACGTTCTCCACCAAGGTGGCGTCCAGCAGGTTGCGGACCGAGAGGTTGACGGACACGCGGAAGTCCGACCGATTTCGGCGGAGGGTGCTGCAGCATTCCAGCGCATCGTCGAGGACGTAGGCGGTGATCGAAGGGAGCAGACCCGAGCGTTCCGCGTCGGGGAGGAACGACCAGGGCGAAATGAGGCCCTCGCGTGGATGCTGCCACCGCAACAGTGCTTCGACTCCCGAGATCCGGCCCGTCTTCAGATCCATGCACGGCTGGAAGAACACCTGCAGTTGCCGTTCGCGGATGGCGGTTTCGAGTTCCCCGAGCAGTCGCATCTGATCGTGGCGGTCGGAGTCCATAGCCGGGCTGTACAGCGACGAGCGTTCGTGGCCGTGCTTGGCGAAGGTGAGCGCGACGTGGGCGTGCTGCAGGAGGGCCTCGGCGTCGACGACGGCAAGCTTCGAGGACTCCACGACGCCGACCGTCGCGTCCAGAGCCACATTGATGTCGCGGACGAACATGGTCTCGCTGACTGCGCTGCGAAAATGATCCGCAGCTACCGACGTGGAGACGACCAACCGGTCCGCGGCCAGGGACACCACGAACTGGTCACCGCCGAGACGCCCGACGACGGAATCGCTCGCCGCTGCCGCCGACAACCTCTGCCCGATCTCACGGAGCACGCGATCCCCGACCGGATAGCCGAAGGTCTCGTTGATCTGCGCGAAGCGGTCGACGTCGACGACGAACACGACGACACCACAGGCACCGGCGTCGGCGAGGGAGCGGTCGAGAAGTTCTTCGAGGTGGCGTCGGTTGGCCAGCCCCGTCACCGGGTCCGACACCGCGGCGATGGACAACGCTTCGGCCTGTCGGCGCAGCGCCGCCAGGAAACATGCCATCCGCGCCGCGACCAGTACGACGGCAAGAACCGACGACCCGAACACGACCCAGCCCCATTCGGAGACCGGCACGCCGCGTACGAGTTCGATGCCCATCACGACGGGAGACAGCAGAATGCCTGCACTGAGCCCAGCGAGCCGAGTGCGTTCGACGACCCGTCTCGGCTTCTCGTCGGGCACGGTCCAGAGTTTTTGTGGCGGATACAGGGTCGCTGCCGTCAGAAGGATGTAGCCGATGAGCCATCCCGCGCTGACCACGCTCGTGTCGCGGAATTCGAACCGCTCGACGGCGAGGAAATTGATCCACGCCGACACCGCGAACGTCACGAAACCCGCCGCCGTCATCGTGAACGGCAATGTTCGTGCACGCTTGGACAACAGGAGGATGACGAGCAACGAGACGACGAAGCCGTCTGCGGTGGTGTAGACCACCACAGGCCAGTACTCGGAGAACGCATCGAACCCGAGGGAGATGTCCGGGCGGCTGCCGACGACGAAGATCCACGCAGCCAGCCCGACGCCGGTGGCAACGATCGAGCCCTCCAGTGCGTCCTCCAACCGGAGAACGCGATGGCCGTTGTCGTCGTGGATCAGAAGCACACCGACGATGAACGCAGCGTGCCCGAGAAGGTAGGCGGCGTCGGCCGGCGAGACCATCGGCACGGTTGTGTCGCCCAGTAGATACACCGCGGTGATCAGATCGCCGAGGCCCCACGCCACGAGGCCCATCAGCAGGAAGAACCACGTGGGTCGGTTGGCGAGGCTCCGGTGCTTGCTGACGCAGGCGAACGTCACGACGCAGGCGGCGGTGATCAGCGCGTACACCGAGATCCTGGGCAATCCGCTCGGCAGCCACAAGTAGACGCCGGTACCCACCAGCCCTACCGACAGGAAGCTCGACCACCTCATGCCCCGAGTGAGTCCTTTCCGGGTCCCAACCACCGTCGTGTCCGTTTGTTCGAATCGCGTCAGGCGTACGAACTGCATTCGATGCCGTTTGCCGTTCGGATTGCTCGACTTGTCCAGGATCTCAGACACGACGGTTGGAAGGTTATCTAGCCTCCCTCACTTCTTCAGTGACAGGTCACAATTTCGGGCGATCAGCCCGTTTTCTTCGGTGGTCGGCCGTCAGGACTCGAGCGCTGCGTCGAGGGTGATCTCCACACCGGTGAGAGCCTTGCTGACCGGGCATGTCTCCTTCGCGGCCTGCGCTGCCTTCGCGAAGCCCTCGGCGTCGAGGCCGTCGACCTCACCGCGAACGGTCAGCGCGATCCCCGTCAGCTTGAACCCTGGGTCGTCCGGTCCGAGAGAGACCTCGGCCTTGACCTCGAGACTCTGCGGCGTGCCACCTGCCTCCGCGATGAGGGCGGACAGCTGCATCGCGTAGCACGACGAGTGCGCCGCAGCGATCAGCTCTTCCGGACTGGTGGTGCCGTCGGCGTTCTCGGCAGCACGCTTGGGAAACGAGACGTCGAACGTTGCTGCGCCGGAACTGGTGAGTTCCACCTGACCCGAACCGGCTTCCAGAGTTCCGTTCCATGCAGTGCGCGATGTACGTGTGGGCATAGCGTCTGACTCCTCTCGACATGCGCCCGGCCGGACGACAGGGCCGCATACTCGAAGGCTAGCGATTCAATCCGGCAGACTCCTGCTGTCCTGGGAATGATAGTGCGCCAGAAGCCTTTTCTCCTCGTCATGACGAGGGAATGCGAAGAACACGAGGACTGCTCCGACGACCACCACCGCGATCGCGGCCGCATACGACCGTTGATCACCGTCGAGAAACGCCTGCCTCGCGGCGTCGATGATCTGATCGCCGTACTGCGGATACCGCTCGGCCATGTCGGCCGCGGACGAAAAGGACTTCGTCAGGATCGACTGAGTCTCGGTACCGACCTGGCTCGCCTGCGGCGAATTCGCGATCGCGGACGTCAACGACGCTGCATATCCCGCCGTCAGCAGGGCCCCGAGCGTCGACTGCATGATCGCGCCGCCCAGATCGCGCTGCAGATCCGCCGTTCCCGACGCCATTCCTGCCCGATCGACGGGCACCGACCCCGTCAACGAGCGCGACGCCGGGGTACCGGCGAACCCGACGCCGATTCCGAGCAGCACGTAGCTCAGGGCGACGAACAGGTAGGAGACGTTCTCCTTCCAGGTAGCCCACGCGACGACGAGACCGAGAACGATGAACAAGTAGCCGAGCAGCAGCGTGAACCTCGACCCCTTCGACTCGACCAACTTCGCCGACTGCGGTGCGACGAGGACCATGGCGGCAGCCGCGGGAAGCGTCGACGCCCCGGCTTGCAGAGTGGAGTACTCGAGCACGTTCTGCAGGAATTGCTGACCGACGAAGATGACGCCCATCAGCGAACCGAAGACGATGATGCCCGCGAGCGCCGCCGCCCAGAAGGTCTTGCGGCGAGCGATGGACAGGTCGTACAGCGGGAACTCGGCACGTGCCTGCCGCAGCACGAACACCGCACCCGCCGCCAGGGCAATCGCCCCGAGTCCGATCGCGAGTGTCCCTTTGCCGTCGACCGGTGCGAAGTTGATGCTCAGCACGAGCGCCGCGATGAACACCACGGACACCATGCCGCCGAGGTTGTCCACCGGGTCGGTGGTCTCGTTGACGTGGGACGGTACGAGCACGGCAGCCAGCAGCAACGCCAGTCCGGCCAGCGGAAGCGTCACGAGAAACACTGCACCCCAGTGAAACTTCTCGAGCAGCGCCCCCGACAGCAGCGGTCCCAGTGCGGACAGGGCACCGCCCAGCGCAGACCACAGTGCAATGGCCTTGGTCCGCGCCGGCCCCGACCACAGCGCCGTGATCAACGCCAGCGTCGTCGGATACGCCAGGCCCGCCGACACACCTCCCAGTAGTCGTGCGCCGAACAGCACCTCGAAGTTCGGCGCGAATCCGGCGATCACACATGCAGGCACCGACAACGCCATGCCCAGCACCAGAAGCATCTTGCGGCCGTACCGGTCACCGAGCGCGCCCAGATACAGCACCGACGCCGCCAACCCGAGCGAATAGGCAACGGCGATCAGGTTGAGCTGCGTCTGGCTCGCGTCGAAGTCCCGGCCGATCTCCGGCAGCGCCACGTTCGCTACGGCAAGGTTCAGATTCGCCACCGCAGCGACCAGGATCAGAACGAACAACACCAGTCCGGCGCGGGCCGGCTTCGAGTCGAGGGGCACGACCGTCAGTCAAGCGCATCGCCCGCACACTGCGCCTCACCTGTTGGGTGCGAAGTTCTGCCGCCCCCTCTCGCTCGCAAGAGTGGGCGCGTCGTTGGCCTGCGACCCCGGTCTGTCCGCACTACGGTGACGGCTGTGACTCGAATCCGGTGCACGGTGCTCATCGCCCTCGTCGTGGCCTCGTTGGGAGCGGCACCTGCTCAGGCCGATCCGCTCACCGACTTCTACTCCGCACCCGTACCCGACATCGCCGCGCGAGCAGACGGCGATGTCGTGCGATCGATCCGCGTCGGACCACCTCTCGGCGACGGACTCGGGCTGGACATCGACCGAATTCTTTACCGCACCACGAACACTCAGGGCGACCCGACGGTAGTCTCCGGCTACACGATGACACCGACCGCACCCTGGCCGGGGCCAGGCCCGAGGCCCGTCATCGCCTACGCCCCGGGAACATCCGGGATGGCCGACCGATGCGCCGGTTCGGCAGTGCTGGGAACCGTCGGGTCTTCCCCCGCTGTCCTACCACTCCTCCTCGCCGGATACTCCGTCGCCGCCACCGACTACGTGGGCCTCGGAACCCCGGGCGGGCACACCTACCTCGAACGAGTCGACGCAGCTCACGCCCTGCTCGACGTCGCACGCGTCGGCGCCGGGGACTCGGACGCACCTGTCGTCCTGTTCGGCTACTCCGAAGGCGGCCACGCCGCGGGGGCCGCGGCAGAACTGGCGGCGTCGTACGCACCGGAACTCGACGTCCGCGGCTCGTACATCGGCGCGCCACCGGCCGATCCGACGCTCAACATCGACAACCTCGACAACACGCCGCTTGCTCCTGCACTGCTCTACGCTGTCGGCGGGCTGATCAACGCGCACCCTGACGACGCCGAACGACTTCGCTCACAATTCAATTCGAACGGTCAGGCTCTGCTCGACGAGTCACAGAACTGGTGCTCGACCGATATAGCCGCCAGCCGGCTCCTGCGATCGACCGACCTCACCTCCGACGGCCGATCCCTCGCAGCACGGCTCGCCGAGGAGCCCGCGGCAACGCTGATGCGCGCGAACACCGTCGGATACGGAATGCCGAGCGCCCCGGTTCTTCTGTCGCAATCCGTCGCCGACGACACCGTGCCGATCCAGCAGAGCCGGACACTCCGAGATCGCTGGACAGCAGCCGGATTCACCGACCTCACCTACATCGAGTACCCGATCCCCCGCGTCCCGGTTCCCGGCGTCAACCACGCCCCCGGTGGATTGATCGCCTATGGCGACGTCATGCCCTGGATTGCGGGCCTCCTCGCGCACTGATCCCGGCCCACCCCCGGCATCGATGCCGGCTGCCCGACGTGATCACACCCCCGGCGAGGCAGGCAGCTGAACACCCCTACGCAGCAGAGCGGGCCGCACCCCGTGAGGGATGCGGCCCGCTGTGGTGGAACTACCCGACTACTCGCTGTCGCTGTCGCCAGCGGCCTTGGCCAGGTCGACCGGAACCTCGTCGGGAACGGTGATGGCCTTCTTCTCGCCGCGGAACGTGAACTTCGCGTCCTCGCCTGCGCCTTCGCCGTCCCAGTTCTCGACGTCGACCAGGACGATCTGTCCGGGCTCGATCTCGCCGAAGAGGATCTTCTCCGACAGCTGATCCTCGATCTCGCGCTGGATGGTGCGACGCAGCGGCCGCGCACCCAGAACCGGATCGAATCCACGCTTGGCGAGGAGGGACTTCGCCTTCTCGGTGACCTCGATGGCCATGTCCTTGTTCTTCAGCGCACCCTCGACGCGGTTGAGCATGAGATCGACCATCTGGATGATCTCGTCCTGGGTGAGCTGGTGGAACACGACGATGTCGTCGATACGGTTCAGGAACTCCGGGCGGAAGTGCTTCTTCAGCTCGTCGTTGACCTTCAGCTTCATGCGCTCGTAGTTCGAGCCGGTGCCTTCACCCGAGGAGAAGCCGAGACCGACTGCCTTCGAGATGTCCGAGGTACCGAGGTTCGAGGTGAAGATGAGCACGGTGTTCTTGAAGTCGACCGTGCGTCCCTGGCCGTCGGTGAGACGGCCGTCTTCGAGCACCTGCAGGAGGGTGTTGTAGATCTCCTGGTGTGCCTTCTCGATCTCGTCGAACAGCACGACGGAGAACGGCTTGCGGCGGACCTTCTCGGTGAGCTGGCCGCCCTCTTCGTATCCGACGTATCCGGGAGGAGCACCGAACAGACGCGACGCGGTGAAGCGGTCGTGGAACTCGCCCATGTCGATCTGGATGAGCGCGTCGTCCTCGCCGAACAGGAAGTTCGCCAGTGCCTTGGACAGCTCGGTCTTACCGACACCGGACGGGCCGGCGAAGATGAACGAGCCGGACGGACGCTTGGGGTCCTTCAGACCCGCACGCGTACGGCGGATGGCCTTGGAGACGGCCTTGACGGCCTCGACCTGCCCGATGATCCGCTTGTGCAGCTCGTCCTCCATACGGAGCAGACGGGTGGTCTCCTCCTCGGTGAGCTTGAAGACGGGGATACCGGTCCAGTTTCCGAGGACCTCGGCGATCTGCTCGTCGTCGACCTCGGCGATGACATCGAGGTCACCGGAACGCCACTGCTTCTCGCGCTCGGCACGCTGCTGAACCAGCTGCTTTTCCTTGTCGCGCAGGTTCGCGGCCTTCTCGAAGTCCTGCGCGTCGATCGCGGATTCCTTTTCGCGACGCGCGTCGGCGATCTTGTCGTCGAACTCGCGCAGGTCCGGCGGCGCGGTCATCCGGCGGATGCGCATCCGCGCGCCCGCTTCGTCGATGAGGTCGATTGCCTTGTCCGGCAGGAATCGGTCGTTGATGTACCGGTCCGCCAGAGTTGCTGCCGCGACGAGTGCACCGTCGGTGATCGAGACACGGTGGTGTGCCTCGTAACGATCGCGCAGACCCTTGAGAATCTCGATGGTGTGCTCGACGGTGGGCTCGCCGACCTGGACGGGCTGGAACCGCCGCTCGAGAGCAGCGTCCTTCTCGATGTACTTGCGGTACTCGTCGAGGGTGGTTGCACCGATGGTCTGCAGCTCGCCACGAGCAAGCTTGGGCTTGAGGATGGAGGCCGCGTCGATAGCGCCCTCGGCGGCACCTGCGCCGACGAGCGTGTGCAGCTCGTCGATGAACAGGATGATGTCGCCGCGAGTGTTGATCTCCTTGAGAACCTTCTTCAGGCGCTCCTCGAAGTCACCGCGGTAACGGCTGCCTGCAACCAGCGACCCGAGGTCGAGGGTGTAGAGCTGCTTGTCCTTCAAGGTCTCGGGGACCTCGCCGTTGACGATTGCTTGCGCGAGCCCCTCGACGACAGCGGTCTTACCGACACCGGGCTCACCGATCAGAACAGGGTTGTTCTTGGTACGGCGGCTCAGGACCTGCATGACGCGCTCGATTTCCTTCGCGCGGCCGATGACGGGGTCGAGCTTGCCTTCGAGTGCAGCCTGGGTCAGGTTGCGCCCGAACTGGTCGAGCACCAGCGACGTGGACGGCGTACCGGCCTCGCCGCGGCTGCTGCCGGACTCCGACGGCTCCTTGCCCTGGTAGCCGGACAGTAGCTGGATGACCTGCTGACGCACGCGGTTGAGGTCGGCACCGAGCTTGACCAGAACCTGGGCGGCGACGCCTTCACCCTCGCGGATCAGCCCGAGCAGAATGTGCTCGGTACCGATGTAGTTGTGACCGAGCTGCAGAGCCTCACGCAGGCTGAGCTCGAGGACTTTCTTGGCGCGCGGGGTGAACGGAATATGACCGGACGGAGCCTGCTGGCCCTGACCGATGATTTCCTCGACCTGGCTGCGGACTCCTTCAAGGGAGATACCCAACGACTCCAGAGACTTCGCCGCTACGCCCTCACCCTCGTGGATGAGCCCGAGCAGGATGTGCTCCGTGCCGATGTAGTTGTGGTTGAGCATCCGGGCTTCTTCTTGAGCCAGGACGACAACACGCCGCGCGCGATCGGTGAACCTCTCGAACATCGCTCTCCCTCACTTCTCGGTGGGAGGTAGCACTTCCCACCAGGTCTTCTAGCACCACAGTATCCAGTACACGGGGTCGCTCGGCATCGGAGGCGCTCGACGACGACAACTACAACGTCTACGCCTCCAGCCTCACTGTAGTTGGCCGGTCGTTCACTCGCCGACCCTCGGCCCCCTCGGATCAACGCTCGGCGTTGCTGTGGGTGACTGAAGTGCCTGCTTACAGTTCTTAACGCGGGCCGATGCGTATTCGTTTCCGATTATCTGTCCGCTGCTGGCGAACAGCCGAGGGACTCAGCCCTGCGGTTTCACGATGGGAAACAGGATGGTCTCCCGAATGCCGAGGCCGGTCAGCGCCATCAGGAGCCGGTCGATTCCCATGCCCGTGCCCGTGGTGGGCGGCATGCCCTGCTCCATCGCCGCCAGGAAGTCCTCGTCGAGCACCATCGCCTCGTCGTCGCCGGCGGCAGCCTGACGGGCCTGATCCTCGAAACGCTCACGCTGGATCACCGGGTCGACGAGCTCGGAGTACCCCGTGGCCAGTTCGAAGCCGCGGACGTAGAGATCCCACTTCTCGGTGACGCCCGGCTTGCTGCGATGCTGGCGAGTCAGCGGCGACGTCTCCACCGGGAAGTCACGAACGAACGTGGGCGCGGACAGGCCGTCGCCGACCTGGTGCTCCCACAGTTCCTCGACGAGCTTCCCGTGGCCGTAGATGGGCTTGCCGTCCTTGCGAGGAACCTCGAGCCCGACCTTCTCGGCGAGCGCGAGCAGCTCGTCGACAGTCGTGTCCGGGGTGACGGTGACTCCGATGGACTCCGAGAGCGACGGGTACATCTCGAGCGTCGTCCACTCACCACTCAAGTCGTACGTGGTGCCGTCGGGGAGCAGCACGATCTGTGTGCCGAGGGCGGCCTGCGCGACTTCCTGGATCAACTCACGCGTCATCCGTGCGGAATCGTCGTACGTCCCGTACGCCTCGTACGTCTCGAGCATCGCGAACTCCGGTGAGTGCGACGAATCCGCGCCTTCGTTACGGAAGTTGCGGTTGATCTCGAAGACCTTCTCGATACCGCCGACGACGCAGCGCTTCAGGAACAGCTCCGGCGCGATCCTCAGGTACAGGTCCGCGTCCAGCGCATTGGAGTGCGTGACGAACGGGCGTGCAGCCGCGCCGCCATGCAGCGTCTGCAGCATGGGCGTCTCGACCTCGAGAAAGCCGCGGCGCTCGAGTGCAGTGCGAAGCTCACGCACGACGGCGATGCGCTTGCGCGCGACCTCACGAGCCTCGGGGCGAGTGATCAAATCCAGGTAACGCTGACGGATGCGCGTTTCCTCGTTCAATTCCTTGTGCGCAACCGGCAACGGACGCAATGCCTTCGACGCGATCTGCCACTTGTCGGCCATGACGCTGAGCTCGCCGCGGCGACTCGAGATGACCTCGCCGTGCACGAACACGAAGTCACCGAGGTCGACGTCCGACTTCCACGCCGCCAGCGCGTCCTCCCCGACTCCGGCGAGGCTGATCATCGCCTGGAGCTGGGTGCCGTCGCCCTCCTGCAGCGTCGCGAAACAGAGCTTTCCTGTATTGCGGACGAAGATGACGCGTCCGGCGACGCCGACGAGCTCGCCCGTCGCGGTATCGGCATCGAGGCTCGGGAACTGCTCCCTGATCTCCAGCAGCGAATGCGTGCGGTCCACGGACACGGGATACGCCTCTTGCCCCTGCTCGAGCAGACGGTCCCGCTTGGCACGACGAATCCGAAGCTGTTCCGGAGTGTCCGACAGCTCTTGGGCGTCCGACGATTCTGGAACGGCGGCGGTGGGGGAAGCTGCGTCAGTCACGGAAGCACACTTTATCCGGCGCGTGCGACAAAGACAGAATCAGTGCGCCGTGACGGCTTCTGCTTCACGGACGCAGTGCCGCGCCTTCGTCAGAACACCGAGCAGTCCAGCGGACTTGAGCGCTTGGTAGCCACCGACGAGGTCGGTCGCCTTGTGCAACCCCAACTCCTGCAGCGACGCTGCAGCCAGGGAGGACGTGTACCCCTCGGAGCAGATCACGATCCACTCGACGTCGTGATCCACCGCCGCGACCAACCGAGCGTCGCTGGTGGGATCCAGACGCCACTCGAGCACGTTGCGTTCGATGGCCAGCGCGCCGGGCAGCGTCCCTTCGACGGCCCGTTGGGCCTGCGGACGGATGTCGACGACGATCGCGCCGCGTTCGACGGCGTCACGCAGTTCGAAGACGGTCATCCGGTCGATTCGAGTCCGTGCTTCGTCGAGCATCTGGACGACGGTCTTGCTCATTTCGAAGGTCCTTCGGGCTCATCGGTCAGCTCGGTGCGGGTTCGTCGGAGTGCCGACTTGTCGGTCACTTCGTAGTAGGACATCGCGGTCAGCGGCGGTGAATAGGCGTGGACACTCAGTGTCGGGTGAGGAGTCGTCGGGTCACTCCGCAGGCTCCGCTCCTGCCCAGTGATCGGGTCACTCCGCAGGCTCCGCTCCTGCCCGGTGATCGATGCGGGTGCGCGCATGACGTCGTGTACCCATCCGAGCGGGAAGGACGCCTGATCCCCGGCGTCGAGTCGACGACGCTTCAGTCCGTCTCCCGCCCAACGGTATTCGACGAGCGATCCGCTCAACACGGTGAGTGCACCGAGCGATCCGGCGTGATCGTGCAGCTCGGTGGAGCGGTCCGGTACCCAGCTGATCAACCAGACATCCAGGTCGTCGTCGGCGTGCAACCGCGTCGACCAGCGCTCACCGGTGGGCCAGTTGCCACCGGCGGGCAGCAGGTGGTCGAAGCGTCCTTCGAGGACGTCGGACGCACCCTGATCGGTGATCCGCAGCAGGTCGTGAGGCCGCAACCGAGTCGGAAGCGTCAGATTGGGCGCAGAAGTGGACGACAGAGATCCAGAAAAGACAGGTGTGGAAAGCATGGAAACTTCTCCAGGATAGGTAATTGAACGAGGCAGCGGTCAGCCTCGACAACACTCCTGGGGTCCCATGCACATCATCACGACGACGATTCTTACACAACCGTTCCAGTTGCGCTAGCGGGTCCGTCTTTTCGCCAGGTTTCGCTCGAACACCAGACGCAGGCCCTCGAGCGTCAGATCCGGCTCGTGGTGCTCGACGGACGCACTTTCCGCCATGATGAGCGGCGCACTCTCACCCGTCCCGATGACGGCGACGTCCTTGCCCCCGAACTCCGGCAGTTCGCGCCGGACCCGATTCACCAGGCCGTCGACCAGGCCCGCGAACCCGAAGACCGCCCCGGCCTGCATGCACTCGACGGTGTTCTTGCCGACGACGGAACGCGGTCGCAGCAATTCCACCTCACGCAACGCCGCGGAACGTGACGACATCGCCGCCGTCGAGATCTCCAGGCCCGGTGCGATGGCGCCGCCGAGGAACTCACCCTTGGCCGAGACCACGTCGACGCACGTCGTGGTGCCGAAATCCACCACGATGCAGGCACTCCCGTACAAATCATGCGCGGCAAGCGTGTTCACGATGCGGTCCGCACCCACCTCCTTGGGATTGTCGACCAGCAACGGAACTCCCGTGCGCACACCGGGTTCCACCACCACGTGCGGCACATGCTTCCAGTATCGGGCCAGCATCGTGCGCGTCTCACGCAGCACCGAGGGCACGGTCGACAACGCCGACACTCCCGTGATCTGCTCGGCATCGGGCCCGATCAGCCCACGAAGCATCAACGCCAGCTCGTCGGCGGTGACGTTGGGGTCGGTCCGCACCCGCCAGTCTCGGTGCAGCGTCGCGTGATCACCACTTCCGCTGAACAATCCGAGCGTCGTCGAGGTATTGCGAACGTCGACTGCGAGCAGCACAGCTAGACCAGCACGGAGTCGGCGCGCAGCGTGCGTGGAGTGATCAGACCGGACCCCTCGGGCGCGTGGGCAGGATCGGAGCCCAACTCCACCGGAGCGTTCTTGTCGTCGACGAACACCACTCGCGGCGCGTAGTCCTTGCACTCCTGCTCGTTCATCACTCCATAGGCGATCAGAATGACCAGATCACCGGGGTTGACGAGATGAGCTGCCGCACCGTTGATTCCGATGACGCCACTGCCCCGCTCACCGGTGATCACATACGTCTCGAGGCGCGCACCGTTGTCGATGTCGACGATGGTGACCTGCTCCCCTTCCAGCAGATCGGCAGCCTCCATCAGATCCAGATCCACCGTGACCGAGCCAACGTAGTGCAGGTCGGCATGCGTGACGGTGGCGCGGTGGATCTTGGACTTCATCATTGTGCGAAACATGTTGTCACCCTTCAGCTTTGGTAAATTCGTTCGCCTGCGCAGGCTCCACTCCTGCTTTATCGAGTCGTTCCGCAGGCTCCACTCCTGCTTCGAGGAAGCCGGTGCCCACGGCCACCCCGACGTTGTCGATGAGGCGGGTGGTTCCGATTCTGGCGGCGACGAGGAGTCGCCCGTCTCCTCGTTCCGGGGCCGGCCCGAGGTCCACGCCGCGGACCTCGAGGTAGTCCACGTCGACCCCGGGGACCGAGTCCAGCACACCCCGCGCGGTCGACAGGATCGCCGACACACCACCTGCCGCTGCGTGCGCTCCGGCTACCAGAGCGGCCGAGAGAACCATCGCGGCGTCTCGCTGCGCGGAGTCGAGGTACCGATTGCGGGAGGACAGTGCGAGCCCGTCCTGCTCGCGGACCGTCGGCACGCCGTAGATCTTGACGTCGAAGTTCAGATCGCGAACCATCTGACGGATCAGAGTGAGCTGCTGATAGTCCTTCTCGCCGAAGTACGCCGCGTGCGGCGACGCGATCTGCAGCAACTTCGCGACCACGGTGAGCATGCCCGCGAAATGTGTGGGCCGGGAAGCGCCTTCCAGCTCCGCCCCGAGCGGGCCTGGATGCACGGTGGTGCGCGGACCGGCCGGGTACATGTCCGACGCGGAGGGCGCGAACACCAGCTCGACCCCTTCCCCACGAAGCAGTTCGACGTCGGCGTCGAGCGTGCGCGGGTAGGCGTCCAGGTCCTCCCCTGCCCCGAACTGCAGAGGATTGACGAAGATCGACACGATGACGACAGCTCCGGTGAGTTTGGCCTGCCGGACGAGGTGGATGTGACCTGCGTGCAACGCACCCATCGTCGGCACGAGAGACACAGTTTTGCCCACTGCGCGAAGAGCTTTGGACACCGAGGTGATCACGGCGGGATCGTGGTGGACCGTGAGTTCCCCGGCCTTGTAGCTACCTGCCAGTGTCATCGTTCGCCTTCCAGAAACTCGACCAGTGGCGCGGGTGCGCCGATTCTCTGCGCGGACCGCAGCGACAGGGCTCGGTACCCCTCGGCAATCCGCGGGTCCACCTCCCGCAGCACACTCAGATGTTTCTGCACTGCGCTCAGATCCCCGCGGGCGACCGGCCCCGTCAACGCAGACTGTCCACGTCGAAGCGCATTCTCGAGCGCAGCATTCAGCAACGGCGCAAGAACACGCTGCGGCACACCGGGTTCGGTGTCCATGCCGGGAAATCCCGGGCCGTCGAGAGCAACGTGCAGAGCCTCGACGGCGTCGGCGACGAGGGTGACGAGATGATTGGATCCGTGCGCCAGAGCGGCGTGATACAGCGCTCGCTCCGTCTCCGCGACGTGCACCGGTTCTCCGCCCAGTTCGAGCACCAGCGCCTGCGCGACGGCGTAACCGATCTCGTCGGCCGCAGTGATGCCGAAACACGCCGAGGCCAATCGATCCGTGTCCTCGGCGAGTCCGGAAAAGGTCATCGCCGGATGGATCGCCAGCGGCACGGCACCCCGAGCGGACAGCGGCGACAGAATGCCCACACCGTTGGCGCCGGAAGTGTGCACGACGAGCTTGCCCGGCGCCACGACGCCCGTTGCCGCCAGACCCGTTGCAAGCGAGGCGAGTTCGGAATCGGGGACCGCGAGGATCAGCAACTCGGCGCGGGTGGCGACCTCGTCGACCGGCAGTATCTGCGTGTCCGGAAGGCGTGTGCGCGCACGATGCACCGAATCCTCGGACACGGCAGAGCAGGCGACGACGACGTGTCCGACGCGCTCGAGAGCTTCGCCGAGAGCTGTGCCGACGCGACCTGCCGACACGATGCCGACCGCCAAACGCGCAGGTGCGGGATCAGCAGTGAACTCGGATGAGGTCACCGATTACTTCCTCTCGTTCGTTCCAGTCCCGCTCGGCGGGTACCAGACGTCCTGTCCAAGAGAATAGCCTCACAAGGCATGCACCGGCCACGGCGCATCAACGTGATCTAGTTCACGATCGCGTCAGTCGGCGCGACGACGGTGCCTGCGTTCGGTGGGCTCACCGGAACCCGACTGCAGTCCTGCCATGATCTCCGCGACGGAACGACCGTTGGAGTGCGCTCCGGCGGTGTCCCCGTCCTCGGGTTCCGCCCGGCGCCGACGCCGTGACCGCGGCTCGGGATCCGGAAGATCCCAATGTTGGGACGGGCTCTCGGGCTCGGGATCCTGCCGAACCTCGGGCTGCGGCTCGGCCTCGGAATGCTGCCGAACTTCGGGCTGGGGCTCGGGCTCGGGCTGCGACTGTGGCTCGGGAACGACCTCGGCCGGCGAGTCGTGCACCACGTCTGCGTACTCGGCTTTGACTGGTACTTCGGGGGATCGCTCCGGGTACGCCGACGGCGCAGCGGAGGCGCGGGGAGGCGTCGGGACCCGTCGGCCACCGCCGGGAGCCCGCGCGTCACCTCGCCGGGGCTGTACCGGGCTTCCACCACCGGCAGTTCCACCACCGGCAGTTCCATCGCCGGACGCCTGGGGCGCGGGAGCCTGGGAGGTGGGAGCGTGCGTGTAGCCGAGGGGGACCTCGCTGCCGATCGGCACGTCGGGGTAGAGCACCGACGTTTCCGCGGTCACTGGTTCGTCGTACGGGTTGGCGATTCCTTGAACCGGCGAGACCGGGGCGCTCGGCCGCTGGCCTCGCGGATCCCTGAGCGCCGAGTCGGGCTCGTTGGCACCGGTACGCCCGGGGATGTACAACCCCGACGGCGCTGGTTGGTACCCGTCGTAGTTGCGGCCTCCGCCGAGCTCGGCCACCCGCGTCGCCTCGGCGCGGAGGGCTACCCGCTCGGTGGGGAGATTGCCGTCGAACAACATCTGCAGGTTCTCCCGCAGGTGCGCGAGTTCCGCCCGCAGGGCCGCGACCTCACTGGTCTCGAGCTGCACTTCGCTGCGCACACGCGCCTCGACACCCAGCTCGTACTCACGCCGGGCGGAGATCTCCCGCGCGAGTTGCAGCTCGTACACCGTTTGCAGGTCCTTGGCCTTCGTCTGATCCGCCGCGGCCTCGCGTCGATACTTCGTCATCGCGAACGCGCCCACGATCGCCGCCCACAACGCGGAGACGAGGCCCACCCGCAACCATTGGACGTTCTCGCTGAACAGCAGCAGCACACTCGCCGCGACTCCGAAGACGACCAACGCGGCTATGAACAACTGGCTCGCACTGCGCCGCGAACGGCGTGCGGCCTTTGCGCGAGTCGGTTCGGTCATGGCAACCAGGGTAGCTGGCAAATCGCCACGAACCGGTCAACCTCGGTTGTGGATCGCCACAGCGCCTGCTGGGTGGTTCGGCCACGTGACGGGACCCACGCGAGTCAGCGCGGATCGTCTCCGCGATCCTCCGGTGTGCGACAGCACTGTTCGAGCCACAGCGCGGCACCGACGAGTGCGAGACCGGCAAGCAGCCCGACGATGGCTCCCGGCCTGTCGGCGGCCGCGGCTCGCACGGTCGACGCCTGGGGCAGGATGTGAACGAGAAAACCGGCCCAGATACCCGTCACGGCCGACCCCACCAGCGCCGACGCTTTCGCCAGGGCCAGGGCACGAGCGGCGGTGATGGGGTGAACGTGGCGTGGTCCGTCGCCGATCCGGCTGGTCCCCACTCGCGACCGCAGCACGAACGCGAAGATCAGCTCACCGATGGCGATCGGGTACAGCGATGCGCCGACGAGCACCGACATCGGCGGAAGCATCCCGTAGAACGACCTGACCAGCAGCCACATCGCGACGGCTGCGAACAGCGCGATGGAGACGAGGTCTCGTACCCGTGTCGGTTTCATCTCGGTCATCCGCGCGCGTCTACTCTCGACGCTCTTCTGCGGAGACGGGTGTCATGTCGGTCGCCCGGACGCCACTGCGTTCCTCGGCGCTCAACGTTGCGAGCCAGTCGTCGACGCGCCTGGCGTCCGTGCCGACCGCGAGGGTGGCGTCGGGCTCCACGTCGAGCCACGGGAGCAGGACGAACGCGCGCTCGTGGGCACGGGGATGCGGCAGCAACAACTGCGGATCGGTTCCGACGACGTCCTGGCCGGCATCCGATCGGCACACCACGATGTCCACGTCGAGGCTGCGAGGGCCCCACCGCACCTCACGAACCCGCTCGGCGTTCGCTTCGCGTTCCCTGGCGAACTCCAGCCACTCGTACGGTCCGCGCTCCGGGTCGTCGGCGACGACGATCGCGTTCAGAAAATCCTGCTGTTCGATGCCACCCCACGGCGCTGACACGTAGACCTTCGACACCGCTCGCACTCGCGGTCCGAGATCGTCGGTGACGGACCGCAGGTGTGCGAGCGAATCACCGACGTTGCTGCCGATCGACAGTACGACCTGCGTCATGAGCGCACTCGGTGGGCGACGACGGCGACATCGACGAATTCCAGAGGAATCGGAGCCGACGGCTTGTGCAATACCACTTCGACGGCGTCGACCCGGGTATCGGTCATGACCGAATCTGCGATCTCGGCGGCAACCGTTTCGATCAGGTCCCGGGGCGGGCCCGCCACGATGGCGGCGGCGGCCTCGGCCAGTTCGCCGTAATGCAACGTTGCCGTCAGGTCGTCGGACGCGGCAGCCGGCTTCAGATCCATCCAGACGGTGATGTCCACGACGAAGTCCTGGCCGTCGCGCTTCTCGAAGTCGAAGACTCCGTGGTGTCCGCGAACCTTCAACCCGCGCAACTCGATTCGGTCGCTCACCCGATGCTCGCCCTTCATGCGCTTGCCTCCCATGCGTCGACGACGGCCACCGCGTCCAGCGTGGAGCGGGCGTCGTGCACGCGTACGCCCCATGCCCCTGCTGCCACCGCGAGCGCCGATACGACGGCAGTCGCGACCTCACGGCCGGCCGGCGGGCGGTCGACGCCGTCCTGCGCCAACAGCGACCCGAGGAAGCGTTTGCGCGACGCCCCGATCAGGACGGGCATTCCCAATTCCACGAACGTGGGAATCGCGTGGAGCAGTTGCCAGTTGTGGTGGGCGTTCTTGGCGAAACCGAGGCCGGGATCCAACACGATGTTGGATCGGTCGACTCCGGCAGCGACAGCGCGATCCACCTGGTGAAGCAGCTCGCGTCGAACGTCCGCCACGACGTCGTCGTAGTGATCGGCCGCACCGGAGTGCGCATAGTTCTCCGAGCTCCGCCAGTGCATCAGGATCCACGGCACGCCTGCGTCCGCGACGACCGACGCCATGTCCGGGTCGGCCCTGCCACCGGACACGTCGTTGACGATGGTGACGCCTGCTTCGATCGCGGCGGCGGCAACCGATGCGCGCATCGTGTCGACGCTCGTCGGGATGCCCTGCTCACCGAGGGCGGCAATCACCGGCACCACTCGTCGGGCTTCGACCTCCGGATCGATGCGTTCCGCTCCCGGACGCGTCGATTCGCCGCCGACGTCGACGATGTCCACACCCATGGCGTGCAGCTGAACACCGTGTGCGACGGCAGCATCGACGTCGAGATACCGACCACCGTCGGAGAACGAATCCGCCGTGACGTTGAGAACGCCCATCACCACATGGGCGCCGGGCCGAAACGGCCGAAAAGACGTCATTTCCGCAGAATCAGATCCAACGCCTCGGATCGAGACGCTGCACTCGACTGGAACAGTCCGCGGACGGCCGACGTGGTCGTACTGGCTCCTGGCTTGCGAATGCCGCGCATGGCCATGCACAGATGCTCCGCCTCGATCACGACGATGGCGCCGCGCGGGTCGAGCTTGCGCATCACGGCGTCGGCGATCTGGCTGGTCAGACGCTCCTGCACCTGCGGACGCTTGGCGTAGAGATCCACGACGCGGGCCAACTTGGACAGGCCGGTCACCTTGCCGCTCTTGCCGGGGATGTACCCGACGTGGGCGACGCCGTGGAACGAGACCAGGTGATGCTCGCACGTCGAGAACATCGGGATACCTCGCACCAGAACGAGTTCCTGATGGCCCTCGTCGAACGTCGTGTTCAGCACCGAATCCGGGTCCGTGTACAGCCCGCCGAACATCTCCTTGTACGCACGGGCCACGCGCGCCGGGGTGTCGAGCAGGCCGGCACGGTCAGGATCTTCTCCGACGGCGATCAGCAACTCACGGACCGCGGCCTCGGCACGCGGCTGGTCGAACGTGCGCCCTGTTGCAACTGCGACGAGGTTGTCCGGCGCAACCGGGGCGCCCTCATCGTCCATCCGCGTGACTGACACGTGTGCTCTTTCCTTCGGTCCACCCGCGGCTCACAACCGCAGGCCCACTCATTGCGCCGCGTAAGCCTATCGCCCGATCCCGACTGACCTAACTGTGCCCGCCGGGACCTTCCCACCGCTGCGTGCGAGGACCTTCGTCGCCGCCGTGCTCGGACTCCGGCGCATCGGAACGCTGGTTCTCCGGATGCGGTGCATCAGGACGCGGTGCATCAGGACGCTGTTCGTTCGGACGCTGTTCGTTCGGACGCTGGGGCACGGGACCGCCGAGCGGCAATCCGCCCAGGGGATCCCACTGCGAACCGGCGGGGTCGCGGTACTGAGGAGACGGGCGCTGGTCGCCGTACCGACCCGACGCGGCCGAGCCTCCACCCTGGCCCGCCGAACCCTGACTGCCGGACGCGTCATCGGAATCCGGAGTGCCGGACCTGCCATCGTTACCTGGCTCGCGGTACTCCGGGGGCTGGTACTGAGGCGGACGGTACTGAGGAGACTGGTACGTCGGCGGCGCCTGGAACTGCGGACCCGATTCACCCGGGCGACCGCCGCCGGGACCGGAAGCGTCACGCGGGGGCCAGCCCGGTGCCGACCAGCCGGCAGGTGCGCCGTAATCCGGACGCGATCGCGGAGTCTCGGGGTTGCGGTAGCTGCCGCCACCGTTGTAAGCACCGCCACCGGTGTAGTTCCCGCCCGGATAGTTGCCGTTGCCCGGGTGGCTGCCCGTGGCGTCGGCACCACCGGAGTGCTGGCCTCCGCGCGATCCACCGTTGTACGGGGCACTGCCGTACGGTGTGCCGCCGTTCGCGGGACCACCGTTCGCGGGACCACCGTTCGCAGGACCACCGTGCACCGGGCCACCGTTGACCGGGCCACCGTTGTGCTGGGAACCGTTGGCCGGGGCACCGTTGGTGTGCGCTCCCGGCCTGCCGCCGTTGTACCCGTCCTGACCGTTGTAGCCGTCCTGACCGGACTTGGTCAGCTGCGGGGAGCCTGCGTAGCTGGGCTGCGGGAACTGTTGCGGCGGAACGACCTTGGGCGCGATGGGCGGCGGAGGCCACGGCTCGCCGCGTTCGATCGCGAGCTCACCCGGCGTCTTCACCGGGGGCTTGTCGGACGGGATGCGCTCGCCGAAGTCGTTGAACAGTGTGATCCGCGGCCGCTTGGTGACGCCCGTGAAGATCTTCTCGAGATCCTTGCGGGTCAGCGTCTCGCGCTCCAACAGTTCGGTCGCGAGCGTGTCCAGCACGTCGCGGTACTCGTTGAGAATGGCCCACGCCTCGGTGTGCGCGGCTTCGATGAGCTTGCGCACCTCCTCGTCGATCTCGCGGGCGACCTCGTGCGAGAAGTCCGACTGCACACCCATCGAGCGGCCGAGGAACGGATCGCCCTGTTCCTGCCCGTAGCGAACTGCTCCGAGCTTGCTGCTCATGCCGTACTCGGTCACCATCGCGCGAGCGATCTTGGTCGCCTGGTCGATGTCCGAGGATGCGCCTGTCGTCGGCTCGTGGAACACGAGCTCCTCGGCCGCGCGGCCACCCATCGCCATCACGAGCCGCGCGATCATTTCCGACCTGGTCATCAGGCCCTTGTCGTCCTCGGGGACGGTCATCGCGTGACCACCCGTCCGACCGCGGGCGAGGATGGTGACCTTGTAGACGGGCTCGATGTCCGGCATCGCCCACGCCGCGAGGGTGTGGCCACCCTCGTGGTACGCGGTGATCTTCTTCTCGTGCTCGCTGATGATCCGGCTCTTGCGGCGCGGCCCTCCGACCACGCGGTCGACGGATTCCTCCAGCGCGGCCTCGGTGATGACGGTGCCGTTCTCACGGGCGGTGAGCAGAGCGGCCTCGTTGATGACGTTGGCAAGGTCCGCGCCGGACATTCCGACGGTCCGCTTGGCGAGACCTTCCAGATCGGCGTCCTGAGCGACTGGCTTGCCGGCGGAATGCACCGCGAGGATCGCACGTCGACCGGCCAGGTCCGGAGCACCGACCGGTATCTGGCGGTCGAAACGGCCTGGTCGCAGCAGCGCCGGGTCGAGGATGTCGGGCCGGTTGGTCGCGGCGATCAGAATGACGCCGGTGCGCTCGCCGAAGCCGTCCATCTCGACGAGAAGCTGGTTGAGGGTCTGCTCACGCTCGTCGTGGCCACCACCCATGCCTGCGCCACGCTGACGACCGACGGCGTCGATCTCGTCGACGAAGATGATGCACGGGCTGTTCTGCTTGGCCTGCTCGAACAGATCGCGGACACGGGAAGCGCCGACACCGACGAACATCTCGACGAAGTCCGAGCCGGAGATGGTGAAGAACGGAACGCCTGCTTCACCGGCGACGGCGCGTGCCAGCAGTGTCTTGCCGGTTCCGGGAGGGCCGTACAGCAGCACGCCGCGCGGAATCTTCGCGCCGAGCGACTGGTAGCGAGCCGGGTTCTGCAGGAAATCCTTGATCTCGTACAGCTCTTCGACTGCCTCGTCGGCACCTGCGACGTCCTGGAACGTCGTCTTGGGCATGTCCTTGCTGAGTTGCTTGGCCTTCGACTTGCCGAAGCCCATGACGCCGCCGCGGCCACCGCCCTGCATGCGACTCATGATGAAGATGAAGACACCGAGCAGAATCAGCATCGGAAGAACGAACAGCAGCAGCGACGACACCCAGCTGTCCTGGCTGACGACGGTGTTGTAGCTTTCGAGGCCGTCCGCGCTGACCTTGTCGAAGATGGTCTGCGACGCCGAGTCCGGGTACTTCGCGATGATCTGCGTTTCGTTCTCGGTGGCGTCGTTGCCGTTCTTCAGGGTGAGGCGGACCTGCTGCTCGCGGTCGTCGATCTGGGCCTTCTCGACGTTGTTGTCGTCGAGCTGGGCGATGGCCACCGACGTGTCGACGGACTTCCAGTCCCTCGTGTCGTTTCCGAAGTAGCTGAAAGCGAAAATCGCCAGCAGTATCGCAAACACGATGGCCAGGTTCCGTATAACTGTCTTCCGATTCATACAGCTTCAGCCGAGACGGCCTCGTCCTTTCCAGTTCCAGTTACCGGGCCACTCTGCTGGTTCAGCTCGAGCACCGGATGCCCCAGGTTACCGCGAGCGGCCGCGGCGTACTCGTGGTGCGGTAACCCGGCGATACATCCCCCACGCCGTTCGCCCGACGGATGTATCACGATTCTCCCCCATCCAACGCGCATCACGCCTTTCCGGTTCCCCGTGCCGGTCACGAAAAAATACCAGCAGTGCTTGGGCAACTTCGGGTCTATCGTTGGTCCGTGCAGCCCGGCTCGGATGGAGTCAGTGCCTTCGCGAACGACGTTCCGGCCAGTGCGGACGCCGTCCGGACGGTTGCCGCTGCCCGGCTGGTACCGGGAGACGCAGAACGCAGGTTGCGCCGGGATTGGCGTACCGCTCGGGCCGAGGGCGGGTCGGTGGTGCCGGACCTGGCGGATTATCTCCCCGATTCGGAGTCGATCCGGCGCCGGTGTCTGATGCAGTTGATCGCCGTCGACCTTCAGGAGCGGTGGCTGCGGGCGCATCGACCGAAGCGGCTGGCCGAGTACTGCGCTGATTTCCGCTCGATCCTGACCGATTTCGACGTGGGATCACTTCCGGTCGACCTGGTCTACGAGGAGTTCTGCATCCGCCGCCAGAGCGGGGATTCGGTGACGCCCGCCCAGTACGTGCGCGAGTATCCGGCGCACGAGGACGCGTTGGCTCGGTTGTTGAACATCGGCAGCGGCGAGAACACCGAGATGCAGTCCCCCGACCTGGACGCGACGGGACCACAGAAGACGATCTCGCAGGACACAAGCCCCCAGGACACGAGATCCCAGGACACGAGACCGGGGGCGGCGCCGACACACCCCGGATCTTCGGACGAGTTGGAGGATCTCGACGCGGGTGATCGCGTCGACGATTTCGATCTGCTGATGGGCCTCGGCCGCGGCGCGTTCGCCCGCGTGTTCCTGGCCCGGCAACGTTCGATGCGGCGAATCGTCGCGGTGAAGATCTCCTCGAACCACGGCAGCGAGCCGCAGATGCTCGCCCAGCTCGATCACGACTACATCGTCCGAGTCTTCGACCAACGGATACTTCCCGGTCGAGGGCTGCGTCTGCTGTACATGCAGTATCTGCCAGGCGGGACACTTCTCGATCTTCTTCGTCGGGTGCGTGCCTGCCCGGTCGAATCGCGCAGCGGTCAGCTGCTGCTGGACACCGTCGACGCCGCACTCGAATCGCGAGGAAGCGTGGTTCCGACGGATTCGTCCATCCGCGAACACATTTCGACCCTCTCGTGGCCGGAGACCGTCGCGTGGCTTGGGCGGCGACTCGCGGACGCGCTGCACTACGCCGGCGAGCACGGAATTCTGCACCGCGACATCAAACCGGCAAACATTCTGCTCACCGCCGAAGGCGTGCCCAAACTCGCCGATTTCAACATCGGATTCTCCGACCAGGTCGACGGTGACAGCCCCGTCGCCTACTTCGGCGGATCCCTGTCCTACATGTCCCCGGAACAGCTGGAGGCGTGTCACCCGTCGCGACCGGGACGTGCCGACCAACTCGACACCCGCAGCGACCTGTATTCCCTCGGTGTCGTGTTGTGGGAGTTGCTCACCGGCAGCAAACCGTTCGACGACGCAGCGGCGGCGAACGTCGACGGAGACCGCACGGTGATCGACGCGCTGCTGACTGCCCGTGAGGACGGCGTGACGGCGGCCGCGCAGGCGTCGCTGTCTGCGGACTGTCCGGCCACGTTGCGTCGCGTACTGCTGACCTGCCTGTCCGCCGACATCGACCAGCGCCTGCCGGGCGGTCACGACGTGGCCCAACAGTTGGATCTGTGCCTGGATCGTCGTGCGCGTGCTCTGGTCGACCCGCCGCCGACGAGTGCTCGCGCCCGGCTTCGATCGTTCACGGTGCCGGTGATGACCGCCGCCATCGGGATCCCCAACGTGACGGCGGCCGTCTACAACTACCAGCACAACAAGGCGCTCATCATCGGCGATCTGGTCCCGGTGGCGCAGGACAGATTCGAGACCGTCACGGTGGTGATCAACGGTTTGTTCTGGCCGATCGGGCTCGCCCTCATCGTCTACTTCTTCCGACATGTCCTGGCGGTTCCGGCCGCCCTGCGCGGCGGGCGCGACGTGTCCGACGACCGACTGGCGCAGGCTCGGGCAGACACCCTTCGTGCGGCGGGCAGGGTCGTGGCGGTGTGCCTCGGACTGTGGATATGTGCCGGAATTGCGTTTCCGGTGTCCCTGCAGATCGCCGCCGGATCGGTACCGGGTCAGGCGTACGTCCATTTCATCGCGTCACTGGTGGTCTGCGGCGCGATGGCGACGGCCTATCCGTTCTTCCTGGTGTCGCTGTTCACCGTCCGATGCCTGTACCCGTCACTTCTTCCGTACGGAAGCGCAGGCGACAGGGATCACGCGCTGCTCGACGCACTGAGCCGTCGAAGCGTCGGCTACCTGACGGTCGCCGCCGCCATCCCGCTGGTTGCCGTCGCCGGTCTCACGTTCGTTCCGGCGTCGGACATCCCCGGCGTCCTCGACGTCGTGCGCGTGGTGTGCATCGGGGGCATCGCCGCCTTCGTGGCGTCGTACGCGATCTTCCGGTCGGTGGAGCTCGACCTCGGTGCGCTACGTCGAGTGGTGTCGCGAAAGCCGACGAATCAGCTGTAGACGTGCGGTGCGAGCGTCCCGATGTACGGCAGGTCCCGGTACCGCTCGTTGTAGTCCAGGCCGTACCCGACGACGAACTCGTTGGGGATGTCGAAGCCGACATCGGAGACCTCGACGTCGACCTTGATGGCGTCGGGCTTACGCAGCAACGTCACCACCGACAGGGACGCCGGGTTGCGCGTCGCGAGGTTGCGCTTGAGCCAGGACAGCGTGAGGCCCGAGTCGATGATGTCCTCGACGATGAGCACGTGCCTGCCGTTGATGTCGCGGTCCAGGTCCTTCAGGATCCGCACGACGCCCGAGGACGACGTGGACGATCCGTACGAACTGACGGCCATGAACTCCAGCTGCGTCGGAATGGGGAGGGCACGCGCGAAGTCCGTCATGAACATGATGGCGCCCTTGAGCACACCGACCAACAACAGATCACCCTCCGGCGCATCCACCGGGTACCGCTTCGCGATGGTCTCGGCCAGCTCGGCGGTGCGGTCTCTGATCTGCTCTTCCGAGATGAGAATCGATTCGATGTCGCCCTCGTACACGCCGGGTCCCTTCAGGTGTTTCTCGTGGTCGGATTCAGTTCCATTCGAGCTCTGCGTTCAGCCTGCCATGTCGGCGCCCCACCACCAACCTCGCACCCGTCGGCGCACCGCTCACTGCGACTCCCCCTTGCCCGCGCCACGCACCCACGAGATCGTCGACGAGCCGTAACTGTTTGTCCGACAGTCCTTTCGCGCCGCGCTCCAACAGCCACAGCCGCAGTGCTCGTCGACGAAGCGCAGCAGGGCGCTCGGTGAGCATCGTCACCAGAACCGCGTCACCGTCGCGCGCGAGGTCGAGCAGCTCGGCGGCCAGGTCGTCGAGAACCTGCGCGTCCTCCCGTATCTGCGCGGCCGTCCGGCCGAGGGCCTCCGCGACAGCGCCGCCGAGGACGTCGTCGAGCAGCGGCAGGACTTCGTGCCGGAGCCGGACCCTGGTGAACGCAGCGTCGGTGTTGTGCGGGTCCTCGAACGGGACGACGCCGAGTTCGCGGCACGCCTGACGGGTCACGGATCGACGCACGCCCAGCAGCGGACGTCCCCACGGGTCGTCCCACGCCTGCATTCCGGCGATCGAACGCGGACCGGATCCCCGACCCAGGCCGAGCAGCACGGTCTCGGCCTGATCGTCGAGCGTGTGCGCGACCAGAACCGGCCTGCCTGCACGCGCGTCGCCCAACGCGTCGTACCGGGCGCGCCGGGCGGCCGCCTCCATCCCACCGCAATTTCCGACGTCGACCGTCAGGACCACCGCATCACTGCATCCGAAGGCCACGGCCTGCGCTGCCGCCGCAGCCGCGACGGCGGCGGATCCTTGCTGCAGACCGTGATCGACGACGAGGGCGAGAACATCCGGTACCTCGGCGACTGCGGCTGCGGTCAGGGCCAGCGAATCCGCGCCACCGGACAGGGCAACGGCGACGGGTCCCCCGCCATGATCGGCCGACCACGAGCGGACGGCATGCCGGACGCCCAGAATCGCCGGTTCCTCGGGAAGCAGCACCGGCTGCGCCTGGTCGCACCGACTCAGCCGAGGACGCGCGCGATCCACCGGTCCGGGTCCTCGATCTCGGGGAGCAGCGGCAACGTGTCACCGTCGGTCCAGATCGTGTTGAACCGCTCCATCCCGACTGCGCCGACGACGTGGTCGACGAAGGCCTTGCCGCGCACGTACTGCGCCATCTTCGCGTCCACGCCGAGCAGCGCCCGAACTACTCGCTGGAGAGGGTTCTGCTTTCGTCTCCGACGACCGTCGAACGCACTGCGGATCTGGGCGACGGACGGGACGACCGCGGGCCCGACTGCGTCCATGACGTGGTCGGCGTGGCCTTCGAGGAGGGTGCCGAGCACCAGTAGACGATCGATCGCGTCGCGCGTCTGCGCCGGCTGCGTCGCGCGGAGCAGCCCGACGATTCCGGCGTCCTCGGCCTTGTCCGATCCCTTGCGGTTCTTGAGCGCAGCGGTGAGCCGGGACGCGACTTCGCTCACCGGCTCGTCGACGCCGTCGGAGAGCAGGGCCACGTTGCTGCGCATGTACTCGCCCAGCCACGGCGCCGACGAGAACTGCACGCGGTGAGTCACTTCGTGGAGGCAGACCCACAGGCGAAAGTCACTGGGCGACACTCGAAGTGCGCGTTCGACGGCAATGATGTTGGGCGCGACGAGAAGCAGCGTTCCGTTCTCACCCGTGAACGGATCATACTGTCCCAGAATGGCGCTCGACAGAAACGCGAGCATCGCCCCCGCCTGCAATCCCGCGGGCTTGCCACCGAGCAGGCCGGACGGCTCGGTGTCCGCCTCCCCGGTCAGGTGCTTCATCGACGCGGCGGCGGCCTCGATCCAGCCCGCGCGGTCGACGATCTGCGCCTGCGGCACCGCAAGGCCGTCGGCCAGACCGGTGGTGTCACGAACCGGACCCTCGGCACGAACGGACGCCTCGGCGAGTTCGGCGACGATGGCATCGGCGGTGTACCGGGACGTCGACGGAGGCTTCGGGGCGAGTTTGGCGCCGGTCTTCGACGCCAACGCCCAGTCGATGGACGCCCCGATCCCGCCGGGAGCCTGGGTGTCGTCCTCGCGCTGTGAATCCGTGTTCGAGCGGGTCACCGGCAACCACACATCCTGAGTGTCGACGCCACTGCGTCCAGTGCCGGCCGTGAAATCTCCGGCGGTCGGTCGTTGGACATCAGAGCGAACGTGAGTGCCCTTCCGTCGACGTCGACGACGTATCCGGCGAGAGCGCTTGCTGCTGACAGTGTGCCAGTTTTCGCCCTGACCCATCCGGCTCCGATGCGGTCGTCGCTCGCGTACCGGTCGGACAGGGTTCCGGTGGAACCGGCGACCGGCAGGTAGTCGAGCATCGGGCGAAGCTCTTCGCGCTCGGTACCGGCGGCGGACGTCAGGATCTGATCGAGGATTCGGGCGGGTATGCGGTCGTCGACGGACAGGCCGGACGCGTCGTGCAGTGTCATTCCGGTGAGGTCGTAGCCCGCCGAGAACAGCGCCTGCCCGATCGAGTCCACCGCCCCGGTGAACGACGCCGACGTGTTCGTCTCGATCGCGATCTCGCGTCCGATGGCTTCGGCGAGGACGTTGTCGGACCGGCCCATCATCTGACCGAGTCGCTCACGCAGTGGCGCCGACTGCACACTGGCAACCTGGTCGGCTCCGTCCTGCGCCGTTCCGATCGTGACGCGCGCCTGGTCGATCCCGAGCCCACGGGCAAGCGCGCGACCGGCGTCGAGGGCAGGCTGGGCACTGCGGGGCGACTCGTCCTCGAGCGGTACCGACCTGCCTCCGTCGATCATGATCGGTTCGATGGGCGTGATGTAACCGGCGGCAACGTCCGGATCGAACCATCCCTGCGCCATCGTCGGGCCGGAGTAGATCGAGGTGTCGACGACGATGCGGTCGACGGGCACACCCGAACGCTGGATCTGCTCCACGAGATCGTCGATCCGTGCCGCTCCCGGATAGAAGCCGGGGCTTCCCTTCGGCTGGGCGGTGATGGTCGGGTCGCCCGCGGCGACGATCACGATCTCGCCGTCGTTCTGCCCCTTGACCACCCGCGTGGTCACTCGGTGGTTCGACGGCATGGACAGCATCGCCGCGGCCGCGGTCAGCACCTTCGTCGTGGACGCAGGAGTCATGGGGGTGTCGCCGCCGGAGGACCACAGAACATCGCCGCTGACCGCGTCGGCGACGACTCCGGTGAACGCGCCGAGTGCGTCCACTCCGACGACCGGCGCCAGGGCGGCCGCCACGCCTGCTGCGGTGGGCGCGACTGCAGCATCGGAGACCGGGGTGAACGCCGGATCGAGCTGGATCGGATCCGGTTCGGGTGCGGACGCGGCCTGCGACTCGTCGCCCGAGATGCCGGGAACGATCGCGGCGACCGCGGTTCCGCCCGCGGCCAGGGCCACGATCACGCCCAGCACGAGCAGGACTCTGGTCCGTCGGCGCTTGCGCCCCGCCGTCGGGCCGAGAGAACGCTTGGTCAACCCCGCCACCATTCCTCCGTCAGTTCAATTCCGCCATGTGAGCAGAAATGTGTCCCCCAGGACGCATTTCTGCTCACAACGGCTCGGCGACAGTCCCTCAACACTATCGCCCTGTCCGGTACGCTTGCGCCGCCACCATCGTGCGTCACTTCGGGCGCACCCAACGTAGAAGAAGAGCGAGGGCGTGCACGTGTCGTTCGACGTCACCATCGAGATCCCCAAGGGTCAGCGCAACAAGTACGAGGTCGACCACAAGTCGGGTCGCGTTCGGCTTGACCGCTACCTCTACACGGCGATGGCATACCCGGCCGACTACGGCTTCATCGAAGGCACCCTCGGCGAGGACGGCGATCCGTTGGACGCGTTCGTTCTGCTCCCGGAATCGGTGTTCCCCGGCGTCATCGTCGAGGCACGCCCGGTGGCGATGTTCAAGATGGTCGACGAGGCGGGCGGCGACGACAAGGTGCTGTGCGTTCCCGCAGGCGACAAGCGCTGGGATCACATCCAGGACCTGTCCGACGTGTCGACGTTCGAGCTGGACGCCATCAAGCACTTCTTCGTTCACTACAAGGACCTCGAGCCGAACAAGCACGTCACCGCAGCCGACTGGGTGGGGCGCGCCGAGGCAGAAGCGGAAATCGCTGCATCGTTCAAACGTTTGGCGGACAATCCGGAGCACTGACACACGATGCTCGGCCATCGTGGGGTGAAGAGAGAACTTCGAGCAACGTAAACCAGGCAAAGCATCAGGTGGGGAGAAACATGACCGACAGCAACACGACAGGCGAGCGTCGTAATTCGGAATCGAGAGCCATTTCCGATCCGGCACAGTTTCCCGATCTTCCCGTCACGGTCGTTCTCGACCGGATCCCGGTGCCGATTCTGGCCGTCGACCCCAGTGGCGCGATCGTGTTCGCCAACGAGGCGTTCGACGAGCTCTTCGGCACCGACCGGTCCGAGCCCGCGGACTTCCACCTGCACGACATCTTCCCCGACCAGGCGCCCGAGGGCGTCAACGTCGCGGACATGTTCCTGACGACCGTCGCCACCCGCGCCGACTCACTGTGGCGCATGACCGACAAGACCGGTGACGTTGTTCAGGTCCGGGCCAGCAAGTCGATCCTTCGGCGTGCGGAGGACAACCTGGTGCTCGTCGCACTCGAAGATTTCACCGATCAGCTCTGGAACGACCCGAAGAGCGCACTGCGCTGACGGCTCGGCCCACGTTCCGCATGCCTCGACAGGGGCCCGCGGGACGTGGGCTGTCTGCTTGGCATGGGCTGTTCACTTGACGTGGGCTGTTCACTTGTCGAACACACGCACCTGATTGCCGCCCGACCGTTTCGCCTCGTACATGGCGGCGTCGGCCTTCAGCAGGGCTGAATGGATCATCGCCGACGCATCCTGTGGCTGCAGGCTCTTCCACCGATCGACGGACACGACGGCGGCTCCGACGCTTCCCGTGATCGACACTTCGTCGGCGGGCTCGTGCAGAGATTCGAGGATCATGCCCGCGACTTCGGGCGCCTGCGACCTGGTCACTCGTACCGCAGCCGTGAACTCTTCACCACCGGTGCGGGCGACGCAGGACTCGTCGGGCACGACGGCTTCGAGACGGTGCGCCGTCGACCTCAGCACCCGGTCTCCCGCTGCGTGGCCGCGACTGTCGTTGACGGACTTGAACCGATCGAGATCGACGACGAACACTGCGACGTCGTCCCCGTCGCCGGACTCGGTGAGCAGTCGTTCGATCCGAACTTCGAATCCGCGTCGATTCAGCAACCCGGTGAGCGAGTCGGTGACCGCGAGTTCCAACTGAGCTTTGATGACGGCTCGGAACACGATCACGGAGTTGACCACGACCAGGGCGACGAGCGCCTGGGCCACGACGGACGCGGCGTCGTGCACTCCCTCGATGTAGGTGCCGACGGCCAGGACCACGATCACCGCGCTGACGAAGAGAGAATGCAGCCGTAGAACCGTGGTGGACGAGAAGTACGCGATGTAGATGCCGATCACGGCGAACAACACGGTCGCGTACAGCGCTAGCCCACGCTCGGCGAACGTGAACAGAACGGTGGCCACGCCCACGTCGGCGTAGACGACGAACCATCCCGGCATGCGCACGACTTCGCGGCCGTGCACCCACCACCACCCCCCGACCGGAAGAGTCGAGAGCAGCACGGCACCACACAGAATGCGCCGGAGATCCGACGACGGGCCTTCGTCCGAGAGCATCACCACGGCGCCGATGACGGCGAACACGGGAACGAGAACCGCGATACCGAGACCGACCCTGCGCTCGAGTCGATCCGCCGGGGCGGAGCCTGAGTGCGGACGGAAGGTACGCGGGAACCACCGTCGTTTGCCGTCCAGCACCGCGTCCTCCCTTGTGGTCAGCGTGCCCGGGATTCGATGTCTCCGAGCGATCGACTCGTTCAGTCGCGGCCGGAGGGCGCGTCGGGCCTGACTCGCTCGTAGTCGGTCAGGAACCGGTCCAGCAGGTCGACGAGCGCAACTCGATCCTCCTGAGTCCAATCGGCCAGTACCAGCCCGAGGCTGTCGGTGCGCTTACGGTGCATCCGGTCGGCGACGCTGCGGCCGGTCTCGGTGACCGCGAGAACGTACGCACGGCCGTCCTTCTCGTCACGCACTCGCTGTACGTGGCCGTGCTCCACCAGCTGCGCAACCTGCCGACTCACGGTCGACGGGTCCGAGTTCACCAGAGTCGCAAGCTCACTCGATCGCATCGGCCCGTCGCGCAGCAGCCGGAAGAGGCACACGAACGCTGCGCCTTCCACTCCACCGGACTCGACGGACATCTGAGCCAACTTGCGCTCGCGAATGCGCTGCAGTCGGACGAGCTGAGTGCCCAGTTCCTCGGCGGTATCGATGTCGGCGGTACCGCTCATGTCAGCTGCCACTGAAGTTCGCCGGCCGTTTCTCGAACACGGAGGTGATGGCCTCGGTGAGGTCGTTCGACGCCAGGAACGCTGCGTTCCAGGCCGCAACGTAGCGGAGACTGTCGTCGACGGCGGCGGACCGCGAATGGTCGAGGACCGTCTTGATCCCGTGTACGACGAGCGGAGGGTTGGCGGCGATCTCCGCCGCGGTCGCCCGAGCGCCTGCGAGCAACGCGTCCTGATCGTCGAAGACGTCGTTCACGAGCCCGATCTTCTCCGCACGAGCGGCGTCGATGTCCTTGCCGGTGAGCGCGAGCTCACGCAGATGTCCGTCGCCGATGATCGCGGGTAGACGTGCAAGCGAACCCATGTCCGCGACGATCGCGACCTTCACCTCACGAACACTGAACTTGGCATCGGCACTGGCGTAGCGAATGTCGGCGGCGCTGATCAGGTCGAGGCCGCCGCCGATGCACCAGCCGTGCACCGCCGCGACGACGGGCTTGCGGCAGTCGACGACGGCGTTCGAGGCCAGCTGCATGCGCTTGATGGTGTCGTGGAAGGTGGTGCGCGGACCCGCGAGCGCCTTGTCCGCCATCAGCGGCGCGAACTCCCCGCCCATGGCAGCCAGATCGAGGCCGTACGTGAAGTTCTTGCCGGATCCGGTGAGCAGAACCGCGCGCACCTCGTCGTCGGCGTCCAACTCGGCGAACAACCGCGGGCACTCGCTCCAGAAATCGGGGCCCATCGCGTTGCCCTTACCCGGCCCGAGCAGCGTCACCGACGCGATATGGTCGGAAATCTCGACCGAGAATGCGTTCCAGTTCCGTTCCGTCATGAACCCGAGAGTAACAAGCCTGGGGCAGCCCACCTCGGCTGTCGGCGTAGGTCGCAGCAACAGCAGTTTGCTCGTCCTCCACTCACCCTGCACATGCTGACCCACACCCCACGAACGAAACGACACCGACGACCCCGCACCGTTCCGAACGGCGCAGGGGCTCGGGTCGGGAGGGCTGGAAGTGCAGCACCGTGTTACGCCGCGTTACGCCTGGGCTAAGACCCTGCTCAGGCCTGGAGTTCGCATCGTCGGCGGCTCATGATTTCTTCATGATGATGCACCAGGGACTCGGGCTCGAGACGTTCAACGATCTGCCGCGTCGCAAAGCGGTGCACGCGCTGTACGAGTGCAGCTGTTCGCACACGTGGGCATCACGAGTCGCCGACGCGCGGCCGTACGGGTCGTACTCCGAGTTGTTCGCGCGGGCGGATGCAGAACTTGCGGAGCTGTCCGACGCAGACGTGGACTACCTGGCGTCGACGCTCCGGCCTGTCGGACGTACGTGCGCTGGGATGGATCCGGCGACGCAGAGTGTGTTCATCGACGCGTGCCGCATGTACATCGAAAGGTTCGGTTACGGCTACATCGTGTGCTCGACGATGCTCGGTGACGATTCCTTCCGTCTCGACCCCCGCGCCGTGCTCGTCGACCTGGGGCATCGCCTCGACAATTCCGACGAGACCGAACGCAAGGTCATGCGGGACGAGCTGGCGAAGATCAACCGCACGCGCATCGAGCGCGTACTCGGCCCCGAGGACGGTTGGCCGCCGTACTGACGTTCGGACGATCAGCACGGCGGCCACTCGTCAGGACAGTTCTTCCTGCAGGCGCTCGACGAAGTTGGTTGCGCTGTAATAGTCGAGCCGGAACGTGTCCAGTCCGACGGCGTAGACGTGCTGTTGCTGCACGGCGGGAGTCTGTGCGAGCAGGGGGTCGGCTCGGTACTCGGCCACGTCGGTGTCGTCGGCCGTCACGAGAACGACTGTCTGCCCGGCCAAGGCGAGCGAGTAGTTCTCGGGCGAGATCTGGACGATGTCCTTGCGCGCACCCATCGACGTGTCACCCAATGCGGCCGAGGGGATGTCGGCGAGAGTGAATCCCAGCTCGGTCAACAGACTTCCCTGCGCGGATTCTTCCGTCCACACGTTGGACCCCTCGGCGCCGTTGTAGACCAACGCCGTGGTCGGCTGCGGCGGCAAGGCCATCTCCGCCTTCGCAGACGCCACCAGATCCTCGAACGTCGCGATCTTCTCCTGCGCTTGCGCCTCGTGGCCGGTCGCTTCGCCGAGAAGTTCGGTGACGTCCTGCCACGAGTTGTTGCCGTAGTCCACGACGATGGTCGGCGCGACTGCACTCAACTGGTCGTACAGGTCGATCGCCGAGTCCGCACCGGTCTTGGAGACGACGATCAGGTCCGGGTTCTGACCGATCACCTGCTCGACGTCGATGTCCGTCGCGGGAAGCGGTTTCACGCCACGTTCGGCCGCGATGCCACCCCACTGCGTGAAGAATCCCTGACCGTCGGCGACGTCGGTGTTCGGCGACGTCGCCCCGCTCGCGACCACGGGAGCATCGATCGCCAGCAGACTGCCGGTGAGGGTGACCGCCGTGGACAGAATTCTCTCCGGCTGCGCCGGAATCTCCACCGGCCCCTGTTCGGTGTCGACCGTTCGGGGCCAGGATCCGTCGGAGGACGCTACTGCTGTTGTCTCGGAGTTCTCGGCCGCGTCGTCGGCGGACGAACTGCAACCGACGAGGGCGACCGTCGACGCGATCAGTACCGCCGCGGCGCGGGTGAAGGTACGGCTGGTGGGCACGAGGAATGAACCTTTCGATCTGAGGTTAGGCTTGCCTGATGGTAGTTGATGTGGAAACGACAGTGCGCTTCCAGCTCGCGGAGGCCGGATCCGAGCCCGAGTTCTGGAAACGCGTCTCGCGCGCGGGAACTCCGCGAATCGCGGCCGTGGCCGACGGTCGCGTGCAGGTCAGCTTTCTGTACAGGCACTCCAGCGGCGCGGATCCGGCGCGCGTGTATTTCGACGCGAGCTCGTTGACCGACCATCACAGTGCGCAGTTGACGACGATGCGTCGACTGGACGACACCGGCATCTGGTTCTGGTCCACCGAGGTCGCATCGACGTGGCGCGGCAGTTACCGGTTCGTGCCCGCATCGGCGGAGTTGGTTGCGCAGGTGGATCCGCCCGGGATAGCCGACACGGTAGCGGGGGTCCGATCGAGGTTCCTCGGGCTTCTCGATCATGCGGTGGCCGACGAGTTCAATCCACGACGGTCCTCGGCGTCGGGCACGGACCGGGCGTCATTGGCCGAGATGCCGGATGCGCCCGTCCAACGCTGGTGGCACGAGGCGGACAAGACCGGCGAGGATCCGCACGAACTGGTCTGGGACAGCACTGTTCTCGGTAACAGCCGACGGGTCTGGGTGCACCGGACCCCGGGAGACGTCGATGCACGACGCCCCCTGGTGATCGTTCTCGACGGCGAGCGCTGGGTGGAGGACAATCCGCTCGCGCCGGTTCTGGACCTGGCCACCGAGGCGGGCGAGTTCCCCGCGGCTGTCCTGGTGTTCGTTCACACGATCGACAACGACACACGGGGTAGGGAACTCCCCTGCAACGCCGATTTCTGGCGAGCGATCACCGACGAGCTGCTGCCGCTGGTGGCCGACATCACACCGTTCACCGACGATCCGACGCGCACTGTTGTCGCCGGGCAGAGCTACGGCGGCCTGGCAGGAATGTTCGCCGCACTGACCCGGCCGGACCGGTTCGCGCTGGTGGCGAGCCAGTCGGGCTCCTTCTGGTGGCCGCAGATGCCGCACGGCGACACGCAGGGCCCACTGGGTGGGCGCATCGCGGACATGATTGCCGATCAGGCGGTTTCGCCGTTCCGCGTGGACATGACGGTGGGGATTCACGAAGGGCACATGCCGGCGAACAACGAGCGCATTGCGGACATGCTGCGAACTCGGGGCATCGACGTTCGATACTCCGAGTTCGACGGCGGTCACGAATGGCTGTGCTGGAGAGGCGAATTGGTCGAATCGTTGATTCGACTTCTGGGTTGAAGCTCTATCGGCGCTAGAACAGATCCAGCGTCCGGCCGACGAAGGCAAGCACGACGATCACGACGACCAGTCCGATCACACCGAGAACAACAACGGGCATGGCCAGGCTGCGCTGCGGGGGCTCGTGCTGCGGTCCGCTCACTCCCGTCTCGGCGGGAGGGGTATCGCCCGGCGTGACGCCGCCGCCGGCCTCGAGGCCTGCAGTGTCGTCGGGTTCAGGATTTTGAGCAGTCATGAGTCGTAGTTACCCATCCCTGTCGGCTCCAATCAGGAGTGGAGCCTGCGAGATTTCGGAATGCCCGGGTTCAACGTTCGAGAGCGGCGCGTGCGATTGCGCCGGTGAAGAGGGCGGAGATGGCGTCGCCGATGGCGTCGTGGTCGATCTCTTCCGGGTCGACGGAGTGTTCGACGGCGAGGCCGGAGATCAGGGCGAGCAGTGATGTTGCGACGCGGCGTGCGTCGATTCCGGCGCCGACGCCCCAGTCGTCGGCTCGTTCGGCGATCAGTCGTTCGAGTTCGTCGCGGAGTCGGCGGCGTTCGTGTCGATATCCGTCGGCGAGGCTGGGGTCTCGGCCGGCTTGGATCCCGTATTCGGTGACGAGCAGTGGCCAGCGCGGTTCGTCGACGACCCAGGAGGCGATGGCGTCGCCGCTTCTGCCTGCGGCGTCGCCCGGGCCGAGGCCGGAGACGGTGTCGATGACGCGGGTGGCGAGGTCCATCGACTTCTTGGACAGCAACTCCGCGAAGAGTGCCTGTTTGGATTCGAAGTTGGAGTAGACGGCGCCCTTGGTGAATCCGGCTCGGCGGGCGATGTCCTGCAGTTTGGCTGCGGCGTAGCCGTTCTCGGTGAATTCGTCGGCGGCGGCGTCGAGCAGTCGTTCGCGCACGTTTTCGCGGCCGGGACGTTGTGTCGGCGCCCACGTTGCTTGACCCTGTCGGTTCACGATACCTAGAGTATTCAATACCTGAGGTATTCACAATCGTGTCGGAGGAGATCGCATGCGCAAGGTCGTCTGGATCGCGTTCGGGGTACTACTGCTCCAACTCGGCTTCATCGCGAGCTATGTTGCCGCGTTCCATCAGCCCACCCCGCGGGAAATACCCATCGCGGTGGTGGCCGAGCAAGGTCTGCCCGCAGGAATCGACACCGACACCGCGGACAAGCTCAACGCCATCGACGGCACACCGCTCGACGCGCGCGCGGTCGCCAGCACCGAAGATGCCAGGTCGTTGATCCGCGACCGCGAGGTGCTGGGCGCCTATGTCGTCAGCGCCTCGGGCACGGACACGGTCATCACGGCGAGCGCCGCGGGAAGCTCCATCTCCGCTGCCCTCGAGTCGATCTTCACCGAGGTCGAGGCCTCACAGGGCCGCCAGTTCGTTGTCCGTGACGACATCCCCGTCGGGATCCACGACAACCGCGGACTGTCCGGGTTCTATCTGTCCGTCGGCTGGGTCGTCGGCGGATACCTGCTGGCCGCCGCGATCGGCCTGCTCGTCGGCGCCCCGAAGTCCCGCCGCGACGCCGCTGCCCAACTCGGAATCTTCGCCGCGTACTCCGTGCTGTCCGGTGCGCTGGGAGCGCTGATCGTCACCCACCTGCTCGGCACGTTCGCCGGTCACTGGTTCCCGCTGTGGCTCCTCGGCACCGGAGTGGTGTTCGCGACGTCGATGTTCACGCTCGGGCTGCGCGCAGCCATCGGAGTGGCGGCGGTACCGATCGCCATCATCGTGTTCGTGATCCTCGGAAACCCGAGTGCCGGAGGCGCGTTCGGACCCTACGTACTCCCCGAGTTCTACGCCGCCGTCGGGCGGTGGATCACGCCGGGAATCGGCACCGAGGGTGTGCGCAGCATCGTGTACTTCTCCGGGACGGGCCTCGGTCAGCCTGCACTGGCCCTCGCGGCGTATTCGGCGGTGGGGATCGCCCTGCTGTTCGCCTTCACGAAGGCCGCACGCACCGAGCAACCGGACGCACTCCCAGTATCCTGACCACCATGACAACCACCTTCCCCCTCCCCTTGCCAGATCTCGCGGTACGCACTCTCGGTGGCGCAGTCGTGTGGGCGAACGACGAAACGTTCGCGGAGAAGGAGAATCTGGTCAAGCCGGGGAAGGCCGATTACCAGACCGCCACCTTCGGTCACAAAGGGCAGATCTACGACGGCTGGGAGACGCGGCGGCGTCGCGAATCGGGTTACGACGAGGCCATCGTGCGGCTCGGAGCGCCGGGTGTCGTCGACGCAGTCGTCGTCGACACCGCCTGGTTCACCGGCAATTACCCGCCGGAGATTTCCGTCGAAGCGGCGTCCGTCGAAGGCTTCCCGTCGGCGAAGGAACTGTACGAGGACACCACGTGGGAGACCATCGTCCCGAAGAGCGCCGTCGAGGGCGACTCCGAGAACCGTTTCAAGGTGGCCTCGGAGGAGCGCTGGACCCACGTCAAGCTCAGCATCTACCCGGACGGCGGTGTCGCGCGGTTGCGAGTGCTGGGCCGAGGAAAGCCGGATCCGCGCTTCATCGCCGCAGGCCCGTTCGATCTCGCGGCGCTCGAGAACGGCGGGTACGTCTCGGCGTGCTCCAACATGTTCTACAGCTCACCCAACAATCTGTTGTTCCCCGGACCGCCTCGCTCGATGGGCGAAGGATGGGAGACATCACGCCGCCGCAACGACGCCAACGACTGGGTCCAGGTCACTCTCGCCGGAACGGGCACGATCCATCTGGCCGAGCTCGACACGTCGTGCTTCCTCGGAAACGCCCCCGGTGCTGCGTCGTTGACGGGCAAACTCGGAAACGGTGAATGGATCGAACTGCTGCCGCGCACTCGTCTGCAGCCGGACACCAGGCATCGCTTCCTGCTCGATCACTCCGAGCCGGTGTCCGAGATGCGCATGGACATCTTCCCCGACGGCGGCATGGCGAGGCTCAGGCTGTTCGGCGAACTGCGCAACGAGTAACTGCGAACGGGGCCGAGTGGCAATACCATTGGAAGATGCCCCGGCTACTTCACCCGAACGCAGCCCACGTCGCGGACATTCTGATCTCGCGCGGACACCACGGCGTCGTCGTCACCTCGCCCGAGCCGACACCGACGGCCGAGGCCGCCGCTGAATCGTTGGGTGTCGCCGTCGGCGCGATCGTGAAATCGCTGGTCTTCCTGCTCGACGACGATCCGGTTCTTCTGCTCGTGTCGGGTGCGCATCAGGTGAACCTGGAGGCGACAGGCGCCCGCCTCGACGGAACGTTGACGCGTGCCCCGCTCGACCTCGTCAAGCACGCGACCGGGCAGCCGATCGGCGGCATCGCGCCCGTCGGGCACCCCACCAACCTGCCCACCTACGTGGACGAGTCGCTGGCCGAACACACAGAACTGTGGGCGGCGGCGGGGCATCCGAACACTGTCTTCCGGACCACCAGCGCGGAACTACTGCGCATCACCGCAGGACTCGCGGTCGACGTCACCTGAACGCGTGACCCGACCGCGAGGGTGACCTGGATCAGGACGCCAGCACTCGGCTGCGACGAGCGACGCCTGCACCTTCGAGAACTGCATCCGCTGCGAACACCACGCCGCGGTCCTCCAGCCACGGCACGACGCCGTCGGCGACGCGGTCCAGATTCCGGGACGTGGGCCCGACGGGCAGGAGGGTCACACCGTCGGCGACGTCGGCGGCCTTGACATCGGCGATCAGGCCGGCCAGTCCGGAGGGTGTGCCGACGTAGCGAATCGACCCGGGCACCGTAGGCGCGTCGAGGGCCGCGAACTCGCGGCGAGCCGTCCTCGCGTCGTCGGCGATGTGGATTTCGATGTCGAGGAACACGGCGACGCTGTCCGCGTCTTTGCCCGCCTCGACGGCCTCGGCGCGGGCACGAGCTCGTGCCTGCTGCCCTTCACGAAGGTCGGCGGCTTCGATCCGCACGATCGTCTCGGTGGGGGCTGCGTCGGTGATTTCGGTCCACTGCGACGGGTGGACGAGTGCTACGCGTACGGCTGAACTGTTCGACATGAAGGTGAAGTCCTTCTGGTGCAAGCAGGGATATGACGGCTGAGGCCTAGCCCGAACGCCTACACGACCCCGAGGCGGTACGGCACAGATCGACGTAGCGATCCGACCAGAGTCCGCTCTGCGACAGAGCAATTGCTGTCATGAAGCGATGCTAACCGTTTGTGTGGCGCATGGGGATCCCACGCCTGCGGCACCGTCGGCCAGATCGGGGAACGGGCGGGGATCCGGCACCGGATTCCACCATCCGCCGTCCTCCTCGTACGTCCAGGACGGTCCGTCGGTTGCGAGGGTCCGGACCGCGTCGATCAGCCTGTCGACGTCGCCTCCGGAACTGCCGAGCCCCAGGCTGGCGCGTACGGCCCCGCCTGCGTGGCCGAGCCTGGACAGCAGTGGATGCGCGCAGAACTTGCCGTCGCGCACACCGATTCCGTGCTCTGCCGACAGGTACGCGGCGATCTCGCCCGGGCCGTACCCGTCGACCGTGAATGTGACAATGCCCACAGTGTCCGGTGCGTCGTTCCAGACCGTCAGAAGGCCGACGCCGTCGATCGACGACAGACCGTCGCGCAGACGGTCGGACAGTTCGCGCTCGTGCGAGATCGATCCTGCCGACTCGTGCCGAGCCAGCGCCTCGCATGCCGTGGCCAGTGCGACGACTCCCAGGACGTTCGGAGTTCCGGCCTCGTGCCGTGCGGGCACCGGCGCCCATTCGGTCCGATCGATCGAGACCGAGCGCACGGCGCCGCCTCCGGCGAGGTATGGCTCGGCCGCGTCGAGCCAGTCCCGCTTGCCGACGAGGACGCCTGCACCGTGCGGCGCGTACAGCTTGTGGCCGGAGAACGCGAGGTAGTCGACACCCAGATCACCGATGTCGATGCGGCGATGCGGCACCAACTGCGCGCCGTCGACGAGGATGCGCGCACCGTGCGAGTGCGCGAGCTCGGCCAGTTCGCGGATCGGCAGCACCTCTCCGGTGACGTTCGACGCGCCGGTGATCGCCAGCAGCGCAGCGGGTTTCGTCTCCAGCTCGACCTCGATGCGTGTCAGCGTCTCGGCGATCGAGTCGGCGGCGACCACAACGCGACGATCCCTCCACGGCAACAGGTTCGCGTGGTGCTCGATGTCCAGCACCACGGTGTCACCCGGTACACATCCCGCGAGCAGGTTCAGCGAATCCGTGGTGTTCCTGGTGAAGACGACGACCGAATCCGGCTGTGCGCCCACGAAATCGGACACCGTCACCCGGGCCTTCTCGTACGCAGCCGTGCATACACGGGATGCGTACCCGGCTCCGCGGTGCACGCTCGAGTAGTACGGAAGCAACTCGGCGATCCGTGCGGTGACCTCGGCGAGCGCAGGCGCGCTGGCCGCGTAGTCGAAATTGGCGTATGCGCAACTCGTTCCGTCGACCAACGGGACCTGAAGGTCAGCTCCGCTGACGGCCGCGAAAGACGCACACGAGTTGTTCAGAACAGCAGTCATGACAAATAACCCCTTGTCGATCAAGGGACCCGACGTACCTGTCGGAAATCGAGTCCGCGCTTGCTGCACCGGTTTTCCGGCGCCAGCCAGGTCGTCACCCGGAGCACCCCACCGCGGAGGAGGGTTGCCGACCAGCAAGCCGGGGCTCGATGCTGGTACTCATGACCTGAAAAGAGGATGGCAAACGCGGCGAGGGATTGTCAACCTCCCAGGTAGGAAACCCTTCGACAGGGGCGAACGGGGCACTTCCTAGTAGAATCCGCGCAATGCCGAGCTACGACTTGTGTCGGAAGGGGACAGCCGAGACTGTTCACCTTCTGGACAACCGAACATGAGATAACGACGCGCGACGTTCGTTCGAATTTCGGTACCACACGAGAAGAAGGACACCCGGTTGTCTGTGCAATCACCATCGGAAACGGCCGACACCCGCAACGGGGTTCCGCCCGAGTTCCTGCGCGGTGAGCGTGCTCCACAGGAACGCACGCTCATCGACATCCTGCGGTCCACGACGTCGCAGTTTCCCGACGCACCGGCCATCGACGACGGCACCGTCTCCGTCAGCTACCGCGAACTGCTCGAGGACATCGACGAAGGCGCTCAGTGGCTGGCCAGGGCCGGCGTCCGGCGCGGCGATCGCGTCGGCATCCGGATGCCGTCCGGTTCCTTCTCCCTGTACGTCGCGATTCTGTCGATCCTGAACGCAGGCGCCGCCTACGTGCCGGTCGACGCCGACGACCCCGACGAGCGGGCCGAGCTCGTCTTCGGCGAGGCCAAGGTGACCGCCGTCGTCACGGCAGGCGGTATCGCCGCCGGTACGGCCGAGAAGCAGGACACCCCCGCCCCTGATGCTCTGACGACCCCGACTCCCGACGACGACGCGTGGGTCATCTTCACCTCCGGCTCCACCGGCACCCCGAAGGGTGTTGCGGTCAGTCATCGCAACGCGGCGGCGTTCGTCGACGCCGAAGCTCGGATGTTCATGCAGGACGATCCGCTGGGACCGGGCGACCGTGTCCTCGCCGGCTTGTCGGTGGCTTTCGACGCCTCGTGCGAGGAGATGTGGCTGGCGTGGCGGCACGGTGCATGCCTGGTGCCCGCTCCCCGGTCCCTGGTGCGCAGTGGATTCGATCTCGGGCCGTGGCTGGTGTCCCGCGACATCTCCGTCGTCTCGACCGTCCCGACGCTCGCTGCCCTGTGGCCTGCCGTCGCGTTGGAAGCCGTCCGGCTGCTGATCTTCGGCGGAGAAGCGTGCCCGCCGGAACTGGCCGAGCGCCTCGCCGTCGACGGCCGCGAGGTGTGGAACACCTACGGACCCACCGAGGCCACCGTCGTCGCCTGCGCGTCGATCATGGACGGCAAGGGACCCGTTCGGATCGGCCTCCCGCTCGACGGGTGGGATCTGGCCGTCGTCGACGGGTCGGGCCACCCTGTTGCCGTCGGCGAAGTCGGTGAGCTGGTGATCGGCGGCGTCGGCCTTGCCCGCTATCTCGACCCGGCCAAGGACGCCGAGAAGTACGCGCCGATGCCGACGCTCGGATGGGACCGCGCCTACCGCAGCGGCGACCTGGTGAAGCTCGAGCTCGAAGGCCTGCTGTTCCAGGGCCGCGCCGACGATCAGATCAAGTTGGGCGGCCGACGCATCGAGCTCGGTGAGATCGACAACGCACTGCAGGCGCTTCCCGGTGTCGGCGGTGCGGCCGCTGCCGTGCGCAAGACCGGCGCAGGCAACTCGGTGCTCGTCGGCTATCTGGCCAGCACCGATCCTCACTTCGACCTGGAAGCTGCTCGCCGGATTCTGGCCGAACAGTTGCCGTCGGCACTCGTTCCGCGGCTCGCGCTCGTCGAGGAAATGCCGACGAGGACGTCGGGCAAGGTGGACCGCAACGCCCTGCCGTGGCCGTTGCCCGGCATGGGTGAGGGCTCCGATCTCGCCGGCACCGCAGGATGGGTCGCCGAGCTGTGGACCAACATCCTCGGCGCGCAGGTCTCCGACGAGAACGCGGACTTCTTCCAGAACGGCGGCGGATCCCTGTCCGCGGCTCAGCTGGTGACGGCACTGCGCGAGCGATTCCCGGAGATCACCGTCGCGCAGCTCTACGACCACCCTCGTCTCGGGTCGCTCGCACGCTATCTCGACGAGTTGAAGCCGCCCGTCGAAGTGGTTCCGCGTGAAGTCGAGCCGACGTCCAGGTCGGCCCAGTGGACGCAGATCGCGGCCACGGTCCCGCTGACGACGTTGACGGGTCTGCAGTGGATCACGTGGCTGGGGATCCTGTTCAACGTGATGAGCTGGTTCGCCGAGGTTCCGTGGGCGCCGACGGTGTCGTGGTGGTGGATTCTGGTCGCGTTCGTCGCGTTCATCACTCCGGTCGGCCGCATGGCGATCTCGGTCGTCGGTTCGCGCGTCCTGCTGGCCGGTCTGAAGCCCGGCGCGTATCGACGCGGCGGTAGCGCACACATTCGTCTGTGGACCGCGACGAGGCTGACCGACGCCAGTGGCGCCTCCAACCTGTCCGGTGCTCCGTGGATGGTCTACTACGCCCGCGCGCTCGGCGCGAAGATCGGCAAGGGCGTCGACCTGCACACCCTTCCCCCGGTGACCGGGATGCTCGAGCTGGGCGACGGTTGTTCGGTCGAACCGGAAGTGGATCTCAGCGGCCACTGGATCGACGGCGACATCGTCTACATCGGCGGTATCAAGATCGGTGCGGGCGCTACCGTCGGGGCTCGGTCCACACTCCTGCCGGGCACGACCGTCGGCAAGAACGCCGTGGTGAGTGCGGGCTCGGCCGTCGTCGGCCGGGTCAACGCGGGGCAGCTGTGGGCCGGATCGCCCGCGCAGAAGGTCGGCAAGGCCGAGCATCCGTGGCCGGAGGAGACTCCCCCGCGGGCCACGCGCTGGGTCCTCGCCTACGGTGTCGCGTCGCTGATGCTGTCCGGGATGGCGATCTTCTCCCTCGGTGTGTCGCTCGTACTGATGGGGTGGTGGCTGCACACCGCGACGACCCTGCTCGGTGCCGTCGGGCGCGCGGCGATCATGCTTCCGGTCGCCACGCTCGTCTCGCTCGGTGTGTTCGCGCTGATCACTCTGGTGGCGGTCCGCCTGCTCGGCATCGGCCTCACCGAGGGATATCACCCGGTACGGAGCCGCATCGGTTGGCAGGTGTGGGCGACCGAACGCCTGATGGACTCGGCCCGCACGTTCCTGTTCCCGCTGTACGCGTCGCTGCTCACGCCCCACTGGCTGCGGTTGCTGGGCGCGAAGATCGGCAAGGACGTCGAGGCATCGACCGTGCTGATGATTCCCAAGTTCACGACCGTCGCCGACGGTGCATTCCTGGCCGACGACACGATGGTCGCGAGCTACGAGCTCGGTGGCGGGTGGATGCACCTGGGTGACGCGAAGGTCGGCAAGCGTGCGTTCCTCGGCAACTCCGGGATGACCGGACCGGGCCGCACCGTGCCGAAGAACGGCCTCGTCGCGGTCCTGTCGGCGACGCCGGACAAGGCGAAATCCGGATCCTCGTGGCTCGGCAGCCCGCCGGTGAGGTTGCGCCGGGCAGCGGGCCGGGCCGACTCGTCGCGCACGTTCGATCCGCCGGTGAAGCTGAAGATCGCGCGATCACTCGTCGAGACGTGCCGCCTGATCCCGGTGATGGTCACGTTCGGAATCGGGCTCGGCGTTCTGTTCGGGCTGACCGCCATCGCCGACGCCGTGGGCTTCTGGCTGGCCGCGCTGCTCAGCGGCCTCGTCCTGCTGCTCGCCGGAGCTGTCGCGGCCGGAGTGTCGGCCGCCGCCAAATGGGTGTGGGTCGGCCGCATCGACAAGGTCGAGCATCCGTTGTGGAGTTCGTTCGTGTGGCGCAACGAGGTGGCCGACACGTTCGTCGAGACCGTTGCCGCACCGTGGTTCGCACGGGCCGCCGAGGGTACTGCTGTGCTGAACATGTGGTTGCGCTGGCTCGGCGCCGACATCGGACGCGGAGTGTGGTGTGAGACGTACTGGCTTCCGGAGGCTGATCTCGTGACTCTCGCCGACGGCGCGACCGTGAACCGAGGGTGCGTTGTGCAGACACACCTGTTCCATGATCGGATCATGTCCATGGACAGCGTCACTCTGGGACGAGGAGCAACCTTGGGACCGCACTGCGTCGCGTTGCCTGCCGCCGGTATCGGTGACGGCGCGACGGTCGGTCCTGCATCATTGGTCATGCGCGGAGACACGGTTCCCCATCACACCCGTTGGCAGGGCAACCCCATCGCTCCCTGGGCCAAGGGCGACCCCTTCGCACGCATCGTGACCGCGGCCCCCGACGACAGTCGTTCCGGCGGGCTCGACTCCCCCCACGACAATCGTTCCGGCGGGCTCCACTCCCCCCACGACAATCGTTCCGGCGGGCTCCACTCCCCCCACGAAAATCGTTCCGGCGGGCTCCACTCCGGGGCCGGCCTATGAAATTCGGTGGCTCCAAGTTGGTGACGCCCACGTTCGACATCGACGGCGCAGACCCACCGATCGACGACTACCTGCCACAGAACGGCAATCGCGGCTACCGGGTGTCGCGGTACGAGTTGGACCTCGAGTACAAGGTCGAGAGCAACCGGCTCGCCGGTAAGGCGAAGATCACGGCGGTCACCACCGACACCGTCTCGAAGTTCGCGTTCGATCTCGGCCCGGCACTACGCGTGTCCAAGGTGAGCGTCAACGGTTCACGGTCGGTGAAGTTCAGCCAGCACCGAGGCAAGCTCAAGATCACCCCCGCCAAGCCGGTTGCGTCGGGCGCGGCGCTGGTGGTGAACATTCAGTACAGCGGAACCCCGAAGCCCATCGACGGGTTCTGGGGCGAAGTGGGCTGGGACGAGCTCACCGAGGGTTCCATCGTCGCGAGTCAGCCGAACGGCGCGGCGTCGTGGTTTCCGTGCGACGACCACCCCGTGTCGAAGGCCAGTTACGGGATCACCATCACGACCGATTCGCCTTACTACGCCATCGCCAACGGGACACTGGTTCGCAAGCAGACTCGTGCCAGCCGCACCACGTGGGTGTACGAGCAGCCGGAGCCGATGGCCACCTACCTCGCGACCATCCAGATCGGCCCGTACAGCCAGCACACCATCACCGAGTCTCCCGTCCGCATGAAAGCCGTGCTGCCGCACCGGCTCAGGCCCAATTTCGAGCACGACTTCGGCCGTCAACCGCAGATGATGGAGACCTTCACCCGCCTCTACGGTCCGTATCCGTTCGCCGCGTACACCGTGGTGGTCACCGACGACGACCTCGAGATCCCCATCGAAGCGCAGGGACTGTCCATCTTCGGCGCCAATCACTGTTCCGGCACACGGTATTTCGAGCGGCTCGTGGCGCATGAGCTCGCCCATCAGTGGTTCGGCAACAGCCTCACTCTCGGCAAGTGGAAGGACATCTGGCTGCACGAGGGGTTCGCCTGTTACTCCGAGTGGATCTGGGCGGAGAACTCGGGAGGCTCGTCCGCAGCGGAGAAGGCCCGACGCGTACACACCATGCAGCGAGGGCTTCCGCGGGATCTGATTCTGGGAGATCCGGGGCCCGCGAAGATGTTCGACGACCGCGTGTACAAGCGCGGCGCGTTGACGTTGCATGCGCTGCGCACCACCATCGGCGACGACAAGTTCTTCGAACTGATCCAGGAATGGACGTCGAAGTACCGCTATTCGACCGTCAGTACCGCCGATTTCACGGATCTGGCGTCGCGCTTCGGAGCCCCGCGGTCGCTGTGGGACGCCTGGCTGGGGCAGGAACAGCTGCCCGCTCTGCCGTAGTTCTCGAACCACGGCAATTACAGGGTCCACCACACGACGAACACCAGCGCGGAGTACAGCACGGCCGTCGCCGCCGCACCGAGCCACGACGACGGTGGTACCGACACCGACCACCGACTGTCGTCGCTCAACCGGAGATCGAACGGAAAGGCGCTGACGCACAGTGCATCAGGTCGCGTCGGGTGTGCGAGTACGACCCCCGAGGTGTACGGGAGGCCCCGCACCACGAGGGTGCGCGGCGCTCCGCCCACGGTGTACGTGATCGTGTTGTCGTGGATCTCGCCGGTGAACCACCCGCGGTGCACACGCCACCCCGTCGCATGAGCGAGACGCACGGTGCCACGCGACGCCACGGTTTGCTCGACGGCATCGACGACGACCGGGTCCGCGAATCTCAACAGGGTCCACCACCGGACGATACGGCGCACACGCAGCCCCAGACCGACGACGATCAGCCCGATGGCGAAGAACGGCAACAACACTGGCACGGTGGTGAGCAGCAGGATCGGGATCACGAAGGCGAGGAACACGGCGTAACTCTCGCGCCAATCCCACACCGACAACCCGGTGACGGGAACGAGGAGTGGGACCCGCCGCGTGGTCACGAGCGGGGAGGCCGACATAGTCAGCTGATCTTAGACGCCTCGGCCGGGAGGTGGTGGGTCGAACGGGTACGAACGAACGCCCAGCAGACTGCAGCGATGACGGCACCGGCGGTGAAGATCGCCGGATAGGTCACCACCCCCGGCCACGCTTCGGTCAGCGCCGACAGGATCGCGGGAACAGCGAAGCCCAGGTAGGTCAGCGAGTAGAAGACGGCAGTGAGCCCGGCCAGGTCGTCGGGTCCGGCGATGCGCTGCACCTCCTGCAGCCCGGAGACCAGGGCCATGCCGTAACCGCAACCGAGGACAGCTGCCGCGATCAACGCCGCGACGATGGTCAGCACCGAGGCAGCCCACGCGGCCAGCACCATGCCGACCACCAGAATCGTCAGTGCGACGAGTGCGCCGCGAGCAGCGTCGGGCGTGTCGATTCTGCGCCCGACCGCCTGAATCGCGAATCCGGATCCGAGTGCGATCACGGACATCAACGCGGACAACGCAATCGGATGACCTCCGCTGTGGTCTGCCATCAGCGACGGCAGAACGGCGTAGGCGACGCTGGCCGCACCGAACACCCACGGCGCGAGCGGAACCACGACCAGCAGGAACCGCTTGTGCCCGGCGGACGGGATCTTCAGGTCGTCGACGAGTCGACGCCGATCGGCGGGTGGCACTGCGGGCCGCGTCTCGGGAACCGAGATCATGCCGAGGCCGGTGACGACGCAGATCCCGACATGCACCAGGTACGCGAGATGCGTGGGCCACGGACCCCATTGCGCGAGAACGCCCGCCACGCCTGCGCCGAGCGCAAATCCAGCGGTGAGGCTCATGGCAGCGCGCCTCGCGCCCGCCGAGGAACCGGCCCGAGCGGACAGTTCCTTGATCCAACTGCCGCCGACAGCCATGCCGATACCGAGTGCCACACCACTGAGCACGCGGCCGAAGAAGAGTATCGCGGCGGTGTCCGCACCCATGGCGATGAGGATCGATCCCGCCGCGGCGACGGCCGTCGCCGGCAACATGATCGGACGCCTGCCGAGCCGATCCGACAACGGACCGCAGACGAGCAACGCAGGAACGATGCCGATGACGTACGCGAACAGGAACGTGTCGACGGTGATCGCCGAGAATCCGTGTTCGAGCCGGTACATCACCAGTAGCGGGGTGAACTCGTTTCCGCCCCACGCGACGGCGAACATCCCGGCGGCTACGAGAATCCACCGTCCCGTCCTGGTATCGGTCGTCCGCGTCGGAGTCGTTGCTTCGGACCCCTTCACTGAATTCTCGGTCATGTCGCGCCTCCTTCGTCCAATCCGTGTGTGCGTCTCATGTGGGTGTCGACGGCCTCGCCGAAACCGTCGACGTCGGCGGCCTCGATCAAGTCCGCGAGGCGGCTGTGGTCGTCGACGATGCGGGAGATCTGATCGGGATCACGGGCGAGCGAATGCGTCGTCATCCGCCGCTGGCGCTCGCGAAGTCCGTCGTAGAAGGCGTCGAGCAGCGGGTTGGCACCGGCTCGGACGATCAGGCGGTGGAAGTCCGCGTCCGCGGCGCTGAAGTCGGCTCGCGTACCCGTCGCGGCGATCTCCCGTTGCTCGGCGAGGTTCGCGCGTAGCCGAGGCAGAAGCCGCTCGCGCACGTGCGGCGACGCGGCGACGACTCGAACGCTGCCGGTCTCCACGAGCCACCGCGCGGACACGACGTGTTCCGCCTCGTTGGCAGCGATGGGTACGACGAGTGCGCCGCGCTTGGGGTAGAGCCGCATCCACCCTTCGACCTGTAGGCGCAGAAATGCCTCACGGACGGGAGTGCGGCTGATGTTCATTCGGCCGGCGATGTCGCCTTCGCTGACCAGTTCCCCACCGGGCAGCTCACCGGTGACGATCATTTCCTTGACCGTCACATAGGCGTGCTCGGCGGCAGTGGGTTCCTTAGACACAACATAGATACTAGATGAACCGCGGTCGGCGTCGAACTAGGGCACCCAGTACCTCGTGGCGAGGACGTCGACGATGGGGTCGTCGTCTGCTGCGTCGTCCAGAGCAGCGAGGTCGTCGCGGATCGCTGTGAACCGTGGGTCGTCGCCCTCGGCCACCTCCGCGTCGGTGGCGCCGTCACCTGCGAGTTGATCGAGCAGCTTCGCGCGCACTCGCGCTTTCAACGAGTCGGTCATTCGTCGTCACCCTTCTTGAACACACGCCGAGCCGTCGGGATCAGCACCACCAGAGCTCCGACGAGAACGACCACGGAAAACGCTTCGAGCCACATGTGCTTCCTCTTTCCTCAAGGCGCCAGGGCGCTACCGAACGGCAGATTCCTGACCACGGTGAACAGAACTACGACGATCACCGAGAGCAGCACTACCCACCTCGGCGGCGCGTGAACGGCCCGGCCGCGAACCCACGTCGCCCACAGGAGCACTCCGAACACGAGCAGTGTCACGGCGAGCACGTTGGTCGACACGGCCGACGCAACGTCGCCGTGCACCAGGTCTCCGAACGCCCTCGTCGCACCACACCCGGGACACCACACGCCGGTCAGCGCATGAAACGGACACGGTAGATACGTCGACGACCTCGGATCACGCACGAACAGCACAGCTCCCGCCGCAACCGTCAGTCCCGCAACCGCCGCGGGAGCAGCGAAGCGTCGTCGACGTCGCGCCCCTGTCTCGGTCATGCATCCAGACTAAGTGAGTCCCGAGTCGGTCTCGGGCTTGTCCACTGCGTGGTCGTAGTAGCCGACCACCCCGCGCGCTCCGAACACCGCGAACTCGGCCTGACCGCCGGACGTGACGGCGTCGTCGACGATCCGGCGCAGGACGACGTCGACCAGGCGGTCCAGGGCGAACCATCGATCCGCCGGACCGGCCTCCTCGTGAACTGCCGACTCGTCGAAGTTGCGTCCGACGGATGCGTCGAGGTCTGTTATCTCCGCGAAGATCGACGTGTCCGGGACGGTGATGTCGGCTTCGTTGTCCAACAGCACCCGCACCGCCCAGCGAATATCGTCGACATGGTTGGCGAGCCACAGGCGTCGGCGATGCACAACGCCCAGAGCCGGCCACCTTTTCCTGGCCGCCTGACGGGTCTTGCCGGTGACTGCGGCGAGGTCGGCCAGGCTGGCACCGAGCCACATTGCAGTGGACGCAGCTTTCTCCGTCGCCGCGGCAGCCTCGGCGACGACGCGGGCTTCGTTCTCGATGGCCTGCCCGAGATGCACGAGCGCGTGGGTGCGACGGGACCGCTCGTCGCCGATGTCGGTCGGCTTGTCACCGGGGTCGAATACTGACAACTTTTGGTTCACACCGATGAGGGTACGGTGTGAACCACAGGTTTACAAAGACATTTGTCTACGCCACGACGACGACGCTGCCGATCATGTCCGGGTGAGGAGTGCAGTGGTAGGTGAAGGCGCCCGGTTCGGTGAACGTGTGTGAGAACGAGCCTTCCTTGGCGAGGGGGCTGCGGAAGGACCGATCGTCGGCGACGACATCGTGAGCCATCCCACCGTCGTCGAACACCCAGGTGACGGTCTCCCCCACCGAGACGGTGATGTCGGCTGGCGTGTACGCACGATCGGCCACGGTGACCTGGTTCTTCACCGGCGGCGCAGCCGTCTCCTGGGCGGGCTGGGAAGTGCATCCTGCGACGGTCAGGGCCACGATCGCTACGCCGAGCTTCAGTCTCACAGTTTCAACCGTATGGCATCTCGTGAGCTCGGGTAACATCACCGCCGTTCATCTATCGACCGAAAGGCCAGGCTTGTCCATGACGACACGACGTGCCCGCACCAGCGTTGCATCGTCGGCAACCCTGCTGTTCGCGACCGTGATGATCTTCCTCGCGACTACCTTGTTCGGCACCGCGTCCGCGCAAGCCAGGCCGGTCCAGTTCGTCCCTGCAGGCGCCATCAGCCCGACCATCGGCTTCGATCCGGCTGCGGTCATCGAGTGGCGATTGGATCAGGCGATCGTCAACCAGCCGATCTTCGTTCGCGTCGACCCGTACTTTCCCGGCCTCACCGACTTCTCGCTGAACAACTGGTGCAACTGCGCCATCAACTGGTTCAACCACACCACGCAGCAGGGCGGGGTTGCGTTCCCCGGTCCCCTGCCGTCCGGGCCGATCCGCACCGGCTCCGGTGACGTCTCGGCCTGGACCGACATTCCCGGTGGCTTCACCCTTGTCCGTGGGCAGGGCAACTGGTGGGTTCCGTAGGCGGCTAGACCAGCGCCTCCCCGAGATATCCCCCTTCCGAGGTTCCTGCGGGAACGAGGAACACCGCCGAACCGATGGGCCTCGTCCACTCGTTCAGCGCGTCGTGTTCGTCCAACCGCTGCTGCACGGGAAGAAACTGTGTGTCGATGTCGCGCTGATACGTTGCGAAGATCAACCCCGAATTGCTCGTCGAACCTCCTTCGGGTGCATCGTCGTAGTTGTAGGCACGCCGGAAGAACCGCTCCCCGTCGTGCGTGTGCCGGGCACGTGCAATGTGCGACGCAGGCGAGATCACCGGGATGCCGAACCGATCGGTGGCATCGAAATCCGCCTCGTCGTGCTCGCGTTCGCCGGTCATCGGCGCTCCCGTGTCCAGCTTTCGACCGACCGCGAATTCTCTTCCGCCGCGGTCCAACTCGTCCCAGGTGTCGAGTTCGACGGAGATACGGCGCACGATCATCGACGTACTGCCGTCGTCGTTCCACACCAGGGTGTCGAAATCCGTTGTCGGATCCGGGTTCACGGTGCCGTCGACCTGACCCATCAGGTTGCGCATCGTCGTACCTTCGGTCCTGGCTCCGCGGGAGGACCGAAACCCTCGTTGGACCCAGCGAATCGACGCCATCGACCTGACGTTCTTGGTCAACACCCGCACCGCATGGCTCACTGCGGACGGGTCGTCGGCGCACACCTGAAGCAGAAGGTCTCCGCCGTTCCACCGATCCTCGAGTCGATCGATGCCGAACGGAGGCAACTGCCGGACGGGTGACGCCACTCTCGCCGCCGCGAACGCGCCCGGTCCGAGCCCGACGGTGACCGTCAGATTGGCCGGGTCGGCCGCGAGTTCCGGTTCGGTGTCGGCCAGGGCAGGCATGCCCTGGGTGAGCCTGTCGGCGTCCGTCGTCCACAGTTTCAACACCGACACCACGTGTTCGCGTCCTGCACCGCCTGCGAGGTCGAGTGCAACGAACGTCCCGTGCGCCTGCGGCGGAGTCGAGACACCGGCCTGATGTTTCCCGTGAAACGGAACGACCTGTCGACCGAAGACGAATTCCTCCGGCTCCCTTGTGTATCCGTACGCCACACCCGCAGCTCCCAGCGCGGCGACGCCTCCACCGAGAAGGCGTCGCCTGCTGATTCCGGGACTGCGGCGTGGTGCTGCGTCAGCCACCGTAGTTTTCCTGCGCGCCCGCGAACTCGCGGACCTGCGCAGTGAACGTGGACGACGATCCGTCCTCGAATGTCAGCGTGATGTCGGTGTCTGCTCCCGGAGTCAACGGCGACGTCACATCCATCAACATGATGTGGTCCCCGCCCGCCTGGAGCACCTTGGTTTCCTGTGCGCCGACGGCGAATCCACCTTCCTTGGGCTTCATCACCATCGTTCCGTCGGCACTGGCGACCACCTCGTGCAGTTCCATCATCGACGAGGCGGGTGACTGCGCGGAGACCACCCGGACCTGGGTGTCTCCGGTGTTCTGGATCTCCGCGAACGCGGAGGTCATTCCCGTGTCGGCAGATTTGATCCAGGCCTCGCGGATGGTGACCGAATTCGACTCCGTTGCAGGAGTTTCCGAGCTACATCCGGCGAGCAGGGCGAACGATGCGAGGGCTACGAGAAGTTTTTTCATGGCGACTCCGATGTCGATGCGCGGCGCCGAAGCCCGAGAAGGGCATCGACGAGAAGGAAGACGAGGATGCTGATGCCGAGAAGTGGTACGAACCAGCCGATCACGGCAGTGATCGCAGCGAGCGGGACGAGCTGCCGGACCGGCAACCGGCGCAGCCCGCCTGCGGGCGGGGCGGATGCCGAAGGACGACGTTGCCACCACATGAGGTATCCGCGGACGATCACCGTCACCAAGGCCACGGCCAGCAGTGCCAGCGCGATCTGGTTGGCGATCCCGAACAGAATGCCCATGTGCAGCGCAATGCCCCAGGCGGCCAGCTTCGCGGCCGGCGGCCACTCCGAGAACCAGTTGGTATCGACGATCGAGTTGGTATTTCCGTCGATGGCAAGGGAACTCGTGGAGAACACCCACAGCCCACGCGTCTGCGCGACGACGAAGGCTGTGTCGGCCGTACCAGGGATGGTGACTTCCACTGCGCCGGCGAGCCCCGCCGCCCGAGCCGTTCCGATGACGGCGTCGAGGCGGCCGATTCCAGCGGACACCACGTCGGCCTCCGGTGCCATGGCCGACATGTCGTGGCCTGCGTGGTCGCCGGGCGGTGCCGGCGCGTCACCGCTGATCGACGAACTCACTCCCGGCGTGGCCCAGTTCAAGGAGGACCTCAGTTCGGTGATGTTCTCACCGGCGTACTTGGACCAGGTCAGTCCCGTTGCGGACAGAAAAACGAGACCGATGGCTATCCAGATACCGACACTTCCGTGCCAATTGCGGTTCCTGGCTCGACCTTTCGACGATCGGTCGACGGTGAGGAGTCGTCCGCCGCGTCGATACCGTCGCACCCAGAGCACGACGCCGCCGAGGGCGACGACCCACATCCAGGATGCGGCGAGTTCACTGTAGATGCGGCCGGGTTCGCCGAGGTGAAGATGCCGGTGGAATCCGCTGATCCAGGTGCGGGCCGGCAGTGCGTTGCTGCTGCCGTACACCACCGATTCGCCGACGGATTCCGCGGTGACCGGGTCGACGAAGACTGCTCGCCGTTCGGACTCGCCGAGTGAGGGATCGGTGAACATGACCCTGGTGGTGGTGCCGGGTTCTGTTGCCGGGCGTACGGCGTCGAGGGTCAGGTCGGGCCTGACCTGGGTCGCGGCCGTGACCTGCTCGGCCACCGAGGCGGTGGGCCCAGCCGAGTCGGTGGTCAGCAGGTCGGAGTACAGGATGTTCTCGGCCGTCGGCGCGAGCGCGTAGAGACCACCGGTGAGCGCGGCGATCAGGATGAACGGTCCGACGAAGATGCCTGCGTAGAAGTGCAGGCGCATGACCAGAGAGGGACGTGGCGGTGATCGATCGGGTCGGCCCGGCCCGATGTCGGGCACGACTGTGCCGGTTGTGGACATAGGTGTTCCAGTTCTGTCGGGTGTCGCAAGACCCCGGTGATCGACGGCGCTTCACGCGCGAGGGATCACCGGGTGTGAGGGAACGAAAGATCAAGCAGGGCAGGGAGGCCCGCGAGTTCCTGTTCCCGACGACACCAACAGTCGGAGTACGACGTTCGGCCGGTATTCGGTGCTCTCGGTGCGAGCCCGATCCTGCACGGGCAGAACCAGACACAACACGGGAAGGATCCGGCGCAACACGGCCAACGCTCGACTGTGCCCGAGCACGGCACCACGAATGAGCAGGGCGCACACCACCGTCGCGCATGCGTGCGCCGCCAGCATCGACGGACTGAGTGACGAGCCGTGGTGATGCCCACTCGCCGCCGTCAGCACCGTGTGTCCGACGACTTGGCCGAGCACGAGCACGACCGTCGTCGGGACGCGGTCCCCGAGGGCTGCGGTCAGGACGCCGAGCGCCGCACTGACGACCACGAGCAGTACGAGGGCCGATTCGCTCGGCACCATGACTCCGCCGCCCACGCCGTGTGCTGCGATGCTCAGCGCACCGGAGGCAGCCCCGACGAACGCGCCGCGCATACGCGCACGAGCGTCGGGGCGGAAAGTCATGGGGACACCTTAGACGACTACTACGCTTCCTAGTATTGCGCGGCGGCGCGGAGCCCTCGTAGCCGATCCGACGGTGTCCGGCGTGGGCAGCTGGTGCACTTGTCCGACGCTGACGTCAGGTACAACAGGCAACACGAGCTGCGGCGTGTGAAGCGTCGGCCTCCCACGTCGACGAACCGGGGAGCGGGTAGCGGCGAGGACATCGCGGCCACGAGTTCCTGGGCGAACGCGCTGCCTCGTTCTCGGTCTCCGAGGGCCGTGCCGACGTCGAGGCACCGGTTGGCTATCGAGTCCGACGTGATCGCCCAGAGCGCGTTGGTCGTCGCTCCCGACGCCGCCGCGAGAGCGTCGACGACCGCGCGAAACGTGCCGGCAAGGGCACCGGGCAACTGCTCCGGCGTCACCGTGCGATCGCTCCGCACCCCGCCGAGGTAACCGTCGCCGCGCAGAAAACACCGAGAATGCTCGAGCGACGGATCGGCCGCCGTTCCCGTCACCATCGCCGTCGACACCGCCAGCAAGGCAATCGTCGAGCTGGCGGAGTACCACCACAGCGTCCCGTTGATCCGGTCGTCGGTGCAGTTCCAGCGCCTGCCTGTGTCGGCAATCCGCTCCCGCAACCAGTCCGCATCGGTCATCGCCGACGCCGGCAGATCGAACGGGCCGTGCAGGTACTCCGCGAGTCCGGGAACCCTCTCCGCAGCTTCGGTGTAGACGCTCATGCGAGGCCGATGATGTCGATGGACGGGCGTGGGACCGCAGAGACGGTGGCTCGGATTCCGAAGATGTCCGAGAGGAGATTATCGGTCAGAACCTCGGCCGTCGGCCCCGTCGCCACCACGGATCCGTTGTCGAGCACGGCGAGCGAGGTGCAGTATTCGACGGCCAGCCGTAGATCGTGCACGGTGACGACGACGGCCAGGCCCTCCGCGGCGAGATCACGGACTGCGTTCATGACGACGAGTTGGTGGCGCAGGTCCAGATGATTCGTGGGCTCGTCGAGCAGCAGTATGCGAGGTTGCTGTGCGAGTGCCCGAGCTATGGCGACACGCTGACGTTCGCCGCCGGACAGTGCCCCGACATCGCGCTCCGCGAGCCCGGTCAAGTCGACCCGGTCCAGGCATTGTTCGACGATGTCCGCGTCGGATCCCGTCGGACGGTCGAACCAGCCCCGGTGTGGGACACGGCCCAGCGCAACCGACTGCCGAACTGTCAGTCCCACCGACGCTTCCGGCTCCTGGGTGCCGACGCCCACGGTGCGCGCAAGTTCCGAGCGCTTCATCGCATGCGCGTCGACGCCGTCGACTAGAACGGTCCCGGCGGTCGGCGTCAGCGCGCGATAGCAGCACCGGAGCGCCGTCGTCTTCCCGGACCCGTTGGGTCCGACGAGTCCGAGAACTTCACCCGGTCGAACTCGAAAATCGATTCCGTGCAACACCTCCCGTGATCCGAGTCGGGCGGTGACGGCATTGGCCACGAGTGTCATCGAGCCGCCCTTCCGTACTGGCGGTAGAGCATGAAGACGAAGATCGGTGCGCCGACGAGCGCGGTGACGACCCCGACGGGCACCTCTGTGCTCCGTGAAACCGACCGCGCCAGCGTGTCGGCGCCGACCAATGCGATCGCGCCCAGCAGCGCGGCGACCGGCAGAAGTCTGATCGCTCGCGTCCCGACGATGTATCCGGCGAGGTGTGGCACCAGCAGACCGACGAATCCGATTCCGCCGCCGACGGATACCGCTGCGCCGGCCAGCATGGAGATCGCCAGGAGTTGCACGACGCGGAAGCGTCGGACGTTCAGACCGAGGGCAGCGGCACCGTCGTCACCGGTTTTCAACAGATCCATCCGGGGTGCACTCAGCAGCAGTCCAGTGCCGATGATCAGCAGCGCGATTGCGGGCAGTGTCAACGTGGACCACCGCGCGTCTCCGAATCCACCGGCTAGCCAGTGCATCACGCCACTGAGCGTGTGTTCGTCGGCGAAGACCAGGAGTGTGAAGGTGATCAGAGCGGAGAAGATACTGCCCAGTGCGACGCCGACGAGAACGATGGCTGTCGATTGTGGGTATCGCCCGCCGATCATCAGAGCCAGAAACAGCGGAATCATGGCCCCGACGAACGCGGCGGTCGGGACCGTGAACACCCCGAGGGCCCCGGCCCCGATTCCCATCGCCATCACGAGCACCACGCCGAATCCGGCACCTGACGACACTCCGAGCAGATAGGGATCGGCCAACGGGTTGCGCGTGACTGCCTGCGCCACACCACCCGCGATCGCCAACGACGCGCCGACGACGGCCGCCGTCAGCGATCTCGGCAACCGCGAGTCGACGACGATCACCGCCCTCGCCTCGGACCACCACGAGTCGAATGCGCCCGGCATCAACCGGTGCACGACGATCGCCCAGACGTCGCCGACGGGAATCTGTACGGACCCGAACGACACCGCAGTGGCGATCACCATCAGCAAGGCGCCCGTCAGAACTGCGATCAACGCACCGAACCCGATTCTCGACCGAGTGGACACCTCCGCTTTCGCCGTGGCCCTGTGCCTGTCGGTGTCGGCAACGGTGACCATCAGGAGGTGAACCGGTCGGGATGCAATGCACGGGCGATGGTGTCCACGCTCGTGACCAGTCGCGGGCTTTCGAAGAAGTCGTCGAGCGGTACGACGATGAAGTTGTCCTGCTGCACAGCCGGAGTGGTCGCCATGATCGGCTGGCTCTTCAGGAAATCGATCTTTCCCTGCGCCGACGTGTCACCGTAATCGAGGACGACGATGGCCTGAGGGGCGCGCTCTCCGACGATCTCCCACGTCGTGTCCAGGTAGGGGCGCTCACCCTCGGGGAAAATGTTCGATGCGCCGGACCGATCGGCGATCAACTGTCCGACGCCCACACCACCGATGGTCGTCGGGACGTCCTCACCGGAGTCGTAGAAGAAGGTCGGCGTCGGCTCCGCGTCGCCGAGTTCGGCACCGATGGCCGCCAAACCGTCGAGGACGCCGTCGGTGACGGCCTGAGCCTCCTCCGGAACGCCGAGGACGCCACCGAGCTGGCTGTAGTCGTTCTCGAGCATGCCGATGTCCGGGAATCCGGATCCGCAGTACTCGGAGAACAGGAAGGTCGGGATGCCCGCCTCGGTGAACGACTCTCTCGAACGCCCTTCCTTGTCGTTGAATGCACTCCGCATGCCGCCGACGACGAAGTCCGGGTCCAGATCGAGGATCTGTTCCTTCGTCGGGTACTCGTCGGCGAGGCCGGGGATCTGTGCGAAATCCTCGGCGAACTCGGGCGCAGGCGTTGCGTTTCGATAGCCCATGCCGACGATGCGGTCCGCAACGCCCATCTCGATGAGCACCTCGGTGACGTGGTCGTTCATGGACACGATGCGCTGAGGTGGAGAGTCGAACTGCTGGGTGCTGTCGCAGTTGGTGATGGAGACCGGGTCGTCGAACGAGTCCGCCTGCCGAGCGTCCTGTGCGGTGTCACCGCGGGAACAGCCAGTAAGGGCGACAATGGTTGCGGCGGCGATGGCGCCGAAGGCGATGGAGCGTGACATGAGTACCTCTTGGAGCTCAGAGCCACGAAATGTTCGGCCCGGTGCGCAGCATGGAACGCCACGCGCTGGACTTTCCGATTCGTAGACCACGACGAATGGGTTGTCGCACAACCTCGACGCCGGGTAATCGGGCTCGCTGCCCTCTGGCGAGGGCAGCCTACCGTTGCGGGTCAGCGCCGGATTCGGACCGGCTTCCCCCTGCGTCAGGTCAGCTTCGTGCTTCGCATCGCAGTATGCACGGACGGTGTCAGACGCGTGTCAGCGCCTCACCCATGGTGCGGTTGAGGGTGCTCAGTGACCTGACGGCGCTGCGGACGGGACCGGGGGTCGTGGTGGACTTCAGCATGACGTCGGGGGCCGAGGTCTCCGTCAACTTCTCCGGTGGGTCGACGTGTTCGCCTGCGAGTGCACGCCCGACGTCGGCGATGGTGGCTTTGGTTACCTCGGCTGCCCGGCGTAGTGCGTCGGCGGTCTCCTGTGACGGACCGGTGTCGGGTTCGGCGTGAGAGGCGCCGACACCGGCGCGGGCGAGTGCGTGGCTGGATCGGTTGCTGACGGTCATGATGCGCAGCAGCCGTTTGACGCCTTTGCGTGTGCGTGTCGTGGGCCCCATCTCGAGGGGTTTTCCGGCCGCGACGAGGTCTTTCAACGCGTTGTCGAGTTTGCGCATGTCGACGACGAGGTCCGTCGGGCGACCGGGCGTGATGACGGCGTCGATGCCGGTGTCGATGATGGCCGTCATCTGTTCGAGGTAGTCGTCGACTTTCTCGACCATCGTCGATCTGGTGCCGGTGGAGAAGACGAAGTACGCCGACGCTATCCCGACGAGTCCTCCTGCCGCGGTTTCGTAGATTCGTAGTTCGAGCACTTCGATGCTGAAGGTGCCGAGCAGTCCGTACAGCATCGCGAGCATGACGGTGACGAAGAACGACAGCAACGCGTACGCCACCGTCACGAGGTAGAACGCGAAGAAGATGCAGACGACCAGCAGGAGCAGTTGCAGCGGTTGATTGCGACCGACCAACGCGGACAGCAGAACTCCGGCCAGCACACCTCCGACGGTACCGACGACGCGGTGTCCGGCGCGGGAGAGGATCTCACCGCGAGTCGACGCCCCGGTGAAGACGAGGAATGCCGTCAGGACCGCCCAGTACCAGCGGTCCGGTGAGATGATTTCGCCGAGTACGGTCGCTGCACTGGTCGCGACGGCAACTTGGATCGCCGCTTTGGTGCTGGGGTTCAGCCCCGAACCGGTGTCGCCGTCCTTCTCCGGCTTTTCCTTGGGTGCGGATTCGGTGTGCAGCGCATTGCTGGTGATGTGGTGAATGGCAATGTGGGCCTGCACTGCTCGCATCGCGACCGTCGCGGCGATGCCCGCCTGGGTGGACGGATCCGCTTCGTCCGCGGCGGCGGCAGCGAGGCGCCTGGCCGCACGGAGTTGGTCGTCGGACGGGTTGTTCTGCAGACACGACGAGAGGGCGGTGGTGGCCTGGACGAGCGACGACGGCCAAGAATTGGGCGGGAGCGCAGCCTGCGGGGTGACCCCCGATGGGATCGGGTCGAGGGCCCACAGCGCGCTCACGAGTTGTTCGGTGGCTATCTGCGCGTCGAAGATGCGGAGCGAGAGGTCCTCGTTGGTGACGCTCAGCAGCTGCGAGGCATCGTTGCGGTCGAGCCAGTCGTCGATCATCAGCGCTGTACTGCCGAGCCGGTCCAGACGCTTGCGGAGCAGGACCAGATCGCGATCGACTCTGTTCGACGCGACCTCGAGGACGTCGATCGACGCGGCTCGCAGTGCACGCACCAGACGCCGCAGTTCCAGCCCCGGCCGCTCGGGAAGGACGAGAGTGCGTACGGCGAGCGAGATCCCGACGCCGAGAACGATGGACACCGCGAGGACAGGAATCTGGCTCGGTTGAGCGCGTAGGAACAGTGCGAAGAAATAGCAGATGAACGCGACCATGCCGAGCGCAGTGCCGCGCGGGCCGTACCGCCGCACCCACACCGCGGCGAACAGCACGACGATGAACCCGACGTCGGCGACCTTGCCGAACTGGGAGAGCACCGCCGACAGCGACACTGCGAGGATCGCCGGAAACACCAGTAGGAGTGTCGTGATCACTCGGCTGCGTTGGTCCTTGTCCTTCACCGCCGCCGAGGACTGCATGGCGACGACAGCGCCCAGCAGCGCGACCGTCAACGGCTGGCCGACGAGATGAGACCCGGGAATCAGAATCGCCATCGCGAGGACGACGGTGATCGTCGTCGTCGCGGCTGCCCGTAGCCGGAGCCTGCCGGGGTCGGAGACTGCGAGGAACCGCAGCGTCTCCGATACGATCCGATAACCCATTCGGCCAGCTTACGGCCGTGAACGGATGGATTCAGGAGCGACGCATCCGCACCACGGCAGGCGCCGTCGAGTGCGGGAGGAGTCGGCTCGGGTCTTCCGGCAGCAGCACGTCCACGACGGCGGTCTCGTCGAACCGGTAGGGCTGCGTCTGCACGATTCCCGACATGTGCTTGCGCAGCCGGGACATCTCGGCCCGGACGGTGATGGCTCGGCCGTCGTCGCCGAACAGGTCCGCGGCCAGCTGTGCTGCACTTCGGCCTTCCCTGCTCGACGCGAGGAGATACAGGATCTCGGCGTGCCGGGGAGTGGGTTCGTGCGTCCACTCCCCCACCTCGCTTCGTATCTGCACCCGCACGTGCTGGTGGTGCCGAAGATCCAGGGACACAGTCGTTCTACCGGTTTCCGACGCCTCGTCTCCGGTCGGGCGGACGAGCCACCCGCCGGGAAGCGGCTCGAAGTCGCACACCCCGAGGGTCGGCAGCCAGAACCGCCCGGCGACGACGTCCTCGGGCAGCAGTACTCGGTTGCGCAGCGCCACGGACTCGACGGCAGCGACCCATCCGTTGGCGTCGACGGCGAGTGCGGGCGCTTGCAGGCGTGCGAGCATCGGCGCTGCGACCGACCGGAGACGGTCGAGGTTCTGCCGGTGATGTTCGCGCAGTTGAGATTCCGCTAGTCGAGCGATGGCGTCGACCAACGCGAGGGTCGTCGGGTGGACGGTGTTGGCGGGCCCGCTGACGTCCACGGCCCCGATGACATGTCCGGTACGCGGGTCCTTGATCGGTGCACCCGCGCAGGTCCACGGATGGTGGCTGCGCACATAATGTTCCGCGGAGAAGATCTGTACCGCCCGCCGCGACACCAACGCGGTGCCGATCGCGTTGGTTCCGACCGAATCCTCGGCCCAGCTGGCACCCTCGACGAACCCGAGGCCGTCGGCGCGGTCGAGCACCGACGTCGACCCACTCCGCCACAGGACCCGTCCGTGTCGATCGGCGACGACGAGGATGTTGTCACCGTCCTGCACGACGGATTCGAGTCCGCGACCCAGGTCGTCGAGGATGTCGAACAAGCCCGATTCCCGACGGCTCAGCTCCAGATCGGACACGTCGATCTGCGGTGAGGCCACGCTGCGTTGCTCGGGGTCGATACCGAGGGTCTGCAGGCGTCGCCACGAATCACCGATCACGTCGCGGGGACGTGCGGGGGATTTGCCGCCCGCCATCGTCGCGTCGTACACGGCAGTCAGAATCTGCGCGTAGCGGCGCGGGTCCTCTCCGGCCGCCAGCGCAGGTTCCGGTCCTGTCGTCTGCGTCATCACCGACAATTGTGCTCCAGATCACTCAGAACATGCAAAGCCGGGTCAGCGGAATACGAGGCCGCCGTCGATCAACCCCGCCTGACCAGTCATGTAGTCCGAATCAGGACCCGACAGGTAGGACACGAAGGCTGCGACGTCCTCGGGCGTCTGGGCTCGACCGAGCGCGATACCACCGACGAACTTGTCGTACGTCTCGCCCTCGGCAGCACCGGTCAGCTCGGCGAAACGCTTGTCGATGGTCACCCACATGTCCGTTCCGACGACGCCCGGGCAGTACGCGTTGACGGTGATGCCGTGCACGGCGTACTCCTTGGCCGCGGCTTGGGTGAGGGCACGAACGGCGAACTTCGTCGCACTGTAGACACCGAGCATGGCAAAGCCGTCATGACCCGCGATGGACGAGGCGTTGACGATCTTGCCCTTCTGGCTCAGTGACCTGAATTTGGTTGCCGCAGCTTGAATTCCCCACAACACACCGTCGACGTTGACGGCCCAGATCTTCTTCGTGTCCTCGGGACGGACGTCGTCGAGCGGGGCGACCTGTGCGATGCCGGCATTGTTGATCATGACATCGAAGCTGCCGAGGGCCTCGTGCGCATGGTCGACGGCTGCGAAGACCTGATCGCGATCACTGACGTCGGCCACGAACGTGGTTGCGTCGGTGCCGATTTCCCGAATCTCGCGGGCGACCTGCTCGATCTTGTCCGAGCCCAGATCGATGAGAGCGACATCGTGGCCGTCGGCCGCGAGCCGCAGTGCGATACCGCGGCCTATGCCCTGGCCGGCTCCGGTGACGAGTGCGACGCTCATGCCTGACCCTCGCTGCCGCGTCCCACTGCAGGATCCACCAGAACCTTCATCTTGGTGCCTGCGTGAAGAGCTTCGAATCCGTCGTCGATGACCGATTCGAGCGCGATCTTGTCCACCCATCCCGTCGTGTCGTACTTGCCCTGGGCCATGAGCTCGATGACGGCGTCGTAGTCCGCCGAGGTGTAGCAGAGCGATCCCTGGATGCGGGATTCGTTCATGACGAGCTTCTGCAGCGGTGTGGTCAAAGGCTTTTCGTAGATCGCGACGCTGACGAGTGGTTTGCGAGCTCCGATGCAGCCGAGTGCCGTCTCGACGGCAGGTTGAACGCCCGCCGCGTCGTAGATGGCGTCGGCGCCGCGGCCGTCCGTGAAGTCGGCGACGAACTCCGGCACGTCGAGCGACGTCGGATCGAGGGTTCTGGCACCGAGCGCTTCGATCGAGGCGCGGCGCGTCGGTGACGGTTCGACGACGAAGACGTTCTCGAGGCCTTTACCGCGGAGCGCGAACCACAGCCCGATCCCGATGGGGCCTGCGCCGAACACCATTGCGGTGTCGTCCGGATCGGGATCGCCGAGTGTCGCAGCGTGGAAGGCCACGGACATCGGTTCGACGAGTGCGCCCAGTTCGAGGGACACGTTCTCCGGCAGGTGATGAATCATGTTCGTCGGCACGACGGTGTATTCGGCCATGCCACCGTCGGACATGAGTCCGTGGAAGCCGATCTGCTGGCAGATGTTGTAGTTCCCGGCGCGACACGGTCCGCAGTGTCCGCAGCGGTACAGCGGCTCGATGGCTACGCGGTCCCCGACCTCGATTCCCGTCACGCCTGTACCGATCTCGGTGACCGTGCCGGAGAATTCGTGCCCCAGGACGAGCGGCAGCTGCTGGTTCGTCAACGGATGCGGCTCGGTGGGAACGAAGATCGGTCCTGCGTAGTACTCGTGCAGATCGGTGCCGCAGATTCCGTTGTAGCCGACCTTCACCTTGACCTCGCCTTCCCCGGGCGACGGCTCGGGTACGTCGGCGATCTCGACCTTGTTCGTACCGTAGTAGACAGCTGCGCGCATCGTGTTTCTCCTAGCGTTGAACGATGCAGTCATGTCTATGTGACCCCAGCCACAGGGGACAGGGTTGCAGAGCGTTGCATTCGCTGCGGCCGAGTCGGTGACAGCGAGAAAAGATCACGGCGATCCGATCCGTCGACATCGGCAACCTCGGTCTTGTTGAATACTCGCAATCGTCTTCTACGACAGGTACTCCTTCGATGTCATTACGCGCACGCTACGTGCTGCACCGAATTGCTCAGGCGTTCATAGTCGTTGCACTGACCTACACGTTCGTGTTCTTCGTGTTGAACGTCCTGCCCGGCAACCCGATCGAGAGTCGGATACACAGTCCGGAGAACCCCATCTCCGCGAAGGACGCCGAGGTTCTCACCGCGTACTACAACCTCGACAAGTCGGCACTCGAACAGTTCTGGATCTCGGTCCAGCGGCTCGCACACGGTGACCTCGGATACTCGTTGACCAGCGGTAAATCGGTGTCCTCTCTGCTGGGCACCGCGATTCCACAAACAGCCTCGCTGGCCGCACTCGCCTTCCTCGTCGCGGCCGCGCTGGCCGTCGTGATCGCCTTCACGGCGGTCTTCGCACCGTCGTCCACGGTGCGTGAGACGGCCCGGGCCGTTCCGCCGATCTTCCTGTCGGTGCCGTCGTTCATCGTCGGACTCGTTCTTCTGCAGGTCTTTTCGTTCCAGCTCGGGCTCGTCTCCGCTGTCTCCGACGAAGGGGTGAAGTCGCTGTGGCTGCCCGCGGTTGCGTTGGCGATTCCGGTGTCCGCGCCGATTGCCCAGGTGCTCGTCCAGGGACTGTCCACAGCGGCGCGTCAGCCGTACGTGGACATTCTGCGCTCCAAAGGCCTGCGCGAGGACCGCATCGTGTTCGGCCACATCGCCAAGAACGGATCGATTCCCACTCTCACCATCGCCGCGATCACCGTCGGTGAGCTGCTGGCGGGTTCGGTGATCACCGAGACGATTTTCTCGCGGACCGGAATCGGTTATCTGGTCGAAGACGCGGTACGCAATCAAGATCTCCCGGTCATCCAAGCCATCGTCATCGCGGTGTCGGCAGTCTTCGTCATCACCAACCTCGTGGTCGACCTGGTCTATCCCGTGATCGATCCACGTATTTCCGCCGCACCGACCAAGGAGGCTGTGCCGGCATGACTCTCGCACTTCCCACCCTCGCGAGCCCCATCACGGTGCGCTCCCGACTGCGCGGGTGGACACCGGGCGACGTGGCGGCGGTCGCCGCCCTGCTCGTCGTCGCTGCCTTCGTCGTCGCACCGTCGGTCATCGCCCCGTTCGATCCCCTTCAGGAGTTTCCCGACGCCGCATTGCAAGGACCGGGTGCCGTCCACTGGTTGGGGACCGACTACCTCGGCCGCGACCAGCTCAGTCGGCTGATTCACGGAACCGCCGTGACAATGCTGGGTTCGGTCATCGCCGTGGTCATCGGACTCGTCCTCGGAACCGCGCTGGGACTCGTCTCCGCGTACTTCGGCCGGGTGGTCGACGCGATCTCCAGCCGAATCGCCGACGTGCTGCTGTCCATTCCGACTCTGCTGCTGTCGATCACGATCATCGTCTCTCTGGGGTTCGGTACCGTCAACGCTGCCATCGCAGTAGGGGTGTCGTCGATCGTCGTCTTCTTCAGACTCATGCGTTCGGAAGTTCTGACGGTGCGCAACCTTCCGTTCGTCGAAGCGAGCGAACACCTCGGTGCAGGTAGTGGCCGCCTACTGGTAGGACACATACTGCCCAACGCCTACTCTTCGGTGCTCGCCCTGGCCGCACTGCAGTTCGGGACCGCGATCCTGTCCATCGCGGCACTCAGCTTCCTCGGATACGGCGCCAATCCCCCGACCGCCGAATGGGGACTGATGATCTCCGAGGCGCGTAACTACATCCACACCGCGCCGTGGCTCATCGTCGCGCCGGGCGCCGCCATCGTGATCACGGTTCTGAGCATCAGCCGAGTCAGCCACATCGTCCGAAAGAGAGTGGGATAGTGACACTTGTCGAGAGCCCGGTAACTGCTCGCACCGCCACCGCTGTATCCGTCGAAGGCCTGACCATTTCCTACGGCGCAGATCCAGTGGTCACCGACGTCGATTTCGAACTCCGGAACGGTGAGACGCTCGCTGTCGTCGGACAATCGGGCTCGGGCAAGACGACCATCGCCCGCGCGGCCATCGGCATGCTTGCAGGAGAGGGGCGGATCACGTCGGGGTCGGTGCGGATCGCAGGTACCGACGTCACCCGGTACACCCAGTCCAGTTGGCGCAGGCTACGAGGCTCGACCATCGGGTTCGTGCCTCAGGACCCGCTGGGCTCCCTCGATCCGCTGAAGAAGGTGGGCCATCAGATCGCGGAAACACTTCTGCTGCATCGGATCGTCCAGCGCCGCCGCGTCGTCGACGAGACCGTGGCCCTGCTCGATCGAGTCGGCATCCGCAACCCCGCCGAGCGGGCAGGCGCCTACCCTCATCAACTGTCCGGCGGGCAACTGCAGCGGGTCCTGATCGCCATTGCGATCGCGGCCAGGCCGTCGATCCTGGTGGCCGACGAGCCCACGTCGGCTCTCGACGTGACGGTACAGGCGCGCATCCTCGACCTGCTCGACGATCTTCGCCGCGATCTGGGTCTCGGCGTCCTGTTCATCACCCACGATCTGGCTCTCGCGCGAGATCATGCCGACGACGTCCTGGTTCTGAACCACGGAATCGTCCGCGAGCAGGGCCGCGCCGCCGAGGTTCTCGCGTCACCGTCCGACGATTACACGCGTCGGTTGATCGCCGACGCGCCGGCGCTGTCGCTGGACAAGTACGCCTCGCGCCCGGCTGCACGCGTCGAGACCGCACTGGAAGTGCGAGACCTCGTGAAGACGTTCGCCGTCAACGGCTCTCGTACCGAACGATCCACCGCGTTGGACGGTGTGTCCTTCACCGTTGCTCGGGGCACCACCCATGCGGTCGTCGGTGAGTCCGGAAGCGGGAAGACCACAGCCGCGCGCATCGTCAGCGGACTGGAGCGGCAGGACTCCGGTGAGGTGCTCGTGCACGGCTCGCCGCTCGACACCTCGCGGCGAGCACGCCGCGGCAACGCCCGACGACTGCAGCTGGTCCAACAGAATGCGTTGGCGGCGATGGATCCTCGTTACCCCGTCGAGAACATCGTCGCAGAGCCGCTGTCGATCGCAGGCGTTCGGTCGCGAGCCGAGCGGCGAGATCGGGTCCACGATGTGCTCGACAAGGTCGCCCTACCGCGAGACATTCTCGAGCGCAGGCCGTTCGATCTCTCCGGCGGACAGCGTCAGCGTGTGGTGCTGGCTCGGTCGCTGGTTCTGGCACCGGACATCCTCGTACTCGACGAGCCCACGTCGGCCCTCGATGTCAGCGTCCAGGCACGGATCGTGGACCTACTGGTGGAACTGCAGCGTGATCTGTCACTGACCTACGTGTTCATCTCGCACGACTTGTCCCTCGTGCGCCAGGTGTCGGACACCGTGACCGTCCTCGAGCACGGGCGAAACGTCGAGTCGGGGAACACCGCCGATCTGTTCCGCGACCCGCGCGAGGAGTACACCCAGCGCTTGATCGAGTCCATTCCCGGTCGCGCGCATGTACGCGCGTGAACGTTTCTCCCGAAAAGGATGTCATGTCCAGCCCGATCTCCCGAAGGACTGCGCTGCGCACGTTCGGCCTCGGCGCAGCATCGCTCTTCGCCGCCACCGCCTGCTCCGACGCCTCGGCCGGACCCACCGCGGGCACCGGAACGCGCGGCGGCGACTTCGTCTACCTGGACGCAGAGGTCACCGCGTCGATGCAGGTTCAGGTCAGTTACTGGCAGAACTCCGCGGTGAAGGACCAGATGCTCGACCGCCTGGTGTACCAGGACCCGAAGACGTTCGAGTTCGTTCCCTGGATCGCCGAATCGTGGAGTGTCGATCCGACCCGGACCGTCTACACCTTCGTGATCCGCGACGGCGTCAGCTACAGCAACGGTCAGGCACTGGACGCCGCGTCCGTAGCCCGAAACCTCCTGTGGTTCGCCAATGGCGATGCAGACAAGGGTATTCCGCGGAACTCGATCTTCCCGGAAGTACTGTCCGCCGACGCCGACAACGCTGCGCGCACGGTCGTCGTCACGTTGGCGAGACCCGATGCACCGTTCGTTCCGACGTTGTCGATGAACACCGCAGGGCTGGTCGCCGACGCGACGATCGACGCGACCAACGAGCAGCAGTCCGTGGTGACGAACTTGATCGGCAGCGGCCCCTTCGTCGCGGAATCGGAGATTCCAGCCAAGGAGATCAGGCTCGTGAAGCGCCGCGGATACGACTGGGCACCCCCGACTGCCGACCATCAGGGTGAGGCATACCTGGATTCGCTGACGATCGTCCCGGTGCGCGAGGACAGCGTCCGCGTCGGAGCCTTGCTGTCCGGTCAGGCTCACGCCTTGCGGTACACGCAGCCACCGGACGAGAAGGTGTTGTCCGATCGCGGCTTCACCGTTCTCGGACTCCGCAACCCGGGGCTGGCCAATGTCCTCGACGTGCGTCAGACCGCAGAGTTCGTCGACGACATCCGGGTGCGCAAAGCGTTGATGTACGGGATCGATCGTCACGAGATCATCGACACGCTCTACACCGACAACTGGAAGGTGGCCACCAACGTGACCACCGAAGGTGTGCAGGGGTGGACCGATCGATCCGACGAGGTGCGCTTCGATCCGGACGAGTCCAACCGGCTCCTCGACGACGCAGGATTTACCGACCGGAACGCCGACGGAATCCGTACCCGCGACGGTCGGCCGCTCGATCTGAGCGTCTACGTCGATGTGTACGACCACACGTCGAAACCGCTGTACGAGTTCGTCCAGCGGCAGCTCCGCAGAATCGGAATCTCGTTGACGATCAAACAGACCGACTTCGCCAACTACCCGAAGGCGACGACGGCCCCCGAGTTGAGCCTGCGACGCAACGGCTGGCCCGCACCCGACCCCGTGCGCTTGTCGGTCAACTACGACAGTGATCGAGGCGACCTCTTTCAACTACAGGGCAAGGACCCCGTGCTCGACGGTTTGCTTCGAGACCACATCACCGCGACCGATCCACTGGTGCGAGAAACGATTCTGCGCGAGGCCCAGAACCGGATCATCGACAACGCGTACACGATTCCGCTACTGGCCGACACTCAGATCTTCGGCGTGGCACCCGAAGTTCGGGGATTCCGCAATGCGGCCAACTCACCGCCGTTCTTCTACGACACCTGGATCGAACAGTGACCACCAGCCACGCCACATCACGACAGAGAGGACCTCGACCATGACTTCCACACTCCGGCGCACCCCACCGGCACACGGCTCGGACGAATTGCGGCAGCTGGTGTCCGCCATCGCCGAGGACGCCCGGCGACGCCGATCCGACGGCGGACACGAACCACCGACCACTGCGATCGAACTGGTCAAGGAGCATCGGCTCGGTGCGGTGCGGGTACCGACCCAGCTCGGCGGAGCGGGGTACACCCTGGCCCAGCTGTTCGATCTCGTGATCGGCCTGGCCGAAGCCGACCCGGACGTGCCGCACATCCTGCGTGTCCATTTCTCCTTCGTGGAAGACATTCTGCGCGTTCCGTCGTCCGAGACGAAATTGAAATGGCTACCGCACGTGGTCGACGGAAAGCTGTTCGGCGGAGCCAACTCCGAGCTGAGCTCACACAACGTCGGCGGAGGGACCTTCGACACCACTCTCACACCCGCCGACGGCGGCTACGTCGTCGACGGTGTGAAGTTCTACAGCACCGGCTCGATCTACTCGGACTTCATCAGGGTCTCGGCGAACACGCCGGACGGTGACGTGCTCTCGGCGATCGTCGAGTCGTACGGCCCCGGTGTGGAACACCGTGACGACTGGGACGGCATCGGTCAGCGTCACACCGGCAGCGGTACCACTGTGTTCTCGGCCGTGGCCGTGGCCGAAGGTGACACGTTGCCGTTCCGGAACGAACCCATCGAGCGCAGACCTCGTCAGGCGCTCGTCCAACTGTTCCTGCACGCCATTGCCGCGGGTATTCTCCGGTCGGTGACCGACGACGCCGCCGAACTGCTGCGGAGCAGGAAGCGCACGTTCACCTACGCGGCCGCCGAGTCGCCCCGGCACGATCCACAGTTGCTGGAGGTCGTCGGCAGGTTGAGTTCGGCTGCGTTCGTCGTCGAATCGGCGGTCGCCGCCGCAGCGTCGGCACAGGATCTCGCCGCCGACGCTGCTCGGACCACCGGCGTCGACCGAACGCTGGAGGAGCGAGCATCCATCGCTGCCGCCAAGACGAAAGTAGCCGTCGAAGAGCTTGCACTGTCGGCTGCGGGTCGACTGTTCGAGGTCGGCGGCGCATCGGCCACACGGCAGGGTCGCGCGCTCGACGTGCACTGGAGAAATCTGCGCACACTGTTCTCGCACAACCCGACGTCGTACAAAGCTCGGGTCCTGGGCGACATCGTCGTCAACGACGCGGAACTCCCCGAAGCCGGCTTCTTCTAGCCGACTGCGCGATCGAGGCTGTTCACCGAGGAGAACCGCTCTCGTAGTGTCGTTTCGGCGTACTCCCGCCGGAACAGGCCCCGATCGCGCAGAATCGGCACGACATGTTCGACGAAATCCTCCAGACCGGAGGGAAACACGTCGGGCATCAGGTTGAAACCGTCTGCGGCGCCTGCGCGGAACCAGGTCTCGATGGTGTCGGCCACGTCCTCGGCGGAACCGACGGCGATGCGGTGACCTCCACCGCTGAACTCGCGAACTGCGTCGCGGACGGTGGCACCGCTCTCCTGGATCGAACGCACGATGGACTCGCGAAATCCCAACGAGGCGGTGAAGTTGTCCGGGTCGACGTCGGCCAACGCTTCGTCGGGCACCGCAGCATCCAGGTCGTGACCGCGTAGGTCGTAGCCCAACACGGCGGACAGGCGATCGAGCGAATAGTACTCGGGCAGATAGCTTTCGAGATGCTCGAAGCGGCGAACCGCTTCCTCGCGGGTCTTGCCCAACACCGTGATCAGGCCGGGAAGAATGGCGACGTCGTCCGGACCACGCCCCTGCCCCCGCGCGTCGTCCTTGACCTGACGATAGTGGTGGCGTCCTGCATCGAGCGTCAACTCGGCACTGAACACCGCGTTCGCCGAACGTGCGGCCAGTGCGCGGCCTTGTGGTGATCCACCTGCCTGCACGATCAACGGATGCCGCTGCGGCGACGCCCCGAGCGGCAGAAGACCCTCGACGTCGAAGAACTCGCCGTGATGCGCGACGGGCACAGCAGTGCCCGCCGCACTCCACAACTGGAGTACGACGTCGACGAACTCGGCGGCGCGGCGGTACCGCACACTCCTTTCGGGATAGTCGTTCAGGCCGAAGTTGTGGCCGGCCTGTGGTGAATACGTGGTCACGACGTTCCACGCGGCTCGTCCGTTGCTGAGGTGGTCGAGCGACAACAACCTGTGTGCCAGTTCGACGGGATCGTTGAACGTGGTCGACAGGGTTCCGATGACGCCCAGGTACTCGGTTTCCGCGGCGACCAGAGCCAGAATCGCGGACGGTTCCAGCGCACGGGACGGCTTGAGCCGTGGGTCTTCTCGTAGCGCAGGGCCGTCGGCGAGGAACAAGGCGTCGAGCGTTCCGTGCTCTGCCAGACGCGCCATGTCCGCGAAGTAGTCCGGGTCGACGAACGCCGTGGGCGCCAACCCGGAATTCTGCCACGCGGCGAGGTGAATGCCGATATCGAGGACGTTCACGTTGAGAACGACGTGTTCCGCTGACATGTGTCACTGCTCCCTGTCGTCAGGTGTAGACGGGCCTGTTCGCGGACAGGTCCGGTTCCGCGGGTAGTCCGATGTTCAGATAGCCACGCAGCGTCGTCGTCGATCGCCGGGGACGTACGACGCCGTCCTGGATCAGACCGGGGAGGACGTCGTGCAACCAAGCATCGAGGTCGTGCACGTCGACGACGACGCCCGATGCGCCGGCGTCGAGTGCACTGCCGATCGCGTCCACGGACACCGAGGCGAAGGCGGTGTCTCCCTCGACGGCGATGTCCGACGTGCCCGGTCCGAAGATCACCGGCTCCCCCTGCGGGGTGGTCGGCACGGTGAGCGGACCGGCCGTGGCGAAGACGCCCCGGTGGTCGGCGTACCGAATGTCCTCGGCACGAGTGAAGATGTTGGACTCGACATCACCGACGACCGCGGCCGCCGGCCACGTCCGCCACAGTGCTCGTACCGCCGTCACGGCGTCCGGATTCCGCGTCGACCGTGGTGCATCGACCCACGAACTACGCACCCCCAGGCCGAGTTCGGTGGAATCGTCGTCGGACAACACCCACCAGCCCGCACGCCCCCGGGTCAGATGATCGAGTGACGCGACACGGCGGGCGATGTTGTACGGGTGGTCGCGTTGCGGTGCGGCCTCGACGACCAGCCCCAGTCCGGACGTGCGTCGCGCGAGAAAGCTTGCGACCGTGCTGGGATCGAGTCCGCCCACCTGCGTGCCGAGGACCACGAACCCGGTGCCCGACGCGTCGAGAGCGGATGCAGCCCGCGCGAGTTCTGCTACCCCGCCGGACGGTACGTCGCGCAGGCGCACTCCCACAGGAACGGTTCTCGATACTGGCACAGCAGTGAGTCACTTTCTGTCCGACGTCGTTGCCTCGCAAGACTAGGAGGACTCGGGCCTGCGGGAAACCCTTTCGATCAGCACGATTCGAGTGTCAGGGTGCGGGTTCGCTCTCCAGGATCTCGATGCGCGTTCCCATGGCCAGAAGCGCTGCGGCCGACAGGCCGAACATCGAGTGGAAGGAATCGCTGAAGTGGGAGGGTGACGAGAATCCGGCTTCGACCGATGCGGTCGTGAGATCGCTTCCTCGCGCCACGGCTTCGCCGACGTGCAGCATCCGAGCCCACAGGCGGTACCGCCGGAAGCTCGTACCCGCTTCGGCGGAGAACAGATGCAGAAATCGGGACGTCGACAGGTTGACGGCAGCGGCGAGGTCGGCTGCTACGACAACGGCGCCCGGTTTCTCGCGGACGATGCGTACGGCCGCACGGATGCGCTCGTCGACTTGCCGCGGCTCGGGGCCGCACAGCGTCTCGACGAGTGCCCGCGGGTCGGGCGAGCCCGCGGCCGCGAGTTCCAACAGTGCTGATTCGGAGGGAAGTCGAAGGCCGAATCCGCCGGTACGGGTACTCGCCGCATCCAGGATACGGTCGGATCTGGATACGCCAGGATCGCTGTAGGCGAACACCATTCGCTCACCGTGCGCTTCCACACGATGGACCGTCCGAGGCGCGACGGCTGCACTGCGCACACTCCACTGTTCGCCGTGCTCGTCGCGCAGCGTGAACGGCGCGTCCGCCCCGACCGCGAAGCACAGGATCGAACCGGAGTGGTAGTCGATGTTCAGAGACGGCCCGACGTACACGGCTTTGCCGGCCCACAGCCACAGCGTCGGCTCGGTACAGCACGTTTCTGGAAGCGCCGCATCTCGCATGCCGGACATGCTTGCACCACATCCGGCAACAGGGAAGAGGTCTGGAACATGAGCATCGTTTCTGCTTTGGGTGATTCGAGGATCGTCGACGGAGTCCGTGTGTACGAGCGAGGGAGCGGATCCCCGATCGTGTTCGTCCACGGATTGTTCGCCAATGCCGCGATCTGGCGGAAGGTCGTTCCGTTGCTCGCCGAGAACCACCGGTGCATCACCGCCGACTGGCCCTTCGGCAGTCACGCGATTCCGGTAGGTCCCGGGGGTGACATGACGGCCACCGGTATCGCCGACGTCGTCGCCGACGTCATCGAGCGACTCGATCTGCGCGATGTGACTCTCGTCGGAAACGACGGCGGCGGAATGCTGACGCAGCTGGTGATCACGCGTCGTCCGGAGCGCATCGGTCGCGTCGTCCTCACGCCGTGCGACGCCTACGAGAACTTTCCGCCGCCGTTCTTCGCCTACCTGTGCCGGCTGGCGCGGGTCCCGATCACCCTCGACCTCATTGCCCTCGCCCTGCGGGTGCCGTGGCTGCGCCGGCTGTACGGACGCTCACCGATCGGGTTCGGCTGGCTGAGCCACGCGAGACTGGGTGACGAGCTCCTCGATCACTTCGCGATGCCCATCCTCGACGCTGGTATCCGCCGCGACATCGCCCGTTTCCTTCGGTCGGTCGACAAGAAGTACACCCTCGATGCCGCCGAGCACTTTCGGGATTTCGAGAAGCCGGTGATGGTCGCATGGGCGTCGGATGACAAGTTCTTTCCGTTCGAACATGCGGAGCGTCTGGTCAGCGACTTTCCGAACGCACGATCGACGATGATCGAGGGGTCTCGCACATGGGTGTCGGAGGACCGACCGGACGTAGTGGCAGCCCTGATCGACGACTTCGTCCGTGATGCGGATCACGTGCAACCCACTGCAACTCTCGACCGCTCGTCGTAGAAAGGAGTGTGCTGGGTCACAGCACACGAACGAACGACAAGGGAGTCTCCATGACCCAGACCATCGAACCGCCCGTTCTCTCGCAGACACCGCAGCAGCGGGTCGACGCCTGGCTCGCGGATTTCGAAGCCGCGCTGAAGGCTCGTGACCCGGGCCGTGTCGCGGCCAAGTTCGCCGTCGACAGCTTCTGGCGCGACCTGGTGACGTTCACCTGGAACCTCAAGACCGTCGAGGGCCGAGACGGAATCGAGGGGATGCTCGCGGAACGTTTGGAGGACACCGATCCGTCCGGGTTCCACACCACCGAGACACCCGACGAGGCCGACGGGGTGACGTCGGCGTGGATCGAGTTCGAGACCGCCACCAGCCGCGGCAAGGGGCACCTCCGCCTGAAAGGCGACGAAGGGTGGACCTTGCTCACCACCATGCAGGAGCTCAAGGGCCACGAGGAGCGTCAAGGGCACACCCGCATCAAGGGAGCAGTCCACGGTTCCAACGCCGACACCCAGAACTGGGCGGAGAAGAAGGAGATCGAGGAGAAGGAGCTCGGCTACACCGTGCAGCCGTATGCGCTGATCGTCGGTGGCGGCCAGGGCGGTATCGCTCTCGGCGCCCGGTTCCGCCAGCTGGGTGTCCCTGCCATCGTCGTCGATCGAGCGAACCGGCCGGGAGACCAGTGGCGCGGACGCTACAAGAGCCTCTGTCTGCACGACCCGGTCTGGTACGACCATCTCCCGTACCTGCCGTTCCCGCCGAACTGGCCGGTGTTCGCACCGAAGGACAAGATCGGCGACTGGCTCGAGATGTACACCAAGGTCATGGAAGTTCCGTACTGGAGCCGCACCACAGCCAAGACCGCGACCTACGACGAGGCGGCGAAGAAATGGACCGTGGTCCTCGACCGCGACGGCGAGGAAGTGATCCTGCACCCCACGCAGCTGATCATGGCCACCGGCATGTCCGGCAAGAAGAACGTACCCAACTTCCCGGGGATGGAGGATTTCGAAGGCGAGCAACACCATTCGAGCGAGCACCCGGGTCCCGACGCCTACGTCGGCAAGAAGGTCGTCGTCGTCGGCTCCAACAACTCGGCGCACGACATCTGCAAAGCGCTGTACGAGACCGGCGTGGACGTGACGATGCTGCAGCGCAGTTCGACGCACATCGTCAAATCGGATTCACTGTGCGAGATCGCCTTGGGTGATCTGTACTCCGAGCGGGCTGTGGAATCCGGAATGACCACGGGCAAGGCCGATCTGACGTTCGCGTCGCTGCCGTACCGGATCATGCACGAGTTCCAGATCCCGGTGTACCAACAGATCGCCGAGAAGGACAAGGACTTCTACGACCGGTTGGAGAAGGCAGGGTTCCAGCACGATTTCGGTGACGACGGCTCGGGCCTGTTCATGAAGTACCTGCGCCGCGGATCGGGCTACTACATCGACGTCGGCGCATCGGAGCTCGTCGCAGACGGCAAGATCGAACTCGTTGCCGGACAGGTCGAACGGATCGGCAAGAACAGCGTTGTGCTGGAGGACGGGTCGGAACTGCCGGCCGACGTGATCGTCTACGCCACCGGCTACGGCTCGATGAACGGCTGGGTCGCCGACCTCATCGACCAGGCGACGGCCGACAAGGTCGGCAAGGTATGGGGCCTGGGCTCGGACACCACCAAGGATCCGGGTCCGTGGGAAGGCGAGCAGCGCAACATGTGGAAGCCGACGCAGCAGGAGAACCTGTGGTTCCACGGCGGCAACCTGCATCAGTCACGGCACTATTCGCTGTACCTCGCTCTGCAGATCAAGGCCAGGTACGAGGGCATCGACACCCCGGTCTACGGCCTACAGGAAGTGCATCACTTGCGCTGACGCTCCCTACGTGAGTGGAAATGCGCACCTCAGTGCGTGTGAAGTCCAGTGCGCATTTCCAATCACAACGGAGGGGGCAGCGTGGAGGCGGCGGCGATGCGACTGAGCTCGTCGACCAGTACGTCGACGGGCAGCGCGGGTGAGGCGGTGGTGCTCAGATTCACGAGAGCATTCGTCGCCCCGATCAGCGCCGTCGACGTCAGCCGGAAGTCGCGGTCGTCGATTTCGCCTCGGTCCACGGCACTGCGGAAGATCGATTGCAGCACGTCGATCCACTCGGAGATCTGAACTTTCCTGTGCTCTTCCATCTCCGGACTGACGCCGATCACTTCGACGAACGCCAAGCGAGGTCGACGCGGATCGGACAGTACGGACTCGAGATACGCCCGGACCAACACCCGCACCCGAGCCTGGAACGGCTCGGACACGGACGCCGCCGCAGCAGCCGTCACCGCGGCCCGCGCCGCCTCGTTCACCTGGTCGTATGCCTCCCTCAGCAACGCTTCTCGGCTGGAGAAGTCCGCGTAGAACTGCCGGGAGGACAGCCGCGCCTCCGCGCAGATCTGCGGTACCGAACTCTGGGCGTACCCGGTTGTCGAGAACACGGTGAAGGCCGCGTCAACGAATCGACTCCGCCGCTCGGCCCGTCTGTCGTCGGCCGAGCGTCCGCCGTAGGCGCGGGATGGAGTGGGCTGCACACGTCGAATTCTCGCATCCCTGCCGCTGCGGTCAGCGCAGGTAATCGGCCAGCGCTGTCCCGACGGCGTCCGCTCCGAGAGCGTTCGGATGCAAGGGCAATGCCTGATGCGTGGGAACGAGCCCTTCCAGATACCGGTCCTCCGGCGCCGCGCAGGAATCGTGGCCTTCGGTGACAGGGCGGGTGTCGAAGAATTCGATGCCCTTCTCCGCCGCGAGGGTGCGCTGGGTGTCGTTCATGTCGTCGACCTTCGCCTGTAGATAATCCGCGTCGGCCGGGTGCATCGGCTGGTCGGGGAAGCAGCCGCCCGGCCTGATGTAGGTGCCGTACCCGACGAGGACGATACGGGCGTCGGGCGCTTTCGCTCGGATCGAGTCGATCAATTCCGACCAGGCGGGGACCTGCGCCTTCGTGCTCTCCGCGATCGTGTCGACCCCGTCCACGACGCGGGCGTTGCCGCCATCAGCTGACCGACCAGCGCGACGGGCAGAAGCGCCGTCGCAAGTCTCTTCACCGTGTGCACTCTCTTTCGATGTCCGCAGAACTCGGGGTGGCCTGAGTCACAGCCAAAAGTGAAACACATGCGCTTCAGAAAATCCACGGATTCCGCGAAGGTTCGTCCGCGTCGAGACTCGGACTGAAGTCCGCTGTTCGTCGTAGTCTTCGAGACAGGCCGAATGTTCGAGGTGACGCTGTTCGACTCCGTCGGGATCGGACTGCAGGATCTGGTGTCGTCGCGCACACTGATCGACAAAGCATACGAATTGAAAGTAGGTACGACCGTGGACCTTTCGGCATGAGCACAACACACCTGAGCCGCGCGATCGAACTCGCCGTCGAGGCGGGCGAGGCAGGGAACCGGCCGTTCGGGGCCGTGCTCGTCGGCGCCGACGGCACCGTGCTGGCCGAGGGCCGCAACGAAGTCGCGTCGGGCGGTGACGTCACCGCCCACGCCGAGTTGGTCGCGATCCGCGGCGCCGCGACGGCCGGGAACGCAACCATGTACGCCAGCGGCGAGCCGTGCCCCATGTGCAGTGCCGCCATGGTGTGGGCCGGCGTCACGCGCATCGTGTTCGGGGCCTCGGAACCGGAGTTCTCGAAGACCCTCGACGGTGGTCCACGGTTCTCGCTGCGCTGCGCCGAAGTGGTGGCCGCAGCGGACGTGGACATCACCGTCGAGGGTCCGGTCGACGAGGCCGAAGCGTTGAACGTCTTCCGTCAGTGAGCGCTCTACACCAGGCGCGCCTCGGGTGACTGCGTCTTCGCCGGGTCGGTCTCGATCGATCCGGCGAGGGCGTCGTCGATCTTCTTCAGCACGTCCGCGTCCAAGGTGACTTCCGACGCCTTGATGTTCTCCGCGATCTGCTCGGGGCGTGACGCACCGACCAGGGCGGCGGCGATGTTGTCGTTCGCCAGTACCCAGGCGACCGCGAGCTGAGCCATCGTGATGCCGAGCGACTCGGCGATCGGCTTCAATTGCTGAACGCGAGTCAGTGTTTCGTCGTTGAGGTAGCGCTCGATCATCTTGTCGCCGCCCTTGTCGTCGGTGGCGCGCGAGCCCTCGGGCAGCGGCTGACCGGGCAGATACTTGCCGGTGAGAACACCCTGAGCGATCGGCGACCACACGATCTGAGAGATGCCCAGTTCCTTCGACGTCGGGATGACCTCGGATTCGATGACTCGCCACAACGCCGAGTACTGCGGCTGGTTGGAGACGATGGAGAAACCGTTCTCGCGGGCCAGCGCCTGACCCCGGCGCAGCTGATCGGCCGTCCACTCCGACACCCCGATGTACAGGGCCTTGCCCTGACGGACGACGTCCCCGAACGCAGCGATGGTCTCCTCGAGCGGAGTCTCGAAGTCGAAACGATGAGCCTGGTAGAGGTCGACGTAGTCGGTGCTCAGCCGTCGGAGAGACGCATCGATGCCCTCGAAGATGTGCTTGCGGGACAGTCCGGTGTCGTTGGGCCCCTTCGGCCCGACCGGGAAGTACACCTTGGTGAAGATCTCCAACGATTCACGCCGAACGCCCTTCAGCGCCTCACCCAGCACGGTTTCGGCGGCGCCGTTCGCGTAGACGTCCGCGGTGTCGAACGTCGTGATCCCCGCATCGAGGGCGGCATGCACGCACTGCGTCGCGACATCGTTCTCGACCTGCGAACCGTGAGTGAGCCAGTTTCCGTAGGTGATCTCCGAGATCTTGAGTCCACTGTTGCCGAGGTATCTGTAAGCCATGCCGAAAACGCTACCCGCGGAGCGGTGCCTCTGCGCTAGCCTCGTGTCACGAGGGACAACGAGGAGCACGGTGTGGTGCGTGAGCAGATCGCATTGTCGTGGCAACGCTCTGCCTCCAGCGGGCTGGAACCCGCCCACTCGCTCGAACAATCCGCTCTACGTGACGTGGACCGGCGCAGTCGTCTCCTCGCAGCCGCCGACCCGATCCTCGACCGCATGGAAAGCATGCTCGACGGTTCCGGCTACTGCGTACTGCTCGCCGACCGCGACGCCCGGCTCGTCGATCTCCGCTTCGGCACGCGAACACTGCGCGACGTCGTGTTCGGCGTCGGCGCCGTCGTCGGCCGATCCTTCACCGAGGAGGCGTCGGGCACCAACTCGATCTCGACGTCGTTCGAACTCCGTAAACCCCTGGCCGTTCGGGGCAGCGAGCACTACATGGAGTCGATGAAGGGCTTCAGCTGCTACGGCCACCCGCTGATCCATCCGATCACCAAACGCATCGAGGGCGTCCTCGACATCACGTTCCTCGAATCCGAGGACAACCCGCTGCTCCAGCCGATGCTCGCGCATTCCGCGCAGGACATCCAGGGGCGGTTGCTGGAAGAGACGCGCAGCGGCGAGCAACGACTCTTCCAGGCATTCCAACATGCGTCGGCTCGGCGGCGCGGCGCACCCGTCGTCGCGATCGGTGACGAACTTCTGCTCGAGAACACGTCCGCAGCCGCCGTCATCGACACCGTCGACCACGCCGCGCTGCGGTCGCTGACGGACGAGTCGATCCGTCGCAGCGGAGTCATCGACTCCGTCGTCCTGAACTCCGGAGCCCGGGCACTCGTGCGATGGGAAAGGCCGGTGTCCGGCACCGGCGTCGTCCTCGAGATAGATGTGCTCGACGAGCCCGCGCGTCGTACGTCGACAGCGGCCGCGTCCCAACCCCTGTGTGTCGTCGGCGAACCGGGAACGGGCAAGTCGACGACACTGGCCAGGCTGACTGCCGCCCGCGCGCCACGATGGTTCGACGCCGCCGATCTCGTCACGACGACACCCGCGGCGTGGCTCGCATCCGTCGAAACGCAGGTGACGGCCGGTACGGATGTCGTGGTGAAGAACATTCACCTGGCCGACGCACCCGTCGCGCACCGACTGCATGCCCTGTTGAAGTCGGCGCGTGGATGGTTCGCACTGTCCAGCTCCATCCGGGACACGTCCACGGCGGAGCACCGCCAACTGCTGTCGTTGTGCACGGACACCGTCGAGCTCGCTCCGCTCAGGTCCAGGCGTCACGAAATTCCCGACCTGGTCCGCGGGATGCTCGCGGAAATCGGCTCCCGTGCCCGGTTCACCCCGGACGCCATGCGCGCTCTCATCGATCACGATTGGCCCGGCAACATCGGCGAACTACGCGACGAAGTGATGAGCGCGGCAGCCCGCAGGTCCGTCGGCGACATCAGCGAACACGATCTGGTCAGGCCCGGTGCGCGGGGTGCGTCGAGTCGTCTGACAGCTCTCGACGCTGCGATGCGAGATGCCATCGTGCACGAACTCGCTCGGTGCGGGGGCAACAAAGCCGCCACCGCGGACAGCCTCGGAATCAGCCGCACCACGCTGTACAAGCGAATGAAGGAACTCGGCATCCACTGAGAACCGCGCGGAGAACGTACAGTTTTTGAACACTCACCCGGCGTGATGCGGGTCACGATCTATGCATGAGTACCGATACGGCAATACACGCGGCATCGCTGTTCATCGGCGGCGAGTGGGCACCCCCGAGTTCGTCGGCGAGGATCGACGTACGGTCGGCCAGTACCGAACAGATCATCGGCTCGGTTCCGGAGGCGCAGGAGGCAGACGTCGACGCAGCCGTCGCGGCCGCCCGTCGCGCGTTCGAGGATCCGAGCGGCTGGAGTCAGTGGGAGCCGTCGGCCCGCGCCGACGCTCTGGACCGGCTCGCCGACGAACTCGAAGCGCGCGGTGAGCAGATAGCCCGCACGGTCTCGGCGCAGAACGGCATGCCGATTTCGATCGCCCTGCAGCTCGAAGCAGGCTTTCCCGTCGCGGTAGTCAGGTACTACGCCGGGCTTGCCAGAACGGCGACGTTCGAGGAATCGCACCCGCACCTTCTCGGCGGCACGACGACGGTGCGTCGGGAACCCATCGGCGTCGTCGGTGCCATCGCGCCGTGGAACTTCCCGCAGACTCTCGCGGCATTCAAGCACGCACCCGCCCTGGCGGCCGGGTGCACCATCGTCATCAAGCCGTCACCGGAAACCGTCCTCGACTCGGTTCCGTTCGCCGAAGCCGTCATGGCGGCGGGCATTCCGCCCGGGGTGGTCAACATCGTTCCCGGCGGGCGCGAGGTGGGCGCCTACCTCGTATCGCACCCGGGTATCGACAAGGTTGCGTTCACCGGATCCACTGCCGCCGGCCGGTCGATCGCCGAGACCTGCGGACGACTACTGCGGCCCGTCACCCTGGAACTGGGCGGAAAGTCCGCGGCGATCGTTCTCGACGACGCCGAACTCGATCTTGCGAAGATCGGCGAAGACCTCTTCGGTGCAACGTTTCTCAACAACGGTCAAACGTGTTTCCTCGGCACCCGAGTGCTCGCGCCACGCAGTCGATACGACGAGGTGGTCGGCGTGCTCGAAGCATTCGCACAATCACTCGCCGTCGGCGACGCGCTGGATCCGGCGACACAGATCGGTCCGATGGCCAGTGAGCGGCAACGAGATCGAGTCGAGGGCTACATCGCGAAGGGCAGTGGCGACGGTGCCCGGCTGGTCACCGGAGGTGTCCGTCCGTCCGATCTCGATCGCGGGTGGTTCGTGTCGCCGACGGTGTTCGCCGACGTCGAGAACGATCACGCCATCGCCCAGGAGGAAATTTTCGGGCCTGTGCTGTCGGTGATCCCGTACGGCGACGAAGCGGACGCCATCCGCATCGCCAACGACACCGACTTCGGGCTCGGCGGCACCGTCTGGACCTCCGACGACGAACGAGGGTACGGCGTCGCCAAGCAGATTCGCACCGGAACCATCGGCATCAACCGCTACATGGTCGACCCGGGTTCACCGTTCGGTGGCGTCAAGGACAGCGGCATCGGCCGCGAACTCGGCCCCGACGCCCTCGGCAACTTCCAGCAGTTCAAGTCCATCTACCGCTAGGAGATCTTTCGTGAAGACCAAAGCTGCAGTACTTTTCGAAGCACACAAGCCGTTCGAGATCCTCGAACTCGAATTGGACGGACCCGGGCCGGGCGAAGTCCTGATCAAGTACGTCGCTGCCGGCCTGTGCCACTCGGACCTCCATCTGCTCGACGGCGACCTCCCACCGCGCTTCCCGATCGTCGGTGGGCACGAAGGCTCCGGAATCATCGAGGAAGTGGGGCCCGGCGTGACCAAGGTCAAGCCCGGCGATCACGTCGTCTGTTCGTTCATCCCCAACTGCGGTACCTGTCGCTACTGTTCGACGGGCCGACAGAACCTGTGCGACATGGGCGCAACGATTCTCGAAGGCTGCATGCCCGACGGCTCATTCCGGCGTCGCGACAGCAAGGGAACCGAGTTCGGCGCGATGTGCATGCTGGGAACGTTCGCCGAGCGCGCCACGATCTCGCAACACTCCGTCGTGAAGATCGACGACTGGTTGCCCTTGGAGACAGCGGTTCTCGTCGGATGCGGCGTGCCGTCGGGCTGGGGCACCTCCGTGTACGCGGGTGGTGTGCGGGCCGGTGATTCGGTGATCATCTACGGCATCGGTGGTCTCGGCATCAACGCGGTGCAGGGCGCCGTGCACGCGGGCGCCAAGCACGTCCTCGTCGTCGACCCGCTGGAATTCAAGCGGAACCAGGCGTTGAAGTTCGGTGCGACACATGCTTTCGGCGACTACGCCAGCGCCCAGGAGAAGCTCACCGAGCTCACCTGGGGCCAGGGCGCGGATCAGGCCCTGATTCTCGTGGGCACCGTCGACGAGGAAGTGGTCCAGGCAGCGACGGCCGCCATCGGCAAGGGCGGCACCGTCGTCATCACCGGTCTCGCCGACCCCGAGGCGTTGACCGTTCACGTCTCCGGCACGGATCTGACGCTGAACCAGAAGACCATCAAGGGCACACTGTTCGGCTCCGCGAACCCTCAGTACGACATCGTCCGGCTGCTGCGCCTCTACGACGCCGGCCAGCTCAAGCTCGACGAGCTGATCACCAACACGTATTCACTCGAGCAGGTGAACGAGGGGTACCAGGATCTGCGAGACGGCAAGAACATGCGAGGGGTGATTCACCTCTAGAACCCACGTGAGTACCGCCCCCTTGTGAGGCTTGTGTAGGTCCTGACCTACATAAGTACTCACAAGGGGGAGCTAGCTAGCCGCCTACCGCCTCGAGCTGGGGACGAATCTTCTCCACCGAGTACTCGATCGACGCCTTGGACGGCAGATTGAATCCGACCACCGTGGCGTAGTCCTGCACCGAGACGCCGCCGCTCGCCACGGCGGGCAGGGAATCGAAGCCAGGCAGGGCCTGGAGGTCGGCGGCGGTTCCACCGTTGGGCAGCATGACGACCAGGTCGGCAGTGAGTTCGTTGATCCGTTCGGGACTGAAGACCAACCGGCCGCTCGTCGCCTCCGGCGAGGCTGCGAGGTCCGCAGGAACACTGAGACCGATGCTGTCGAAGACCTGCGCGGCACCGTCGTCGGGATCGACGACGGCCACGAGTTGCTGCGTGGCGACGATGTACTGGGCGAGCACCGCGGTCTTGCCGTCCAAGCCTGGGTACTCGGCGGCGATGCCGTCGGTGAAGCCTTCGCCCTCGGCGATGATCGACTGCGCGTCGTCCTCACGGTCGAAAATCTTTCCCAGCGTTTCGATCTGCCACTGCCAGCTGTCCACCGTGCTCTTCTCGGGGAAAACCGTGGGCGCGACCGCACTGAGCGACTGGTACGGCTCGGGAGATGCGATCCCCGCCACCAGAATGAGATCCGGCTGCAGTGCCGCGATCTCCTCCACGGGCGGGGTCGCGTTCATCGTGTCGACCGACGTCGAGTCGAGCATCACGGAATCCTCGGTCAGGCCCGTCTGCCAGGGGAACAGCTTCCGCTCGTCTCCCTGAGATCCTGCGGAGATGTACCCGACCGGGGAGACGTCGAACTCCGCCAGCGCGTCCACCCACTGTTGCCCGAGGGCGACGATGCGCTCAGGCGTTCCCTGTATCGTCGTCGAGCCGACGACGTGATCGATTGTCACCGTCCTGTCGTTCGACCCGGCGGAGCTACTGTCCCCCGAGTCACTGCTACAGGCCACGAGGCCCACAAGTGCCACCGAGGCAATGATCATGCGCATCGCGGTCCGCTTCATGCGCGTGAAGTTAGCACAGCCTCGCCTAAGCCTCTAGAGGTACTTCTTCAACTCCATCCGCGCGATCGACATCTTGTGCACCTCGTCGGGGCCGTCCGCCAGCCGCAGCGTCCGGATGTGGGCGTACATCATCGCGAGCGGGAAGTCGTCGGACACACCGCCGCCGCCGTGGACCTGAATGGCCCGGTCGATGATCCTCAGCGCCATCTCCGGAGCTGCCACCTTGATGGCGGCGATCTCGGTGCGTGCTTCCTTGTTGCCGACGGTGTCCATCAGGTACGCGGCCTTCAGCGTCAACAGTCGCGTCTTCTCGATGTCGATGCGAGCCTCGGCGATCCAATCCTGGATGTTGGCGCGCATCGCGATCGGCTTACCGAAGGTGACTCTCGATACCGCACGGCGGCACAGCAGTTCGAGTGCCCGCTCGGCGACGCCGATGGTCCGCATGGCGTGATGGATCCGCCCGGGGCCCAACCTGGCCTGACTGATCGCGAAACCCTCACCCGGCCCCTTCAACACGTCCTTCGACGGCACCCGCACGTCCTCGAAGAGCACCTCGGCGTGACCTTCGCGATCGACGTAGCCGAACACCGGCAGGTTCCGTACGACGGTGACACCCGGCGCATCGATGGGCACGACGAGCATCGACTGCTGACGGTGGCTGGCGGCATCCGGCTCGGTCTTGCCCATGACGATGAGAACTTTGCAGTTCTTGTGCAGCGCATTCGACGTCCACCACTTGCGGCCGTTCAGGATGTAGTCGTCGCCGTCGCGTTCCATTCGCATGGCGATGTTGGTGGCGTCGGAACTGGCGACGTCGGGTTCCGTCATCGCGAAGGCGGACCGAATAGTGCCGTCCAGCAACGGCTTCAGATACTTCTCCTTGTGCTCGTCCGTTCCGAACAGCGTGAACACTTCCATGTTGCCCGTGTCCGGCGCGTTGCAGTTGCACGCCTCGGGCGCCAACAGGCTCCGGCCCATGATCTCCGCGAGCGGGGCATACTCGAGATTGGTCAGGCCAGGCCCCCACTCCTGGTGGGGGTGGAAGAGGTTCCACAACCCGCGCGACCGGGCTTCCTTCTTCAGCTCCTCGATGATCTGGGGTTGCCCGTGCGGGTCGCCGAGCTCGCGCATCTGCTCGTCGTAGACGGACTCCGCCGGGTAGACGTGAGAGTCCATGAACTCCAACAGATCCTGCTGATACTTCCGGCCGCGCTCGGCGGTCTCGAAGAAGGACACGTCGCTCCTTTAGTTGTCTTGCCCCAGAAGGGCTTTCTGGTAGCGACGCATGCCGCGCAACCACCGGTCGTAATCGGAACCCTTGTTGCGGTACATCTCCAGCACGTTCCGGTGCGGCAGAATCAAGAACTCCTCGGCATCCATCGCAGCGAGGACGACCTCCGCGACGTCACTCGGCTCGAGCACGTCGCCCGCGGAGAGCACGGCAGCAGTAGCCGCCGCCCCGAGCGAATTACCGGATTCCTTGCCCTCGTACAGCAGCTTGGTGTTCACACCCATGGGGCACAGGCAGCTGACGCGAATGCCGCGGTCACCGTAAGTGACGTTGAGCCACTCCGAGAAACCCACGGCCGCATGCTTGGTGGTCGCGTACGTGGCAGAACCGATCTGTGTGAGCAGGCCGGCAGCCGACGCGGTACTGACGAAGTAGCCCTCGCCGCGCTCGATCCACCCGGGCACCAGAAGCTGCGCAGCGCGGATGTGCGCGCGCAGATTGACGTCGATGGACAGATCCCACTCGACTTCCGTCGCGTCGAGGCCCGGTGCGCCACTGATGCCCGCGTTGGCGAAGTAGAGGTCCACGGGACCGAAGGTGTCCTCGGCGAGAGCGATCAACGCGGTGATGTCGTCGGTTTTCGACGCGTCACCCCCGAGAGATACCGCCGAGCCAGGTTCCAGTGACTCCACCACCCGCGACGCCGACGCCGCGTCGAGATCGGACACGACGACCTTCGCGCCTTCCGCGACGAGCCGCTGGGCAAGTGCACCGCCGATCCCGCCTCCGCCTCCGGTGATCACAGCAACCTTGCCTGTTACCTTCATCACCCAGGTATATCACCTCGATATCCCCCCAGCCGAGACGAGGTGGAATACCGCTGCGCCCCGGTCGGTTCGTCTCCGACGTGACCGAAACAGCATCCGCGGGGCTATTCACTCCGTTCGAAACCAAGTCCCTGAAACTGCGTAACCGCTTCGCGATGGCGCCGATGACCCGCGCGTTCTCCCCCGGCGGAGTCCCGCGCGAGAACGTCGCCGAGTACTACCGCAGGCGGGCCGCAGGCGGAACGAGCCTCATCATCACCGAGGGCACGCTGATCCCCGACCCCGCGGCAGGCCCGGACACCCGAGTTCCCCACATCTACGGCGAGGACAGCCTCGACGGATGGAAGAGCGTCGTCGACGCCGTCCACGCCGAGGGCTCGGTGATCATCCCGCAGCTCTGGCACCTCGGCGTGCAGCGCGGAGACTCGCCGCGCCTCAACCCCGAGGTGACAACGGTCAGCCCGTCGGGCATCGCCCTGGACGGCACTCCGTTGGGCCGCGCCTTCACGAGCAGCGACCTCGACCAGCTGATCCAGTACTGGGTCGACGCAGCGGCTAACGCGAAGAGCGTCGGGTTCGACGGAGTCGAGCTGCACGGCGCGCACGGTTACCTTCTCGACGAGTTCCTGTGGCAGACAACCAATCTGCGTGACGACCGTTTCGGCGGATCCCTCGAAGCTCGTACCCGCTTCCCGGCCGAGGTGGTGGCGGCGATCCGAGCCGAGGTGGGTGACGACTTCGCGATCGTCTACCGATACTCGCAGTGGAAGGCCGATCACTACGACGCTCGGATCGCGCAGACCCCGCAGGAATTGGAGAAGATCCTCACCCCGCTGGTCGACGCCGGGGTCGACGTGCTCCACCCCTCGACCCGTCGCCACTGGATTCCCGAGTTCCCCGAGCTCGATGCAACCCGAGGACTGGCCGGGTGGACCAAGGAAATCACCGGCCTCCCGACGATCACCGTCGGCTCGGTCGGGTTGGACAAGGAGTTCGGCAGCGCCTGGGGTCCGGACGGTGCGTCGGGAACGACCGATCTGACGCCGCTGTTCGAGCAGTTCGAGCGGGGCGAATTCGACATCGTCGCCGTCGGCCGTGCCCTGCTCGCCGACGCCGAGTGGGTGAACAAGGTCGAGTCCGGCCGATTGAACGAGCGCATCGCCTTCACCCGCGATCACATCACCGAACTCGTCTAGCACCTATGTGAGTGGTTGTGTAGGCCCTGGCCTACACAACCACTCACATAGGTGGCGAGCTTTCTCACCGCCGTGCTCGCCTTGGGCGACCAGGTCAGGGCGAGAACAGCGTCGGCAGGCACGTCCGAGATCGGTACCGGGACCAATCGATCCTCGAAATCCGTTGCCATGGAACGACTCAGGATGGCAACGCCCAAACCTCTGGCCGCCAAGTCGGCGACAGCTCCCGGCGCACTGGCGGCCAACGCGACGTCCGCGGTGATATCCGCTGCGGCACAGGCGTCGTCGAACACGGATCTGATTCCGGTACCCACCGGCAGGCACACCACCCAGTGGGCGCACACCTCGCCGAGTGTCACCGCCGATGCCGACGCCAACGGATGCCCGGGCGGTACACACGCCGCCAGTCCTTCCGTGATCATGACCAGCGATTCGAGCCCCTCGGGCGGACCGTGAGCGGTGCCGACGAGGGCGACGTCGAGCGCGCCCGACCGGACGCGCGCGATCAACTCGTCTGAATTTGCCTCCGCCAACGTGATGTCCACGCCCGGGTACGCGGAGTGGAACGCAGCCAAGGCGTCGAACAGCGGTGTGACGGTGCATGCGGTGACCATTCCGACGGCGACCTTCCCGCGCACGAGGGAGAGCACCTCGTCGACGGAATGGCGAAGGGCTGCAGATGATTCCAGTGCGCGGCGCGCGTGTACCAGGGCAGCTGTCCCTGCTACCGTCAACCGCGCCACCCTGCTGCTGCGGTCGATCAGCTCGGCCCCGACCTCCTTCTCCAGCGCTTTGATCTGGGCACTGATGCCGGACTGGCTGATGTTCACCCGCTCGGCCGCACGGGTGAAGTTGGCTTCCTCCGCGACGGCGACGAAGTACTCGAGCTGCCTCAGTTCCATAAGCTGTAATTCTAGCTTTCATCACAACTATCTGTTGGACTTCTCGTACCGGTGTGATGACGATGGAACCATGACTAACAATGCAACGACCGACAAAGCAATGACACCGGAAGACATCACCCGCCTGTTCGTCGAGCGATCCAACGCAGGAGACGCCGACGGTGTCGCGGCGCTCTACGCCGACAACGCCGTCATGGCCTACCCCGCCGGACAGACGACGACAGGCCGAGCCGCAATACGTGAACTGTGGGCGTCGGTGCTCGCGCACGGGCCTCGTTTCGAACTGGAGGAGGGACTGCCGACGCTGGTGTACGGCGACATCGCGCTCACCTCGACGGCACCGAAGGACAATGCAGGCGCCCGCGCCCAGGTCGTGCAGCGTCAACCGGACGGTTCGTGGCTGCGCATCATCGATCAGCCGGAGTTCGACCCGACCTCGTGACACGCCCCGTCGGACTGCTCTGACAGTATTTCCCCTCGTGATACCGCAGCCGCTACGCCGAACGATCGACGCGCTCGCTCGGCGACTCGGCCGCAGTAGTGCCGCACTGAACGAGCAGGTCCAGAAGTTCGACTCCGAACACCCTTGGTTCCTCAGCTCCGAGGAGCGCGGCAACCCCGACACCCGCATCGCGGCCTGGACGGACGGCAACCGGGTCACCCCGCTCGTGCACGGCAAACCCTATTTCGCGGCTCTGGCGAGCGCGCTGGACGCCGCGGGCGAGGGCGACCTGGTGCTGTTCACCGATTGGCGCGGTGACCCGGAACAGCTGTTGACCGACGACACGACCGTCGAGGACGCGCTCGCGTCGGTTGCGCAGCGCGGCGGCATCGTCAAGGGCATGGTGTGGCGCTCGCACATCGAGACCCTCGGCTTCACCGGTCCCAAGAACCGGAAGTTGGCGTTGCGTCTCGAGGAGGCGGGCGGCGAGGTGATTCTCGACCAGCGGGTCCTGACGCTGGGAAGTCATCACCAGAAGTTCGTCGTCGTCCGGTATCAGGATCCCGACACGGTCGACCTCGCGTTCGTCGGTGGTATCGATCTCGCGCGTGCCCGACGCGACGACGCCGATCATTTCGGCGACCCCGTGAGCCGGCCGTTCCCGCCCGAGTACGGCGAACTTCCCGCGTGGCACGACATGCAGGTGCAGGTGCAGGGGCCCGCGGTCCGCGACATCGAGCACGTCTTCCGTGAACGGTGGGAGGATCCGGCCGCGTTGTCCCGCCTGCCGTGGCACGCCATCCCCGACATTCTCCGCGGCGTCACCCGTGAGGTGTCGGAACTGCCGGAGCAGCACGACGCACCCGCAGCCGCGGGCACCTGCAGCGTCCAACTTCTCCGCACGTATCCGCGCAGACGCCCGGCGTATCCGTTCGCGACTCAGGGTGAGTTCAGCGCGGCCCGCGCGTACGCGAAGGTTCTGCGGCGCGCCCGCGAACTGGTCTACGTCGAGGATCAGTACCTGTGGTCGGTGGACGTGGCGCGGGTGTTCGCCGCCGCTTTGCGACGCTCACAGGATCTGCGCCTGGTCATCGTCGTCCCGAAGCATCTCGACGACGACAGTGCCATCACCATTCCGTCGGCTCTGCTCGGCCACTCCGCGGCACTCGACGTGATCCGCGATGCGGGTGGTGACCGCGTGCTCGTCCTCGACCTCGAGAACGATCGCGGCATCCCGGTCTACGTGCATTCGAAGGTGTGCATCGTCGACGACGTGTGGGCCGCCGTCGGTTCCGACAACTTCAACCGGCGGTCGTGGACTCACGACTCCGAACTGACGGCCGCGATCGTCGACGACGAACGCGACGTTCGTGAACCCGTCGACCCGGCCGGTCTCGGCGACGGAGCACGGGTGTTCGCGCGCGAACTACGGCTGGAACTCATCCGCGAGCACCTGGGCCGCGCGCCGGGCGACGACGAAGGCCTCGTCGATCCCGCGTCGTTCTTCGACGCGGTGAGCAGCAGCGCGGCGCGTCTCGACGCCTGGCACACGGCACCGTCGGCGTCGCCGCGCCCGTCGGGCAGACTTCGCCGCCATGAAATCGACGTGCCTCCGCAGTGGCAGCAACGGCTGGCGGCGGTCGCGTATCGCCTGTTCGTCGATCCCGACGGCAGGCCCCTCGGTATGAGGTTCCGCCGCCGTTTCTGACACACTGAACATTCAACTTCCCTACGAATCGTTCAGAAACGGGCATTTCGATGGATTTGCAGCGCGTCAGCTCACGTGTCGGCAGCGCTGCCGACGTGACTCGTCGCGCAGCACTCGTCGGCGCAGTGGTGTTTCTCGCCTGTCTGTTCGGGATCGCAACTCGCCTTCCGGGCACGCTGGCCGTGTTCTGGCCCGCCAACGCCCTGCTGCTGGGCATACTGCTTCGCTCACCGCGCCTCGCAACGCCCGCCACCTGGGTCAGTGCGACGCTCGGCTACATTGCCGCCGACACGGTGACCGGTAGTCCACTGTTCTCCAACCTCGTCCTCAACCTGTGCAACGTCGCAGGCGTCGCGGCGGGGTTCCTGGTCTTCCGTCTCATCGGCCAGCAACGCCCCTGGTTGACGCGTGTCCAGTCGCTTGCGTTGGTGGCCGCGGTCATTCTCGTCGCGTCCTCCGTCGCCGGTGTCGCGGGCGGATTCGCGAACTCGGCCATCGAGTCGACACCGTGGCAGAGCGGATGGGCGCGCTGGTTCTCCGGAGAGTTCCTCAACTACATGGCGGTCATGCCTGCGGTTCTCACCGCGCCCACGAGGGCGGACCTCCGTCGATTCCGTCGGCGCGGCGAGGTCGTCGCACTCGCGCGGCGGGTCGCCCCAGCCGCTGCGTTGCTGGTGCTCTGCCTGATCCTCGTGTGGGCGGTCGGAGGCTCGGGCGCGATCACGTTCGCCATGCCCGCTCTCGTCGTGGCCGCGTTGACGACGGGGGTCTTCGTCACATCGCTGTTCATCTGGACGACGACGATGTGGATGCTCGTCCTCACCGCCGACGGGCACATGGGGGTCCCGGACCTCGGCGCGATGCCGGTGGAACTGTCGGTGAGCATCGGATTGTCGTTCCTCGCGATCGCCCCGATCGCCGTGGCCTGCGTGACCAACGAGCGGCGCGCAGCCATCACCGCGTTACGCCACGCCGTCGCTCACGACGACCTGACCGGCGCCCTACGCCGGGACGAGTTCTTCCGTCGCGCACACCGTTTGACCCGCGACGCCGCCGACGGTGTTGCCACGGTCCTGATGATGGACCTCGATCACTTCAAGGCCCTCAACGACACGTACGGGCACAGCGCGGGCGACGGTGCTCTCGAGCGATTCGCCGACGACGTCCGGTCTCACCTCGGCCGCCGTCACCTGTTCGCGCGGCTCGGCGGAGAAGAATTCGCGGTGTTCTGCACCGACGTCTCCGAGCTCGACGCCTACGCCATCGCAGACACCATTCGCATCGGCCAGTTCCAGCGTGCGACAGAGCACTTCGCCGGTCACGGCGTGACCGTCAGCATCGGACTCGCGCACGGATCCGACAGTCTCGAGATGCTCTTCGACGCTGCCGACCGGGCGCTGTACGACGCGAAGCGACAGGGCCGCAATCGCATCGTCACAGCAACACCCGCGAGCGACGTTCACCGGTCGAGCTGACGGACACTGTCAGGACAGAGCTTGAACCACTCTGTCCGCCAACGGTTTCGTCGACGCCGGATTCTGCCCGGTGTAGAGCGTGCGGTCGACGACGACGTGCGGCGACCACGGATCGGAGCTCTCGAACCGTGCGCCGAGCTCCTTCAACCTGGATTCGAGAAGCCACGGCGCCTTGTCCGCCAGACCTGCCTGGGTTTCCTCCTCGTCGGTGAAACCGGTCAGCTGATAGCCGTCGAACACCCATCCCCCGTCCGACGTCGTGGCAGGCAGCAGGGCAGCGGGTGCGTGGCACACTGCCGACACGATCTTGCCCGTGCTCAGGAAATCGGTCACGAGCGCACCGAAACTCGTCGACACCGCGAGGTCCTCCATCGGCCCGTGGCCTCCCGGCACGAAGATTGCATCGAAGTCCGATGCCCGCTGGTCCTCGAGCGAGGCAGGGTTCTGCAGTATCGACTCGATCGAGTCCAAGTATTTCTTCTGGTCGGCGACCTTCGCCTCGTCGCCTCCGTTGGCGTCGACCGCAAGCGATCCCTCGTCGACGACGGGCGCCTTGCCACCCGGCGTCGCGACGACGACATCCCAGCCGGCGTCGACGAACGTGCGGTGAGATTCGACGAGTTCCTCGGCCCAGAAGCCCGTCGGATGCTTGGTTCCGTCGTTCAGGGTCCAGTGGTCGGCGGCGGTCACAGCGAACAATAGTTTCGTCATGCGCCCTGGCATGCCCGCTGGCGCTACTTCCGAATCAGTCGCGCACTCCGGTCATCGTCACTTACCAGGTGAGGACAGGTACGTCATGAGCCTCGTCGTCACGTACCCGCTGTTGTAGGCGCCGAGGGCGTTGAACTGCTCCAGCGGGGTGCCCGCACGCCTGACGCCTGCGCTTTCGAACTGCCCGACGGTGATGACCGGTTGTGTACCGCCGGCCTGCAGTGCCGCGATGTCGGAGGACAACTGCGCGCGGGCGAGGTCGAAAGCGTTCGACAGCGCGTTCTCGTACATGAACCCGGTGACGCGGAGGTTGTCGTCGGTGATCGCGTTGTTGTAGTACTTCTCGACCAGTTGCTGTTTGCGGACGTAGTTGCTGACGCCGTAACCGATGGTCGCGTACTGCCCGTTGGGTTTTCCCTCTCCGAGATACTTCTCGATCGCGGGCTGCGCGTTCCGTTGGTGCACGGCTGCCGCGACGTCGATGTCCATGTAGGACAGCTGGCCGATCACCGAATCCAGTGAGCGCCCCGTACGATCCGCCACCTGGGCGGGCATTCCGGTCCGAAACGCGGCGAGGTTGGCGTCGGCGCCGCGGCGGAAGAAGTCGCCGACCTGAGCGAGGTCGACGCCCGAGTCGATGTCGGCGCCAGGATTGTCGCGGCCGACCTCCCACACGGCTTTCGTACCTGCCAGTTGTGCTTTCGCTGCTTCGAGAAAGATCAACGGGGTCGAGAGATAGTCGACGAACTCGACGATATCGATGGGTTGTGTGTCGATCCGGCCGTCGATCGCCTCGATCTCGCTTGCGGCGTAGTCGAAGATCGTCAGCGCGTCGAAGGCGCCCGCGTACGCGTTGACCACTGCTTCGGCGTCGGGCAAGGTCTTGGGTTCGAACGTGGCGATGGAATCGAGAAACGAGAAGAACGCGGCTTCCGCCGGACCGGTGTTGGTAGCCTGCACAACAAATGCGCCCAGACCCGCCGGACCCTGAGAGACCAACGGTGTCAACGAGTTACCCACCGAATACGACGCTTCCATGACGGCCGCAGCTTCTAGCGCGGTGACCAACGCGCCGGCTATCGACCCTTGCCGATGCAGATCTCGAGCCCGGTCGGCGGCCTTCGCAGCAGTCTCCGGGAGCCCGGTGTTCATCATCGTCCGAAGGATGTTCACGTCGAGCGTGTCCAGCATCGTCAGCGCATTGTCGTACCGGCCAATCGCGGCGGTGTACTGCGCATCGACCTTGTCGTACGCCCGGTTGTCGAGCCGCGTGTCCGGTTCCAGCCTCGGTGCCTCCAACTCGGAGCCGGTGAGCAGCCCGTACGCCTCGTAGATATCACCGACCTCGACGACGTTCACTCCGGCTCGGTCCCCGATCCGCACGACATCGACACTGTCTCCGTTGCGGTCGGTGCTGTTGCGTTGCCCGAGTGGGATCAGCACCGTGTCGTACCCGGCGGCGCCCGCGGCCTGCACCTTCTCGGGGATGCCGCCGACAGGACCGATGGTGCCCGTTGCGTTGATCGTTCCGGTCATCGTCGCGGTGTCGGAGATCTGTTCGTCGCGCTGCAACGCGATGAGCGCCGCGGTCTTCAACGCGCCCGCGCTGGGACCGTCGATCTGCCCGCCGATCTCGAACTCGAAGCGACCGGACATCGGCTGCGACATGATCAACGTCGAAACGATCGCGGCGTTCCACGACGCCGCCCTCGAGGCGTCGCCCAGGCCGGAGACCTCGTCCTCGGAGAAGTCGACGCGAAACGACGAGTCCGTGGTCGCCGACCTCGTGACGATTTCCTCACCGACTCCACCGTCGCCGCTTCCGGTGGTGAAGAGCGGCGCGATGGTCATCGACCTGCTCTCCGTCGATACCGCACCCATCCCCTCGGACAGTGCCGTCCCCTGCGTCGTCGATGCGCAGCCGACCGCGAGTACCGCGGCCACCCCCACGGCGACCGACCTGGTCGCGAGAACTCTCCGTCTTGCCATGACAACCCTCCCCGAACACACCGAATCGGACAAAAAGAACAATCGCCCGTTCAATGTAGGAGATGGCAGCCCGTCAGGCCATGAGTAGATCCACTCGAGCAGACTGGGTAGAAACCGATCAGGCCGGGTCTCGCCGCGGGGGTGCCGTCGTCCTTCGCCGGACGAGCTCCGGCGCCAGCACCACATCGCGCGCAGTCTCACCCGCTATGCGCGCGAGCGCTTCCTGCACCGCAGCCTCGGCGAGCGCGGCCACATCCTGAGAGATCGACGTCAGCTGGATGTGGGCAATGCGCGCCAAGCGAGAATCGTCGTATCCGACGACCGAGACGTCCCCCGGTACGTCGACACCGCGACGGAGCAGGTGATCCAGTACTCCGGTGGCGGAGTTGTCGTTGAACGCCACCACGGCCGTCGGAGGATCGGACGAGTCGAGCAGCTGCCGCATTCCCTGTGCGCCTTCGGTTTCGGTGATACCACCCTCGACGATGGGGGCCGGCAGACCGTGCCTTGTCATGGCGTCGGTGAAGCCTTGGCGCCTGTCCTGCGCGCCCGCCGAACTGCCACCGTCGATGTGGGCGATTCGCTTGTGTCCCAATGAAATCAGATGCTCCACCGCCGAACCGACACCGGCCACATCGTCACCGCGCACCGATCCGATACCGTCGACGCCGCTGGTGCGCAGCAACGTCACGACCGGCACCGCACGGTCGACCGAACCGAGTTCGGTTGCATCCATTCGCGACCCGAGCAGCAGCGCTGCTTCGCATCGCTCGTGCACGAGCGTCTTCACCGCACTGGCCTCGTCCCGAGTGGGCGCGACTGCACCGAGCATCACGTCGTACCCGGCGCGTTCGGCAACGCCGTAGATCTGCTCGACGAGATCGCCGTGGAACGGCTGCTGAAGATCGAACGTGACCCCCAACAGGCGGGAGCTGGTCTGACGAAGTTTCTGCGCACGACGGTCCGGGACGTAACCGATCTCGTCGGCGATCGACTTGATCCGCGCACGAGTCTCCTCCGAAGCCCCCTCCACTCCCCGCATGACGATCGAGACGAGCGCAGGTGACACCCCGGCAGCTTTCGCCACATCGGCCATGGTCGGTCGAGCCACAGAAGTCCCTTTCCGTCGTTTTCGCCTCGAGAGCAACAGTAGACAGAACGCCTCCCCGACGCCCATTCGAACATATGCACTAACAGGCTGTGGACAAACCTGTGGAAATCTCGAGGACCAACCTGTCCGATCTGTGGATGGCGTGTGGATGAACGTGCGCCAGCGACAGGTTTTCACTGCTCAGGGGCTGTGTATGCGAATTACACGCCTGTGAGTAAACGAGGCCGGTCGGCTGTGGATCGACCGTCGCTAAGCTCGGAGGCATGAGCGAACCGATCCTCGTCTGCGCATCCGTCTCCCACGGAAACACCAGACAGGTCGCCGACGCCATCGCCGGGGTCCTCGGCGCCGCGGTGATCTCACCCGAATCGGCCGATCCCGCCGGCCGCGACCTCGACGGGCACGACCTCGTCGGCTTCGGATCAGGCATCTACTACGGCTCGTTCCACTCCGACCTGGTTGCCTACATCGAGGCACTACCACCCCAGGACGGCAAACCCGCGTTCCTCTTCGCCACCAGCGGCCTCGCCGAATCCCGCTGGCTCCGCTTCTCCGCATCACTCGTCGAACGGCTCGAACACAAAGGCTTCGACGTCGTCGGAGGTTTCTCCTGCCGCGGATTCGACACATTCATGCCGTTCAAGCTCGTCGGTGGCATCCGACGCGGGCGACCGAACAGCACCGACCTCGCCTCCGCCCGCGCCTTCGCCGAGCACCTGCTCGACAACGCTCGATGAGACCCCGCCCCGCACGACAAAACCCCTCCCCAACTGACATTGGGAAGGGGTTTCGCTCTTACGAGCCGCCTAAGAGAATCGAACTCTTGACCTTTTCAATACGGACCAACCTGTTAGACAGTCCATCTGGTGCCGCAGGTTACGAACAGCCCAGGTCAGGCGCTGTACCGCTTGTGTGCATTCCAAGCGTTCTCGCCTAGTGCGCACAGTTACCGTTCCCTTAAAGTGCCCCTAGGGATCATTTTTCAGACCCAACCCTTCTTGGTGTTGTCACCAAAAAGGGTGCCCGCTGGTGAGCCCCGTTTTCGCGGCCAACCGTGAATATGGGGTCAGCGTCGGCGGCGTTCGGGCATCTGAGGGCAACCGCGGACAATCCAGTCCTCGACGTCCTTCGGCATGAAGAACATTTTCTGTCCGCGCCCACGGTTCGGCTGGCACTTGAGTGCCCCGGTGTTGGCAGCGTCACGGACCCAGTTCTCGCCGTGGCGGGAGACCTCCGAAACTTCTTTCGTGGTCATGGGGCGCTCGATCACCGACACCACGGTAATACCGAACCCCTGCACGGTGCTCGACAGACCAGTGGCGCGCCCGAATGTAAGGTCGGTCCATTCGGTCGACCGACTGCCGCCCTGCCTCCGGGCACGTACCTTCGCTGGCATGGATGAACTGCAAGATCAGAAGTGCGCTGTCGATGGATGCGTGGCACCCGCCACTCGGCAGGACGAGGTGCTCGGTAAGCACCTCCGCATTGGCGGTATAGATCTGCCGAAGGCCACAGTTCGTGTATCCGCTTGGCTCTGCGCGGGGCATGACCTCAACGACACCGGCAGAATCCACCTCGAACTATGACGAGTCCGGATGACACGCGCCGCTTCTTCGACCGAGTCCAGCAGTTCGAGGATGCCGCGTTCTGGCCATCGAAGACGATTGAGCGTCTGATCCTCCAGGTGCTAGGCGGATGGTCGAACCTTGTCGAGCAGGTGCGGTGGCAGCGCTACCACGCGGCCGGAGTCGAGAACCAGGGCGAAATCGTGCACCCAAATGCCGAACAGCTCGGCAAGACCCTGAAGAACATTGCGCGCGACGCAGGGATTCGTGCACCCGGTGCGGAGATGAAGTCCGCGGCGGCCACTGTCCGCGACGTGCGCAACGACCTCGCGCACATGCTCTACCTGGAGGAGATCGAGGGCGAGTCCCCTCACCGGACTGTGAATTACGTCCGCGTCGACGGCATGGAGTTCGCAGACGAGAAGTGGTCGGCCCAGAAGCGCCGACGCGTAGCGGTCACCGAGGACAGATTACGCGAGGCGCTGGCCGCAACGAAGTGGCTGATGGATTGCGTATCGGCGCTCGATTACGTGGGGCAGATCCTCGACGAGTTCCCCGACGACGCGCCTTTGCCTGGTGGCGTGGAACACCTGCCGTGGTGGTTCGACGACTGGGGCGACAAGCGGACTGCCCAGCTGACCGTAGGCGATATGCGGGCCGCACGGTAGGCGATTAGCCCGCTGAGCCGTCGAACCACGGACTTCAGCTCCGTGCATCAACCCCGGCGTCGAACACCCGAGGTTGCGCATAGTGCATTGGTGGTTACTCGGTCACTGGTGCCGGAGGCATCCCCGCCCATTGCCTAAGCTCACCGACACTCGACGGCCGTGGCCCCCCTCTTTTGTGATTGCCGAGAAGATCCAAATGGTCGAGCATCTCCTCGCACTGGACCCACTTCAGTCGAGTAACGGCGGCCAGTAATTTCCATGTCGACACCACCTTGATGTTGAGCTGACCGGCGAGGTTGCGAGCTCCACCATCATCGGTCAGGAGCAAATCCGAGGCGTACCTATTTTCCATCACGGCAAGAGTCTCGGCTTCTCCAAAGTGGGCCGTTCGTTCATCACCGGGAGCCGACAGTTGCTCGCGCAGAATGAGGGCACGAATCCGCTCGGCTTGGGTGGGGACTAGTGGTGAGCCTAGGATCCGCGGAACGTCGTCGAGTGCCGACAGCTCGGGCCTGATGGAGGAACGAATGCACTCGGTCTCGATCGATGCGCACCATCGGCCTTTCCCGTTCAAAACTCGCTCTAATAGGTCGAGGCGATCGATCAGACCAAAGTTCACGAGCACTGTGTTATCCGCAAAGAACAACTGAGCCACGTTGGTCAGATTCCCAGCGCTGAGTGCAGATCGGCGTCGGAGATATCCTCGACCCGCTTTGGCAGATCCTCCTCGAAAGTTCTTGGGTCTACCGAGAGCATCCACGCCAACGTTTCTGGACCCAGCCTTCCGGCGTCGACAGCGTCGTGATGAGCTTCACGTAAGCGGCTAGGGAACGTACGCGTAGCGGACGCATCCATTCGCCATGCGACTTGGTCGGGAACCTTGCTTGCGTCTCTCCAATGGCTAGCGAGAAGGCGCTGCGTCTTCAGCTGCAACAGCTCCTCAACGCGCTCGGGAACTTCAATCTTCAAGAACTTCAGACGGTTCAGAAGAGCTGCCGTTGAGATACCCAGATCCCAGACCTGATCTGCAATCTCGGGAGGGGTAATCGTAGCCCAGTCCAAAGCACGGATTTCGTCGGCGGGCATGAGTAACTCAGCGGCAAAAGCATTGGCGGACTTCTCATTCCGGTGGTACGAACCAGTACGTGAACTTTCGTCAAGGTGACCGAGGGCTAGGTGTCCTAGCTCGTGCGCAATGGCCCAATTCTCGTGGAACCAGTTCGGTGTTGCTTGCAACGCTATGACGCGGTGGGGCCCGAAAGTCAACGAGTACGTAGTGGACACTGACGGCGTTCTCACTACGTCGATACGTAGTTCCGCTTCAACACGCCCGACGAAGTATCGAACGAAGTCTTCTCCAAGCGCCTCTCGCACCGCCCCGGGCGTACTGGGCAACTGCGGCCCGGCGAAATCCTCTTCCGCCGCGAACACCTGCCGGTAGGCCAACGTGATGTTGTCGAGTTCGAGTTGGTCGCGCGATTGCCCCGGATTGCTCCACCGACCGTCGGTGTACAGATGACGTGCCGCGACAGCTACACGGTTTGGATCGGGCGCACCGGTGATAAGCCAATGCAGATCGGCACCGAGCACTTCGGCGACATCGGCAAGCTCTACCGAGGAGAATGAACGCGATCCGTTGACCGAGCGCGAGAACGCGTCAGGAGTCATTCCGACCCGCGCGGCTACTTCCTTGTGGGTCGGCGCAGGGTCGAGTGACTGAATAGACTCGCGAACCCGAGGTCCAATCTCGCCGCTCATACGACCCAGCATACCCAGGGTGTTGGCAAAATCCCAATATCTGAGGTATAGGAGGTCACCGAAACTGCACGCCCGGCGTTCCAGCACCATCAAACCGAAGCCACGCGTCGACGAAGATGATACCGAAATCGACTGGTTCGTGGGGATACGAGAAGCCCGCAGGTACCCGTTCCATGGGTGTCCTGCGGGCTGCCGTTTCGACGCTGAGGGGTTGCAGGCAGTAGGGCCCACCCCGCTCATGCATTCCGCTCACCGGTCAATTCACCTTCACCCCGGCCGCGGTGAGTTTGACGCCGAAATCAGGGAGCGACCTGGTCAGACCAACCGCCGAGGTCACCGGTCGTCACCGGTGGGTTGCCATGCTTGGCGACCAGGGTGTCGATTGCTGTGGTTGCGGCGATTCCTCGGCGGCAGGCGTCGATGAGTCGATACCGCGTGGCGTTTGCGGCGTCGTTGTCCGTGGTCGCCTTGGTGGACGCAAGTTGTAGCGCGTTCTTGTCGTCGGTCCGCAGCACTCCGAGCCCATTGAGGGTTGCCCATCTGCCGGTGCCCGCTCGCTTGCCGTCGTAGAAGCGTTGATCGCCGATCGGCTTGGCGCCGATGTCCGAGGAGTCCTCCAAGCTGCCCATCAGTTGACCTCCCTCAACTTCGCGTCCTGCCCGACCAGTCGTCCGAGTAGCACCGGTCGACCATCATCTCCGATCATCGTCCCGTAAATCTCATAGTCGATGCCACGCCACACGATTAACTCGTTCTCGTCAGGACCGTACGCAGCGAGTCCGCGCACATTCCGATCAGACGATGAGACATACAGCGCTTTGGTGCCCGCTGGCACGTCCAGGCGCAACTCGATCTGATCGTCGCCGATCGGCAAAGTCAGGCGAGACTGCATCGTGGTGGATAGGTGCGCTTCATCGCGGAATCGACGACCGACCACCGATGCCAGGTCCGCTGCATCGACGATGCCGAACACGCTGGCGTCCACGTCACGCGAGACCGTGATCGCGGTCGGCACGCGCGGGGCATTCTCGATCGCCGCATCGAGTCCACGAATCGCGTCAACTGCTCGCATGGATCCGACGTGTGTGTCGCCGAAGTCGATGCCATCGCGTAGGCCGGGGTTGGTGAACAGGTAACCCGGTCCTGTGTACGTCCGACCTGCGTCCACCGTCTCCTGGTCGAGCGATCCGGCATAGTCGTGCCAGACGTCACGGCCATAGCTGCGACCCTCGGCCTCGGTGAACGTGCGGACCGTAATGGGCGTTGGTACGTCAGTCTTTTCGGCCGCCAACCACGCCGCAACTTCGTCGGCCGACTTCTCATCGGCTGTCGATGCTGCTGCCTTAATTGATGGGTGCTCGAGTTCGTCCATCTTCGCGAGAACTGCCCCCGTGTCGATGGGGCCGCCGTCTGCTGTCGCCCGAACGGCTTGCTGGTACTGCTCCTCCCATTGGTCGACGTAGTCCGGGGGCGTGTAGACCTGGCCGGGCCTGACCGCTACTGCGGTGCATCGGCAGTGATCGTAGTACTGATCTCTACGAGACCACGGGCGGTGGTAGCCGACTCCTTGGACGCATACACCTCGGCGCGGGTCGTGAGCATCCGACAAAAGGCACACGAACCAGCCTGCGCGTGACGTGCCCAGGTCGCTCCAGATTCCTTCTCGGCGTTCTCACCGATGGTTTGGCGTGCCGAACCGAATATGGCGCGAGACGTGAACCCAGCCATGCGAGTCAGTGCCGCATCACCATTGGCACGTAGGGACCACGAGGTTGATGCTTCGAGTTGCTCGATCGGGGCCAGCTCGGCCGGTGTCGCCAGGTACGAAAGACTGGGAGCAGCATCCTCGCACCACTGTGGCGACGTCACCGGCCGCAGCGGCGTACGCATCGACGAGCTCAGGGACGCCTTGGATCATCACCTCGCGGAACCGAGATGAACTGAATTCGCCCGCGACGCATTGCGCCACAGGTCGCTGATGTTCTGCGTAGCAGACAGATGAAGCAATACATCGAGCGCGCAGCGATGGCACCGGACGCCAGCGGAGTACTCGACAAGCTGGCTCCTCGCTGAAACCGTGCCGTAAACGTGCCCTGGGTACCAAAAAGGGCAGGACCGAGGCTGTAGAAACTGCCTCCGACCTGCCCTATTGCGAGCCGCCTAAGAGAATCGAACTCTTGACCTTTTCATTACGAGTGAAATGCTCTACCGACTGAGCTAAGGCGGCGTGCCTTTCGGCGTTGGTGAGTCTAACGGAGCATCAGCCCGAAACTGAAATCGACTCCCCTCAGGCCCCTGCTGGGATGGCGAGACCCTCGACCGGGCCGGCGAGAACGGACTTGAAGTACCTGGTCACGTCGTCGGCGAGTACCTCGGTGTCCCCGTTCGCGACGCCGTCGACGATGGCTTTCGCCACATCCTTCGGATCGTTCTTCGGAACGTCCAGTTCCGCGATCATGTCCGTGTCGGTGTAACCCAGATGCACTCCCGTCACGAGGGTTCCCTGCGGGCCGAGTTCGACTCGAAGCGAGTTGGTCGCCGACCACAGTGCGGCCTTCGACGCGCCGTACGCTCCGGCGCCACCCACCCAGGACAGAACCGAATGCACGTCGACGAGTGCACCGCCGCCGTTGCTCGCGAGAATCGGCGCGAAGGACTGCGCGACCCGCACGGCACCGAAGAAGTTGGTCTCGAACACGGTCCGCACGTCCTCGAGTGTCGATCCCAGCAACGGACCCGATCCCGGGGCGCCTGCATTGTTGACGACGATGGTGACATCGGTCAGCTCCCGAGCCAGTTCCGCGACGGATTCCGGGTCGGTGACATCGAGCGGCTTCGCGACGACGCGCGGATCATCCGTCGGCTTGGGCGTCCTGGCCGTCGCGTAGATCTTCGCCGCGCCGCGCGCCAGGAACTCGTCGACGATCGATTTGCCCAGCCCACGCTGCCCACCGGTCACCACTACGACCGCGCCTTCGATTGCCACCATCGGACTCACCCTTCGACATATCTGAAATGCTTTTGACTATGTCAGTAGTACTTGCCCGGATCGACATAGTCAAATACTGTTTAGTTATGTCATCGACGCCGACGCCGACGGAGCGCTTCCGCCTCGACCCCGCCCCCGACGGCCTCGCTCACGTCCAGAACCTGCTCAACACCCGAGCCATCGACGCAAAAGGACTCCCGGACCTGCTCGCCGACGGCGCGGTGGCATCCGCGGCGATGGGGCACGACCTCAGCGATGCCGACGCCGCGGCACTACGCGAACTGCGGACGACGATCGAACTCCTCATCGCAGGCACGCCCCCGGAAACGGCGCCCGCCGACGCCGTCCTCACCCTCGACGCGTCGGGAACCGTCCAGTTGGGACCGTCTGGAACCGGCCACGAGTACGTGACGTCGCGCATCTGGGCCGAGGTTCTGCTGGCTCAACGCGCGGACACCTGGCGGCGACTCAAGCGTTGCAGGAACGAACCGTGCGGCTCTGCGTTCTACGACCGTTCCCGCAACAACAGCGGCGTCTGGCACGACGTCAAGACCTGCGGGAACATCGCGAATCTTCGGGCTTCGCGGGCGCGGCGGAGGGCCTGATCTCACGCCTCAGCGCAGCGCTGCACCCAATTGCGCGACCATGGCGTAGACGGCGAACTTGGGCTTGGAGTTAAGCGCTAAGGCTTCACGGCATTCGAGGATTGCCTCGATGCTCTTCAACAGAGCCTCCGGCGATGCACCCCTGGCCATACGTTCGATCTGTTCCGACATGTCCGGATGGTTGAGCACAGCGGTGGATCCGTAGGAGCGGGTCAACGCATCGCGATACAACCCGGCGAGGTCGATCAGAGCTCGGTCGAAAGCGTCTCGAAGATTACGGGTACGACGCGATTTCTGCCGCGCCTCGAGCTCCTTGATGACGCCTGCAGACCCCCGCAGCGCGCCCGCCGCGCCCTTACCGGTGCCGCCTGCGCCGAGCGCGGTGCGCAGCTCTTCCATCTCCACGTCGTCGAGGGCGGCACTGATCTCCGCGGCTTCGGTCTCCGCAGCCTTCACCATCTCCTCGGCCGCGAGATAGGCCTGATTGGGCCGCGCTGCAGCCGACGCGAGGCCGAGGGCCCGCTTGCGCCTGGCACGAGCGTCCTCGTCTTTCGCCAGTCGCCGTGCGCGGCCCACGTGTCCACCGCTGATCGACGCCGCCCACTGGGCCGTCTCCGCATCGAGCTTGTCGCGGGTCTGCAGAACCTGCGCGATCGCCGGCGTCGTGGGCGTCACGAGATGCACATGGCGGCAGCGCGAGCGGAGGGTGACGGACATGTCCTCCGGATCGGTCGACGGCGCACACAGCAACATGACCGTCCGCTCCGGCGGCTCCTCGACGACCTTCAGCAACGCGTTGGCGGCCGCCTCGCTGAGCCGATCCGCATCTTCGATGACGACGATCTGCCAGCGCCCGGTGCTGGGCCGACGCGCAGCGATCTGCACGATCTCCCGCATCTCCTTGACGCTGATGCTCAAGCCCTGCGGGATGATCCGTCGGACATCGCCGTGGGTGCCGGCCATCGTCGTGGTGCACGGATGGCAGGTACCGCAGCCCGGTGACCCCTCCGTGGTGCATTGCAGGGCCGCCGCGAAACACAGAGCAGCGATGGATCGACCGGACCCGGGAGGGCCGGTGAACAACCAGGAGTGCGTCATCGCGGACCCCGAGTCCCCGGTACGAGCGCCGACGGCCGCGGCGGTCAGCTCTGCTTCCACGTCCTCTTGGCCGATCAGCCGATCGAAAACTCCCGCCATGCCAGCGAGCCTAGTCGCTCGGTGCGACACGAACGCCTCGCGCCCGGCGCATCACGCAGGCGGCGGCAGGTGTGGCAGCACCACGCGCAAAACGTCGATCGAGCCGGCACGCACCTCCTCGGCGGACGAAACACCGAGTCGATTCGCGCTCAGCATCACGGCACCCGACGCCGTCATCGTCTGAGTGGTGTACGTGTCGCCGTCGAGCAGGAAGGCGTAGGTGGTGTACCCGCCGTCGGTCAGCGTACGAACCTCGGTGGTCGAGGGGCTCGTGTACGGGTCGGGAAGCGTCGACGTGTCCTCGAACACCAGAACCGACACCGCGATACGGTCGTTCCCCCAGATACACCCGAGCTCTCCGACCGCAGTGGGTCGAGCCTCCGCCAGATCGAGATCGCTCAGCAGCGCATCCGGCAAGGCGCAGGGGTCGAATTCCGGAGACGGTTCGACGGAAGTCGTTGTCACGTACTCTGTTTCGGATACATCGAGGACCTCGTCCGACGCCGTGGCCGTCCCGCCGACACCGGAACCGCACGCCGCGACGGACAACACGAACGCACTTGTCAGCATGGCCAGCGCTGCCGATCGTCGCATCTAGATGTCCTCCAGGATCAGTGTCGTCGCGACCTTCAGCCGTATACAGAAGGAATCGAAATCCGTTTCCGCGAGCGTGAACTGCACTGTTCGGCCATCGATCTCGGCCAACGAGATGCACTTGTTTCCCTCGAACACGAAATTGTCCACCATCTGACCGTCCGCCTCGAACTCGCTCAACTCGGTGACTCCGGGTGTGGTCGCGAGCCGAGTCCGGTCGACGCCTTCGCTGTACCCGACCGAGAAACGCCCGGACTGGCCCGTCCAGCTACACCCGTCCACCCCCGGCAACGGTTCCTTGGTTGCCGGATCCACGCCCGCGTAGATACTCAGCTGCAGATCCTCGAGGACACACGGATCGAAGGACGACGGGGTCGCCGACGGGACCGCTGCCGGGGACGGCGACGGCGCCTGCCCGCCCGTAGACCCACCAGCGGCAAGACCTTGCCCGTGCCATGCATCCTGGCCGACAGCTCTGCCGGGCGAGGTCCGAGCACATGCGACCACCGACAACAACACGCACAGCAGGACTACCAGTTTCTTCCCCACACCCACTTGGACGCACCGAGGCCGCAGTTGGTTCCGTCGCCCACCCTCATCGCTCGAAAGGTTCGTTCATACGAGCAGATGGAGGCGAGCAGACCGACAGGCACCCCATCGTTCGAAGCGATCAGGAGTCCGCTGGGGGAGCTTTCTTCGCTGCAGTTTTCTTCGCCGGTGTCTTCTTGGCAGGCGTTTTCTTGGCAGCAGTTTTCTTGGCTGCGGCTTTCTTCGCCGGGGTCTTCTTGGCTGCGGTCTTGGTAGCAGCCTTCTTGGTAGCAGCCTTTTTGGTTGCCTTCTTCTTCACGGGCCCGCGGGCACGCCTGTCCGCCAACAGCTCCGAGGCGCGATCGTCGGTGATGGTGGCAACGTCGTCGTCCTTGCGGAGGCTCGCGTTGGTCTCGCCGTCGGTGACGTAGGGACCGAAACGGCCGTCCTTGATCACCATCGGCTTCTCGCTGACCGGGTCGGTGCCGAGCTCACGCAGAGGTGGCTTCGCTTCACCTTGCCGTCCGCGTCGCTTCGGCTCGGAGTAGATCTTCAGCGCCTCGTCCAAGGTGACGGTGAAGAGCTGCTCCTCGTCGGTCAGCGACCGAGAGTCCGTGCCCTTCTTCAGGTACGGGCCGTAGCGACCGTTCTGGGCGGTGATCTCTTCCTTCGATTCCGGATCGACGCCGACGACTCGAGGCAACGACAGAACCTTGAGGGCGTCCTCGAGCGTGATGGTCGCCAGATCCATCGACTTCAGCAGAGAACCGGTGCGGGGCTTGGGTCCGGCGGCCTTCTTCGCCGCCTTCTTGGCCGGAGCCTTCTTCGCCGCAGCTTTCTTCACTGCGGTCTTGGTGCCACCTCCACCGTCCGAGTCCTGTGGAATCGGCACGATGTCCGGCTCGGGAGGAGTCGGTTCCGGCTCCGGCTCGGGCAGGATCTCGGTGACGTACGGACCGAAACGCCCTTCCTTGGCAACGATTTCGTGACCCGTCAGCGGGTCGGCACCGAGCTTGCGGCCTTCCTGCGGGGTCGCGAACAGTTTTTCCGCGAAGTCGATGGTCAACTCGTCCGGCGGCAGATCGTCGGGCAGGTTGGCGCGCTGCGAGATCGGATCCCCATCGGGATCGTCGTCGTTCTTCACCATTCGCTCGAGGTACGGGCCGTAGCGCCCGACGCGTACATGGATCTCGCGGCCCTGATCGTCGTCGAACAACCTGATGGAGTTGATGACGCGAGCGTCGATGTCCTCGAGGTTGGTGCCGACCATCTTCTTCAGGCCACCGGACCTCGCGACGGAGCCCTCGGCCCCGGTGTCCCCACCGAAGTAGAAGCTCGTCAACCAGTCGCCGCGGCGCTCACGACCACCGGCGATGGCGTCGAGGTCGTCCTCCATGCCCGCCGTGAAATCGAAGTCGACGAGGCGGCCGAAGTGAGCCTCCAGCAGCGCGACCACCGAGAACGCCACCCACGACGGCACGAGTGCGCTGCCGCGTTTGTAGACGTATCCGCGGTCGAGGATTGTCTTGATGATCGACGCGTACGTCGACGGCCGGCCGATACCCAGCTCTTCGAGGGTCTTGATGAGCGACGCCTCGGTGTACCGAGCGGGTGGGTTGGTGGTGTGGCCGTCCGGATCGAGCTGGGTCGCGGTGACCGCGGCGCCTTCCTTCAGCGCAGGGAGCCGAGACTCGGCGTCGTCGGACTGACCGCCTGCCTCGTCGTCGACGCTCTCCACGTAGGCCTTCAGGAAGCCCGCGAAGGTGATGGTACGGCCGGACGACGAGAACGTGCACTGTTCGCCGGTGCCCGCGGTACCGGTGATGCGCAGCGTCAGCGTCGTGCCCCGCACGTCGGCCATCTGAGAAGCGACGGTCCGCTGCCAGATCAGCTCGTACAACCGGAACTCGTCGGTCTGCAGCGCGGAGTGCAACTGGCCAGGCGTCTGGAACACATCGCCTGCAGGCCTGATTGCCTCGTGCGCCTCCTGGGCGTTCTTGACCTTGCGCGTGTACTGACGCGGCGACGGATGCACGTACTCCGCACCGTACAGCTCGGTCGCCTGCGACCTGGCCGCCGAGATAGCCGACTCCGACAGCGTCGTCGAGTCGGTACGCATGTAGGTGATGTAGCCGTTCTCGTACAACCGCTGCGCGACGCGCATGGTGCGCTCGGAGGAGAACCGCAGCTTGCGGCCTGCTTCCTGCTGCAGCGTCGACGTCATGAACGGCGGGTACGGCTTACGGGTGTACGGCTTGTCCTCGGCGGACGCGACGGTGAGGTCCACGCCCTGAAGGGCCTCGGCGAGGCGTCGGGCACGCGGTTCGTCCAGAACGGTGACACCGTCGGACTTCAGCTTTCCGTCGGCACCGAAATCACGACCCGCAGCCACGCGAGAACCGTCGACGTTGACCAGCCGCGCGCCGAAACTACGCGGCGACGCCTCTGCCCCGGCATCGAGGGTGGCCGAGATGTCCCAGTACTCGGCGCTCCGGAACGCCATTCGGTCGCGCTCGCGCTGAACGATGATCCGGGTGGCGACGGACTGCACACGGCCCGCCGACAGCTTCGGCATGACCTTCTTCCACAGCACCGGCGACACTTCGTAGCCGTAGAGCCGGTCGAGGATGCGCCTGGTTTCCTGCGCGTCGACCAGATCCTGGTCCAGCTCACGGGTATCGGCAGCGGCCGCGAGGATGGCCGGCTTGGTGATCTCGTGGAAGACCATGCGTCGAACAGGGATCTTGGGATTCAGGGTCTCGAGGAGATGCCAGGCGATGGCCTCACCCTCGCGGTCGGGGTCGGTGGCGAGGAAGAGTTCGTCGGCGTCCTTGAGCAGGCTCTTGAGCTCGGCGACCTTGCCCTTCTTCTCCGGCGAGACGACGTAGAGGGCCTCGAAATCGTGGTCGACGTCCACGCCGAGGCGGGCCCACGGCTCACCCTTGTACTTCGCGGGGACGTCCGCGGCACCGCGTGGAAGGTCACGGATGTGGCCGACCGACGCCTCGACCACGTAGTTGCTCCCCAGGTAGGGGGCGATCTTCTTGGCCTTGGTCGGAGACTCCACGATGACAAGGCGGCGCGGCTGGGCACCGCCGGTGGTGGTATCCCCCGTGCCGTTCTTGCGTGTTGCCACCTTGCTGCCGAACCTTCCTCGTTGCGTCCTGTAGAGCCACTCCGCGAGCAGTTTCTACCTGTCGAAACCGACAATCTTGCCGGTCCGCCTGGTAACAGAGTGGCATACGACGTCAAAATACTCGCAGATCAGCTTCACATCTTCTTACTCGGCGGTCGGCCAACTGGTACGTGCGTCCGGATTTTCCGGCGCAGGTCCGACGTTCTCGACCAGCCTCAGCATTCGCCTGCGCCCGGTGATGCGGAGCCCTGGATTGGAGCCTCGGGTGCCGATGAGGGTGGGAGCTATCCCTGCTCTCATCAGCGACTGAGCCAACGGGGCGTGCGTGTCGGGCGCATGCGGATCCAGTCCCAGAACATACCGTTCGCCCTCGGCTTCCGGTCGGCCGCCTGCGAGCACCCACGCGCGGAGCTCGCGGGCGCCGGGCACCCAACCCGGCGGCATCGACTTGACCGCGCCCTTCGTCCACAACGACGCGAGTGCCGACAACTCGGGCACCGACGCCGTCCGCACCAGCGGCCTGTCCTCCTCGGACCGGCCGAGTTCGGACACGAGCCCGCACTCCGCCATCAGGTCCGCGATGGCCTCCGCGCGCCAGGAAGAATCGACGACGACCGAGATACGAGCACCGGACGCCGACAGAACCACCTGCCCGGTGGACGCGAGAAGTCCACTCAAGTCGGTCACCGACGGCGGCAGCGACTCGGCGGAGAAGAAGGACAACTGGTTCACAATGTGGACAGTAGAACAAATGCGAGAGTGGAGCCTGCAGGAACGATCCGAGGGGACAGTGTCGGCAGTGGCCGTGGATACAACTCATCCCCCTTCGCTTCGGCATGCACCGAAAGCGATAGGGGGATGAGAGGTGTCGATTCCGCTCACGGGGAGCGGGGTGTCGATCAGACTGCGCGAACTCCGGTTGCCTGGGGTCCCTTGGTTCCCTGGCCGACCTCGAACTCGACGCGCTGGTTCTCCTCGAGGGTGCGGAAGCCGCTGCCCTGGATCTCGGAGTAGTGGACGAAAACGTCAGCGGAGCCGTCTTCTGGTGCGATGAATCCAAAGCCTTTTTCGGCGTTGAACCACTTCACAGTTCCCTGTGCCATGCTTTTCCTTCTCTTTCTAACACCGGATGCGGTGGGCAGCACTTACAGTCCACCGGGCCGGTTCCGACCGTTGTACTTCCTGAATTCCCCCTCAGGCGGAACCCGCGTCCGACAGGCGTTGCCGAACCACAGACCCCTTCAGGAAACGCTCCAAAAGCACACCGCCCGCAACATAAGATCCTGCGAGCGTGAAAACGAACACAGAAGCTGCGACCGGTTCAAGTCAACCACGCTTTTCGCGTTTCCAACAGTCGAAAAAGTCAGTTTTCGCACATTTTGTTGATCTTGACGCTTCTCACCGGCAGATTTGCGCCGCCCGACCCCTCTCACCAGCACGTATGCCGAGGCGCCGTCGTCGTGCGAATGACCGACCGATAGCATGAAACCCGCAGGTCGCGACGTCATCGCGACGCACCTGCAACAGAACCGAAACATGGAGAGCAGTAGTGACCCAACCAGATCCAACGCCGACGGGTCATTCGAACAGCTACGGCAGGGTGCTTCTCGACCGAGTGCTGGCGGGTACTCCGTCGGGCGAGCAGCCCCTCACCCACGTCGCGGAGCTACCGGGTCGCGAGGCCCAATTCACGGACTGGCCAACATGGTTGAAGCCCGAAGTAGCCGCCGTCCTCCGTTCTCGCGGCATCGCACGTCCGTGGACACACCAGGCGCACGCGGCAACTCTCGCCCACAATGGTCATCATGTTGTCCTGTCAACCGGCACAGCATCCGGGAAGTCTCTGGCATACCAGATGCCCATCCTGTCCACACTTCTCGGCGATCCACGAGGCACCGCGCTCTATCTGGCACCGACGAAAGCGCTCGGTGCCGATCAACTACGCAGCACCATCGCCGTCACCGACGAGTTGCGCGCTGATGCACCGGAACTGGCCGAGGTATTTCCCAGCGCCTACGACGGGGACACACCGATCGAGATCCGTCAGTGGGCACGCGCCAACGCCCGGTGGCTCTTCACCAACCCCGACATGATCCACATCGGGATCCTCGGCGCACACGAGCGTTGGGCCAGGTTTCTGCGCAATCTCCGCTACGTCGTCGTCGACGAATGTCACTACTACCGTGGCGTGTTCGGATCCAACGTCGCCTTGATCCTGAGGCGCCTCCGCCGAATCTGCGCCCGCTACGGCGCGACCCCGACCTTCGTCCTCGCCAGCGCCACCACGTCCAATCCAGGCACGGCCGCGTCGAGGCTCGTCGGCGCACCGTGCGAAGAGGTGACCGACGACGGATCTCCGCACGGCCCACGCACCGTCGCGCTGTGGGAGCCCCCGCTCATGAAGGAGATCACCGGCGAGAACGGTGCGCCAGTCCGGCGATCCGCGGGCGCGGAGGCGTCGCGCATCATGGCGGACTTGATGGTCGAGGGCGCGCGCACACTCACGTTCGTCCGTTCCCGGCGCGGCGCCGAGGTAACCGCGCTCGGCACGCAACGCCTCCTGGCAGACGTCGACCGGGACCTTCCCGGCCGCGTCGCGGCCTACCGCGCGGGGTACCTCGCCGAGGACCGACGAAAGCTCGAATCCGATCTGTCCGACGGCACCCTGCTCGGTGTCGCGACCACCAACGCACTGGAGTTGGGTGTCGACATCGCCGGACTCGACGCCGTGGTGGTGGCCGGGTTCCCCGGCACGGTGTCCTCGTTCTGGCAGCAGGCGGGTCGGTCCGGTCGACGAGGTGAGGGGTCGCTCGTCGCCCTCGTCGCCCGAGACGACCCACTGGACACCTACCTCGTTCACCATCCCGCCGCCCTGTTGGACAAACCGATCGAGGCGACCGTCACCGATCCGTCGAACCCGTATCTCCTCGCACCCCAGATGCTCTGCGCCGCAGCCGAACTACCCATCACGGTCGACGAGGCCGCCGAGTTCGGAGCCGAGGCGGTGCTCGACGGTCTCGCCGCGGACGGGTTGGTACGCAAGCGACCGCACGGTTGGTTCATCACGCCGGACGGCCAGCAGTACGCCCCGCACGCGTCGGTGAACATCCGCGGTGGAACCGGCACCCAGGTTGCCATCGTCGACGGCGGATCGGGGCGGATGCTCGGGACGGTCGACTCCGGAAAAGCACCGGCAACAGTGCATCCCGGTGCAGTACACATTCACCAGGGTGAGAGCTTCGTCGTCGACGATCTGAACCTGGAGGACGGTCTGGCTCTCGTTCATCCCGAGCAGCCCGATTGGAGCACGTCCGCCCGCGAGACCACCGACATCGCCATCACCGACATCCACTCTCGACGCACTCACGGTCAGGTCACCGTCGCGCTCGTTCAGGTGAATGTCACGCACCAGGTCGTCGGCTACCTGCGTCGGCTGCACTCGGGCGAGATTCTCGATTCGATCGAGCTCGACATGCCGGAGCAGACGCTCGACACCCGTGCCGTGATGTACACGATCACCCCGGAGTTGCTGGAGGACAGAGGAATTAGCGCCGAACGGTTCCCTGGCTCCCTGCACGCGGCGGAACACGCTGCCATCGGTCTGCTACCGCTGGTCGCGACCTGCGACCGATGGGACATCGGCGGCGTCTCCACCGCGCTCCACCCGGACACCGGACTTCCGACGGTGTTCGTCTACGACGGATACGACGGTGGTGCCGGCTTCGCGGATCGGGGACATCGAGCGATCGTCGAATGGCTGGAGGCGACGAAGGAGGCGATCACCTCGTGCGAGTGCCCGTCCGGGTGCCCGTCGTGCGTGCAGTCGCCGAAATGCGGAAACGGTAACGACCCCCTCGACAAGGACGGCGCTGTGACGGTCCTGGATGCCGTGGTGGCCGCAATTCGCCCGTCGTGATCGGCCACACGACGGCGCCGCAACTTTTGTAAGTTGTGGGCGAGTTCGACCGCTTCGCTGCACAACTTCCCGTCGGATGGTGGACTTCTCTTCAGGAGACGAGGAGAGGTGACCATGTCGACGGTGTCGCTGATCGATCACGAGGTGTCCGAGCCCCGATCCATCCGGGACCTGGTGGGCGCGCACCACTTCGCAACGTTCACCTACGAAGTCGGACGCGAGAAGATCCGCGAATTCGCCCGCGCGGTCCACGACGACCACCCCGCCCACGTCGACGATGCAGCCGGCCACGAATTGGGACACGACGGCATCATCGCGCCCGTCACGTTCGTCGCCGTCATCGGCGCAGCCGTGCTGCCGGAACTGTTCGAGAACCTCCTCATCGGTTACGGGCTGAAGGACATTCTGCACTCCGACCAGCAGATCCTGCTGCACAGAACGATTCGAACCGGCGATATCCTGGGGAGCGACCTGTGCCTGGAATCGTTCCGCCAGGCCGGTGGCAGCGACATCATGGTCACCAGGAACGAAATCTGCGACTCGGCAGGCGAACCCGTCGTCACCACCAGAACCACATTCGTCGCCCGGACCGACGAGCGGCGCGACAACGGCGTCACCGCCGCCGACGACGGATTCGGCAGCCTGCTCGACGGCATCATGCGCAGAGGCGGTTAGGGCACGAGTGGAGCCTGCGGGGTGACGGTCAGGGGCCTGCGCGGGCCGAGGCCATTGCATCACGGATACCCAAGCGTCCCAGCGTCACCGAGACAGTGACTTCGACGACGACGTCCCACCCCTCGACGGTGCATGCCGACACGGATCCGCCGACGCGCTCGACGATGTCTCGGCCCGTGGCACACGCGTCCACGACGCCTCGATCGAGCGCACCGGCCGCGGCGAGGGCCCCGAGATCCGCAGCCGACTGTGCTCGGTGGCGCGCGCCGACGGCGGAACCGACGTGCACGACGGCTATCACCACCACCAGCAATGCGGTCAACGCGAACGCCGCGGTCACCGTCACGCTGCCCTTGTCCTGTGATTGGAATCGAGTGGCTTTCATTCGGGTATCGATTCCATGACCGCCACCGCATCGGCCGAGACGGTGAGCCCCGGCAGCAGCGTGGACGATTCGACTCGAACGGACACCATCCCGTCCTCGGTGTTCACCGACATCGCGGCTCTCGCAGGTAGCAGCGATCCCGATACGTCGTCACCTCGGGCCACGAGCCGAGCAGCTTCCCTGGCTGCATCGACGCACCGGACATGCTGCGACACGGCGGTGATCGCACCGATGCAGGTGATGACGACGGCGACGATGGAAGCGAGCGCGATGGCCGCCTCCACCGTCGCCGAACCGCCGTCGGCTACACCGAAGTGGCGAGCGCGCGATCGATGATCCCGGTCAACGCATCGACGATCGACGATCCCGTGACCACCGTGTAGAGAATCGCACCGAACGCCGCCGCGGCGATGGTGCCGATGGCGTATTCGGCGGTGGACATCCCGTCGGCGTTCACCGCGGCGAGAATCAATCGCGTCCTGGCCTGTTGCATCACAGCTTTCATGGTCTTCCCCCTCATTGACGTCCGGACCGGCGTACCCGGTCCGGAATTCCAGTCGTGGCGTCACAGGACACCACCTCCGAGCACCGAGCTCGCCAATCCGATCACGACAGGGACTATGCCGAGACAGACGAAGGCGGGCAGGAAACACAGTCCCAGCGGCCCACTGACGAGCACACCCGCTCGTTCGGCTTCCGCCGCCGCGGCGTCCTCGGCGCTCGCGCGCTCGGAGTCTGCCAATTCCGCGACGGCGTCGGCGAACGACGCACCCGATCGGGAGGATCGACGAGCCATGCGCGCCAACGCTTCCACCTCGGGCAGCGCACCGACGGCCTTCCACGCATCGTCCGGGTCGGCGCCGAGACCGAGCAGATCCGCTGTGGTTCGCAGAGCGGTGGACACGTCGGGTGGAGCCATCGTCGACACCGCGCGAGCCGCGGCCCCTGCCGACAGTCCACCGGCGAGGCAGGCAGCCATCATGTCGAAACACGTTGCCACCGCATGCCGATCGACGACGGTCGTGGTCGCGCTCTTCTCGGCGACGCCGCCCTCCCCCACTACCCTCCCGAGTGCACTCCTGTCCACCGGTGCAGTGATCAGAGCAGCTGCGGCACAGAGCATCGCAATCCCGATCATCGGCATACCTTGTCGGTGATGGCATCCGTCCACAGGAGTCCGCCGCAGACGAGTGCCGTTCCGATCACGAGGAGAATGCCGCCGAGCCCTCCTCCGAGGAGCACCGACAGTGGAGACGCTCCCATGGCCTGACCGAGGCCGACGCCCACGATCGGCAGGCACGCGAGGACGGTTCCGGTGGCGCGGGCACCTGCCAGCGATGCCTGGGTACGGTCACGGAACCGATTGCGCGCCTGCATGTCTCTGCGAGCCGCGCCGAGCAGCCGGGCCAGGGCGAGACCGTGGTCGTCGGCGATTCGCCATGCGGAGGCGACGATGGACAGTGGGCCGGAGATCGCTGCGTCCGGTACCGACAGCCCATCGTGCGCCCGCCCACCCATGCGTGCGTGTCCGGAGGCGCGTTCGAACGCGATCCCCACGGTGCCGGAGCTTTCCGCCGCCGCGACAGCCGACGCCGACGCAGGGTGTGATCCGACTCCGAGCTCTCCGATGACGGTGTCCAGTGCGGCGATCAAACGTGCGGATTCGGAACGGAACTTCCTCTTCTCGGTTGCGGATCGTCGACGCATCCACACTGTGGCCCCGACGATCACAGCGGCGAACAGTGCATGAACTCCCGCGAACCACACGAGGGCGACCGCACCGACAACCGCCGAAACTGGAACGATCGCTGCTCGGTACCGCATGGCAATCACTGGCGGAGTGCGGAGCGATCGAAGGCGAGCCTGCGGACCGGGAACGGCCAGAAGCGCAGCTACGCAGAGCAGTATGCCCACCGCGGTCACAGCGAGTCCATCCGACGGCGAATCATGTCGTCCAGGTCGGCTCTGCCACCGGCGGTACCGTCGATCGACCATGCCGGCAGCACCCCCACTCGGCCCGTCGCGTCGGGAACGAGCACAGCGATCTCCCTCAATCGCCTGCGGCCGTTGGACGATCTGTGCACGTGCAACACCACCTGAACCGCAGCGCCGAGTTGACTGTGCAGCGCATCTCGCCCCATGCCGCCGAGCGCCGCGAGCGCCTCCAACCTCGCGGGTACCTCGGCGGGAGAATTGGCGTGAATGGTGCCCGCGCCCCCGTCGTGTCCGGTGTTGAGCGCCGTCAGCAGGTCGACGACCTCAGCTCCTCGTACCTCACCCACCACCAGACGATCCGGCCTCATGCGCAGTGCCTGACGCACGAGCTGGCGCACGGTCACCTCGCCGACACCCTCGACATTCGGCGCACGCGCCACCATCCGCACGACATGAGGATGAGACGGGGCGAGCTCGGCGGCGTCCTCGACACACACGATCCGCTCGGTTGCGTCGACCTCACCGAGAAGCGCGGCGAGCAACGTAGTTTTTCCCGCGCCCGTACCCCCGACCACCAGGAAAGCCAACCTGGCCCGCACGACAGCGCGCAGCAGCTCCAGCGCCTCCGGATCGACGGCCCCGCGCTCGGCCAGCGCTCCCAACCCCTGAGTCGCCGGCCGGAGCACCCGCAACGACAGGCACGTGCCGCCGCGCGCAACCGGTGCGAGCACGGCGTGCAGCCGGACCCCGAAGGAACCGTCACCGACCCCGGGCAGTTGACCGTCGACCCACGGTTGAGCATCGTCGAGGCGTCGGCCCGCCGACAACGCGAGCCGTTGACACAGGCGCCGCACGGCCGTCTCGTCGGCGAAACGGATTCTGCTGCGCTCCAATCCGACTCCCCGGTCCACCCACACCTCGTCCGGCGCGGTCACGAGGACGTCCGCGACAGCCGGGTCACGCAGCAGCGGTTCCAACGGTCCGGCGCCGGTGAATTCCGTCTGCAGAGTCCGCAGTGCAGCCAACAGATCGGTGTCGCTGAGCACCCCGCCGGCCTCGATCCTGATGGCTGCAGCCACGGTCGTCGGTGTCGGTTCCTCACCCGCGCCGGCAAGCCTGCCCCGCACCCGGTCGAGAAGTTCCCCCGTCACGACGGCGCTCATGCCGCCCACCGTCCCTGCTGAGGCTTACGTGCGAACGTCTCCAGAATGTCCGACGCCGCACGACGCAGCGGCGATCGCGCCGAGAGGGTCAATCCACCACGTTCGACGCGTCGGGCAAGCCCCGGTTCGGGACGCATGCTCGCGAGCAGCGGAAGGCTCAACGCGTCGGCGATGTCGGTGCTGCGGAGCCCACCCGGGGCGGGGCCGCGGACGACGATGCCGACGTTCGAGTTCCTGGCGCTGAGGTACGCCGATGCGTTCTCTGCGGCGGACACCGACGCCAACGTCGCGGTCACCACGAGCACCACGAGATCCGCCGCGTCGTGGTAGATGTCGGAATGGGATCCGATGGTGCGCGGTGCGTCGCAGACCACCAGATCGCCGATGCGTCGTCCGGCGTCGACAACCGCGGACGTCGACGCCTCGCCCTGGCCCGCGCCGGGCGTTCTGGTCGCCACGCTGCCGGCCGACAGCACCGACAGATGTCCGACGGTGGGGAGCGCACCCCGGAGTGCGTCGCCGGAGATACGACCGGCCTCGACTGTCAGCCCCGGCCAACGGAGCCCCGGGCTGGACTCCCAGCCGAGGAGCAAGTCCATTCCGGCGCCGTACTCGTCTCCGTCCACCAACAACGTTCGGATGTCTCGTGAGGACGCGGTGAGGGCTATCGCCGCAGCAAGGGTGGACGCCCCCGCTCCCCCGGTCGCACCCGTCACCGTGATGACTCCACCCTCTCCCGCGGATTCGCCCGGCTCGGCGTTGAGCAACGCGATGAGCGCGCCGTCGTCGCTCGGCAGTTCCAGGACGTCGGACGCGCCGAGCGCTGTGGCCAATCTCCAGTGATCGACGGCCGCAGCACCGGGGACGACGACGGCAACTCCCGCTCGTCGCGGTAGCGACAGGCGGACTGCTCTGCCGTCGACCAGGACGACACCGGCGTCCTCCCATTCGAGTCGCATCGAGAGCGGAGGCTTACCGACCGGTAAGTTCCGTTCTAACACAACGCAATCCGCCGCGGCTGCTACCCGCAGAACTTCTGCTCGCAGGGCAGCATCATCGGTCAGCAGCAAGCACGGTCGAATGCGTCTCGTCCCGGTTCGGTCGGTGTCCATGGCCAGAAGCTTGGACGCGGAATCAGCTCGCCACCAGGGGGCGGTGCGCGATTGTGGATGAATCGGGGGGTTGTGGATGAATTACTGGACACCCGTACCAGATTTCTTGCCCCGAACAGAGGACGACCCTCGCCAGGGGGGGAGGAGGCGAGGGTCGTCGGGTTCAGCCCCGGGGGGTCGGGCTGAACACGTCCGAGCTAGTCGGACTGCACCGATACTACACCCGCATCACGTGCCCTTTGCAAGTTCAACATTCGCCGAAATCCGGTACCGACCAGTAGCCCTGACACCCACCCGACCACTACGGACTCCCCTCCCGTCACCTGGGTCGTTCCTGCAGGCTCCCCTCCCGTCACCTGGGCCCTCTATCCTTCACAGTGTGACCACCAGCGCCCGTATCGACGACGCCGAATCCACTCGTCCGGCCGGAAGAATTGCCGCGTTCTTCGACTTGGACAAGACAATTATCGCCAAGTCGAGCACGCTTGCGTTCAGCAAACCGTTCTTCGATCAGGGGCTGATAAACAGACGCGCCGTACTGAAGAGCAGCTACGCACAGTTTCTTTTTCTGCTCTCCGGCGCCGACCACGATCAGATGGAACGGATGCGCGCTCATATCGCAGCGATGTGCGCGGGTTGGGACGTGGAACAAGTCCGTTCGATCGTTGCAGAGACGTTGCACGACATAGTCGATCCACTCGTCTTCGCCGAAGCCGCCGATCTCATCGCGGATCACAAACTGCGCGGACACGATGTCGTCGTCGTGTCCGCATCCGGCGAGGAGATCGTCAGGCCGATCGCCGAGGCACTCGGCGCGGACATCTCCACGGCAACCAAGATGGAAGTCGAGGACGGCCGCTACAACGGGACCGTCGAGTTCTACTGCTACGGCGAGGGCAAGGTGGAGGCGATGGAGTCTCTCGCCGAGTCCCGAAACTACGATCTGTCACAGTGTTTCGCGTATTCGGACTCCGTCACGGACCTGCCGATGCTGGGCGCCGTCGGACACCCGACAGCAGTCAACCCGGACCGGGCGCTACGCAAGGAAGCCGCTGCCGCGGGATGGCCGATTCTGACGTTCTCCAACCCGGTGTCTCTACGATCACGCATCCAGAAACCATCTGGAACAACCGTAGCGGCAAGTGCCGCAGTAGGTTTCAGCGCTCTGGCCGCCGGTGCGATCACCTACGGACTACTCCGCAGAAAACGATGACCTCTACCCCTTGATGTGAGCGGCGCCACAGGGTACAAATGACGTACGGAAGAACGGAAGGCCAAGTTCGAACCGGAAGAGAAGGTTCGTTTCTCCCGACCGCGATTCCCAGCACGGACATCAGGCACCCACGCGGAGCGCGCCGCTGACAGGGCAGAAGCGCTGTGGGCCTGCGAGTTTCGGGAAGCAGCAGCAAGAACCCTGCACCGGTTGCAGGGATGACCTCCTACTTCACCGGATCGTCGCCGAGGCCTCGCGATCACAGAATCGCCACAGCCCACCTTTGCACGCTTGGTAACCGGTTAGTCCGTGCTAAGGGGCGGCGAAGTCGACTTCGGTCGACGACGCCGCCCTTTTGGGGTTTCTACTGACTTGCGGAGCCGGCGGCCTCCGCAATCGACGTCGCCTCCGCCGCCCCCGCTTCGAGAGCGCCGCAGCAATAGATGATCCAGCTCCCGACACCCGTCGCCGAGCCGGACGCGAAACCGTCGGCGCCGTCGCGATACGCCTGCGAACGTCGCATCCAGCTGACCTCGGGCACCCCGAGGTTGTGCGGATCGAGACCGGACGACGCCGCGACCAATCTCGACGCTGCGCGGGCGACCACACCATCGGCGGTTCCGAACGGCTTCAACGTCAGCAGCTCACCGTGCACTATCGCCGCGACGACGGGCGCAGGAGCGGACGTACCCCCGGTGACGAGCTGGGCGAGAAGATCCAACCGATTCCCGATGCCGTCGCGTGGCCGCCCGAGCAGTGCGTCGTCGTCGACGAGGTCGGCCGCAGCGAGCAGGTGCAGCCGTGCGAGTGCTTGCAGCGGTGCCCGCTTCCACACCGGCAGCATGTTCTGCAGCGCGTCGCCGTCGAGCGCGGACCCGACGCGCAAGCACCCGGCCAGAATGGGATCGCCGTCCTCGCCTGCACGGGGGAAGTCCATCGTGCCACCGTCGAGCACGGACGACGACCGAGCGGCGCGGACAGCAGCCTCCGCCGCGGTCGCCGGCCAACCCCGGCGGTTCGCCTTGTGTCGGTGAACAGCGCCGAGAGCATCACGCGCGCGCTCGGCGGCGTCGACGATTCCCGGTAGCTCGAGCAGCGGTGCAAGTGGATCGGTCACGAGTGACGACGGTACCCGCGTGCTCTTCTCACCGGCACCGCAGCACCGTGCGCTCACGACCGGGACGTCGGCGGTGAACGCACGGTGGTGCGAGTAAACGGGAGGGTCAGGCTCCGAGCTGAATGGATCCACCCGGAATAGCGGCGAGCAGCCGCTGCGTGTACTCCTCCTTGGGATTGTCGAAGACCTCGTCGGTCTTCGCTGCTTCGACGATTTCACCCGAGCGCATGACGAGGACGTCGTCGGCGATCTGCCGGACGACGGCGAGGTCGTGCGTGATGAACAGGTACGTCAGTCCCAGTTCTGCCTGCAGATCGTTCAACAGGGACAGGATCTGAGCCTGGACGAGTACGTCGAGAGCCGACACCGCCTCGTCGCAGATGACCACCTCGGGCTGAAGCGCGAGTGCACGGGCAATGGCCACACGTTGACGCTGACCACCGGACAACTCGTTAGGGAACCGCCGCATGACCGAGGCCGGCAGCGACACCTTGTCCAGCAGATCCCGCACCCGAGCTTCGCGCTCCTTCTTGGTGCCGACGCTGTGGGTGCGCAGCGGCTCCTCGATGGTGCGGAAGATCGAGTACATCGGATCCAGTGAGCCGTAGGGGTTCTGGAAGATCGGCTGGACCCGGCGCCGGAACGCGAATGCATCCTTGTTGGACAGCCCGGCGACGTCGCGGCCGTCGAACTTCACCGTTCCTTCGGTCGGCTCGAGCAAGCCGAGAACCATCTGCGCCACAGTCGATTTACCGGACCCGGACTCGCCGACGATGGCCGTCGTCGTACCGCGCTCGACCGTGAAGGACACGTCCTTGACGGCGGTGAAGAGCGTCGATTTGAACGGGCTTCCGCCGCGCAGCTTGAACTGCTTGGTCAGATGATCGACCACCAGCACGGTGTCCTTGGCGGGCTCGAAGGCACTGTCGTGCTCCTCGGCGACGACCTCCCCGGCAACCTCCTTGGCTTGCTCGACGATCTCCTTGCGCACCGCCGACGACTTCAGCCGCTGCGACGCCAGCGACGGTGCCGCCGCGACCAGCTTCTTCGTGTACGGGTGCTGCGGATTCTGCAGAATCTCCAGTGCCGGACCGGATTCGACGATCCGGCCCTTGCTCATGACCACCAGGTGCTCGGCGCGCTCGGCAGCAAGACCGAGATCGTGGGTGATGAGCAGAACCGCAGTTCCGAGTTCCTTCGTCAGACCTTCGAGATGGTCGAGAATCTGACGCTGCACGGTGACGTCGAGCGCGGACGTCGGCTCGTCGGCGATGAGCAGTTTCGGCCGGGCGGACAATCCGATCGCGATGAGTGCACGCTGACGCATACCACCGGAGAACTCGTGCGGGTACTGATTGACACGCTTCGCCGAGTCCGTCAGGCCTGCTTCGTCGAGCAGTTCGATCGCCCGAGCCTTCGCGGCCTTGCCTTTGGCAATGTTGTTGGCCGCCAACGCCTCCTCGATCTGGAAACCGATCTTCCACACCGGGTTGAGGTTGGACATCGGGTCCTGAGGAACCAGCCCGATCTGACTGCCGCGTACCTCGACGAAGTCCTTCTCCTTGGCCGTGGCCAGGTCCTTGCCGTCGAACAGGATCTCGCCGCCGGTCACCTTGCCGGTGCCGGGCAACAGATTGATGATGGCGTGCGCCGTCGTCGACTTACCGGATCCCGATTCGCCGACGATGGCCACGGTCTGGCCGGGATAGACCGTCAAGCTGACACCTCGAACTGCCGGTACCGGACCGGAATTCGACTGGAAGGACACCTCGAGGTTCTTGATGTCGAGCAGAGGCTGCTCTGCTTTGCCTGGATCAGTGGTCATCGCGTCGTCTTTCGTACGTTCGCTCATCGCTTACGGGCCTTCGGGTCGAGAGCGTCGCGCAACGCGTCGCCCATCATGATGAAGCCCAGCACGGTGATTGCCAGTGCCGCTGCGGGATAGAACAGAATCGTCGATCCCTGACGCAGGGTGACCTGCGCGGCACTGATGTCGCCGCCCCAGGACACCTCGGTCGGGGGAAGCCCGATACCCAGGAAGGACAGCGTGGCTTCGGCAACGATGAAGGTACCGAGCGAGATCGTCGTGATGACGATGATCGGAGCCATCGAGTTCGGGAGGACGTGCCGAATCAGGGTGCGCACCTTGGAGACTCCCAATGCACGGGAGGCCATGACGTAGTCGTTGTTCTTCGCCGACAGCACGGCGCCACGCGTGATGCGCGCCATCTGCGGCCAACCGAACAGTGCGAGAACGAGAATCACGGTCCAGATGGTGCGATCGGTGAAGAGCTGCATGAGCACGATGGCAGCGAGGATCAGCGGGACACCGAAGAAGATGTCGGTGAGACGGGACAGCAGCGAATCCGCCCAGCCGCCGTAGAAGCCGGCGAACGCACCGAACAGCACGCCGATGACCAGAACGAGGAAGGTGACTCCGACACCGGTCAGCACCGACGCGCGTGCGCCGTAGATGGTGCGTGCGTAGATGTCACAGCCCTGCCGGTCGAATCCGAAGATGTGGCCGGACTGCGGTCCCTGCATGCTGAAGTCCAGGTTGCAGTACCTGGGGTCGGCGCTGGTGAACAGCGACGGGAACGCAGCGACGACGATGACGGCCAGAATGATGAGAGCCGAGACGATGAAGATCGGACGCTTGCGCAGGCTCACCCACGCGTCCTTCCAGATGCTGGCGGGCGCCTCGTCGATGTTCACCGCATCGGTCTGACTGACGTCGATGACCTCGTCTTGTTCGACGAATCGCGCTTGCCGCACGGAGCGGTCGTTCGAAGATGTGGACTCAGGCATAACGGATCCTTGGGTCGAGCGCTGCGTAGAGGAGATCGACGACGAGGTTCGCGATCAGGTAGACGACGATCAGGACGGTCACGAAGGACACCACCGTCGGCGCCTCACCTCGGATGACCGCCTGGTAGATCGTGCCGCCGACGCCGTTGATGTTGAAGATTCCCTCGGTGATGATCGCGCCGCCCATCAGAGCAGCGAGGTCCGCGCCGAGGAACGTGACGACCGGGATGAGCGAGTTACGCAAGACGTGCACGTTCACGACACGGCTGCGGGACAGGCCCTTGGCCGTCGACGTGCGCACGAAGTCCGCACTCAGGTTCTCCGCGACCGAGGTTCGCGTCAGGCGCACCACGTACGCGAAGGACACGGCACCGAGCACGAATGCCGGGAGCAGCAGATTCTTGAAACTGGTGTTGCCACCGACCGTCGGCGGGACGATGCCCCATTTGATGCCGATGAAGAACTGCGCCAGGAAGCCGATGACGAAGATCGGCACGGCGATGATGACGAGGCTGACGATCAGCACGGTCGAGTCGAACAGCTTGCCCTTGCGAAGACCGGCGATCAGACCGAAGCCGATACCGAAGACACCCTCGATGACGAGAGCCATCGCGGCGAGCTTGGCGGTGATCGGAAATGCCTGCACGAGAACTTCGCTGACGGGACGGCCGGAGAACGACATTCCGAAGTCGAAGGTGAAGATGCCCTTCAGGTACAGCAGGTACTGGACAATGAACGGCTGGTCGAGGTTGTAGCGAGCCCGCAGCTGATCGGCGACGGCGGGGCTGATGGCCTTGTCACCTGCGAGTGCGGCAATGGGGTCTCCTGGAAGCAGGAAGACCATGGCGTAGATCAGGAATGTCGCCCCGATGAAAACGGGGATCATCTGAAGTAATCGGCGTCCGATGTACCAGAGCATCGGATCACCTCCTTTGGAGGAAGGTGGACGTCACCGAGAAGGCCGGGGCGTCGAAAAGTAGTGAGGGGGCAAGCACACGAGCAGGGCGGTAGGTGAAAGACCTACCGCCCTGCTCGGTCTCATGGAGCTGAAGAAGAGAAGATCAGTTCTTCTCGATCTCGTTGTAGATCGGGATACCGTCCCAGCCGATCTTCACGTTGGTCACGTTCTCGGACCAGCCGCTGGCTGCGTTGCGGTACCAGTTCGGCACTGCGGGAAGGTCGTTCAGCAGAATCGACTGAGCCTGGTTGACCAGTTCCTGCGCTTTGTCCTTGTCCGTCTCACCTGCGGACTCACGGAGCAGACGGTCGAACTCGGGGTTGGAGTAGTCACCGTCGTTGGAGCTGCCGCCGGTCTGGTAGTTCTGCGCCAGGAAGCCGTACTGCTGCGGGTAGTCACCCTGCCAGCCCGAGCGGAACGCCGTCGGGATGGTGCGGTTGGTGGCCTCGGTACGCAGCTGAGCGAACGTCGGGTACGGAGCACCCTGCGCCTCGATGCCGAGCGTGTTGCGGATGCTGTTGGTGACAGCGTCGACCCATTCCTGGTGTCCACCATCGGAGTTGTACGCGATGGCGAAGGTGCCGGTCCACGGTGCGATGGCGTCGGCCTGAGCCCACAGAGCCTTCGCGGCCTCGGGGTCGTACTCCACGTTGGACTCGTTCTCGAGCGAATCCGTCCAGCCCTCGATGGCCGGGCTGGTGTAGTCCTTGGCCGGGGTACGCGTGTTGTTGAAGATCTGCTCGGTGATCTGATCGCGGTTGATCGCCTTGGAGATCGCCTGACGACGCAGAACGCCTTCCTCGCCGCCGAAGTGTGCGAGACGCGACGGGATGGTGAACGTCTCGATGCTGGCGGACGGCTGGTTGACCGTGCGGCCGGGCAGATCGGTCTCGAACGTGGTGACGGCCGAGGACGGAACGTTGTCGAGGACGTCGACGTTGTTCGACAGCAGATCCGTGTAGGCGGTGTCCAGGTTGCTGTAGAGGATGAAGCTGACACCACCGTTGGCGGGCTTACGGTTTCCGTCGTAGTCCGGGTTGGTGATCAGGTCGATGCGGACGTTGTGCTGCCACGCACCTTCGGAGGCGAACTTGTACGGTCCGTTGCCGATGGGGTTCTCGCCGAATGCCGCGATGTCGTCGTATGCGACCTCGGGAAGCGGGTAGTACGCGGCGAATCCGAGACGATCGGGGAATGCTGCCTCGGGCTGCTTGAGCTCGATGGTGAACGTCTTGTCGTCGACGACCTTCAGTCCGGACATGGTCTGGACGGTCGGGTTCTCGGCGGCGACCTCGTCGTAGCCCTGAATCGGGTCGAAGAACGATCCCTGCAGCTGCGCGTTGGTGGACAGCGCGCCGTAGTTCCAGGCGTCGACGAAGGAGTTGGAGGTGACGGGGGTTCCGTCGGTGAACGTCCATCCGTCCTTCAACGTGATGGTGTAGTTCTGACCGTCGGTGGTGTCGATGGACTCGGCCACCTCGTTCTGCACACCACCCTCGGGCGTGTACGAGACCAGGCCGGCGAAGATCGAGTCGACGACTCGGCCACCGGTGTTCTCGCTGGTATTCGTAGGAACAAGCGGGTTCTGGGGCTCGCCACTCCAGGCGTTGATGATCGCTGAGCCGTCTCCCGACCCTCCGCTGCTCGTCGAGTCACCGGACGAGCACGCCGTGACCAGCGCCGCTGATACGACAACCGCTACCGCAGCTGTCGCAATGCGTGTTCTACGCAAGACAAATCCTCTCTTCGGTCGATCACGGGTTCGCCGTGATCTTCTCCCCACGGGCGTCACGCCCACGGGGTTCTGTGGGGCGACCGCCGGCCACATCCTTTAGTGCGGGGTGGCAACGATCTCAATACCGCAGACTTTAGACACATCCTGAAACGAACATGTGAACTCCCCCAGTTTTTGCTGACTCGCGAGTAAGCACGAAACACGATCGAAACTTTTCGGCAAGTCATTTCCCACCGCTCGAGAGCCCCTCCGAACGGGCAGGCCCGACGGATCAGTCCTGAATACCGTCCGTCGCGGAAAACCGACCGATCACCGCAGATCAGAGGGTTGCACGCCGCTGCAACGATGCGACCGCCCTCACATGTGACTACCCTCACAAGGGCTGCCTGTGATGGCATCGAGCGCCTTACGCGGACGACGAAAGCGAGCAATCAGAGATGACGACCAGTACCCCTGAAGCCACTGAGAACGGCGCCGGGGAGACCTACCCGCCTTCGGCCGAGTTCGCGGCTCAGGCCAACGCGACGGCCGACCTCTACGACGACGCCGAGAAGGACCGACTGGCGTTCTGGGCCGAACAAGCGCGCCGGCTGCACTGGCACACCCCGTTCACCGAGGTACTCGACTGGTCCGATGCACCCGTCGCCAAGTGGTTCGGCGACGGCGAACTCAACGTCGCCTACAACTGCGTCGACCGCCACGTCCTCGACGGCCACGGTGACCAGGTCGCCATCCACTGGGAAGGCGAACCGGGCGACAGCCGCGACGTCACCTACTCCGATCTCCTCGCCGAGGTCTCCCAGGCCGCGAACACCCTCACCGACCTCGGTCTCGTCGCCGGCGACCGCGTCGCGATCTACATGCCGATGATCCCCGAGGCCATCGTCTCCATCCTCGCGTGCGCACGCCTCGGCCTCACACACTCCGTCGTCTTCGCCGGATTCTCCGCCACCGCACTGCGCTCACGCATCGACGACGCCGAAGCCAAACTCGTCATCACCACCGACGGCCAGTGGCGACGCGGCAAGCCCGCGCCCATCAAAGAGACCGTCGACCACGCCGTCGACGGGGCAGCCGGCAGTGCATTCGAGAACGCTGCCGCGTCAGTCGAGCATGTGCTGGTCGTCAAGCGCACCGACTCCGAGGTGGACTGGACCGAGGGCCGCGACCTGTGGTGGCACGAGAGCGTCGCGCAGGCATCGACAGAGCACGAGGCGCAGCCGTTCCCGGCCGAACACCCACTGTTCATCCTCTACACCTCCGGCACCACCGGTAAGCCCAAGGGCATCATCCACACCTCCGGCGGATACCTGACGCAGACCTCCTACACCCACCACAACGTCTTCGACCACAAAGCAGGCAAGGACGTCTACTGGTGCACCGCCGACATCGGCTGGGTCACCGGGCACTCCTACATCGTCTACGGCCCCCTCTCCAACCGCGCCACCCAGGTCGTCTACGAGGGAACCCCCAACTCCCCCGACGAGCACCGGCATTGGAACGTCATCGAGAAGTACAAGGTCTCGATCTACTACACCTCCCCCACCCTCGTGCGCACGTTCATGAAGTGGGGCAAGGAAATCCCCGAAGCACACGACCTCACGAGCGTCCGCCTGCTCGGATCCGTCGGCGAACCCATCAACCCCGAAGCATGGCGATGGTTCCGCGACGTCGTCGGCGGCGGCACCGCCCCCATCGTCGACACGTGGTGGCAGACCGAGACCGGGGCGATCATGATCTCCCCGCTCCCCGGCGTCACCTCCACCAAACCCGGATCGGCGATGACCCCACTACCGGGCATCTCGGCCAAGATCGTCGACGACGACGCCAAGCCACTCGGCAACGGCGGCAACGGATACCTCGTCCTCGACCAGCCGTGGCCGTCGATGCTGCGCGGCATCTGGGGCGACATGGAACGGTACAAGGACACCTACTGGTCCCGCTACGCCGAAGAAGGCTGGTACTTCGCCGGTGACGGCGCCAAGTACGACGACGACGGCGCCCTGTGGGTCCTCGGCCGCGTCGACGACGTCATGAACGTCTCCGGCCACCGCATCTCCACCAGCGAAGTCGAATCGGCACTCGTCAGCCACCACGGCGTCGCCGAAGCAGCCGTCGTCGGAGCCGCCGACGAGACCACCGGCCAGGGCATCGTCGCGTTCGTCATCCTGCGCGCCGGAGTGGACAACACCGGCGACGAACTCATCGCCGAGCTCAAAGCACAGGTGTCGAAGGAGATCTCACCGATCGCCAAGCCACGCGAGATCTCCATCGTCCCCGAACTACCCAAGACCCGCTCCGGCAAGATCATGCGACGCCTCCTGCGCGACGTCGCCGAAGGCCGCGACCTGGGCGACACCTCCACCCTCGTCGATCCCAAGGTCTTCGAGGCAATCAAGAAGGGCCGCTGACACTTTCGCTTTCAAATGGGTCACTCCGCAGGCTCCGCTCCTGCAAAATACCCCCGAGTTGTGCGTCCAGGACTCCTGGAACCGCACATCTCGGGGGTATTTTCGTCAGTCGAGCGTTACACGTTCTCGAGCTGCTGGTCCCTGGTTTCCTTCATCACGATCAGCGAGATCAGGGTCAGTGCAGCAACGATGGCCAGGTACACCCCGACCCATCCGACGCCGTAGCTCGAGACCAGCCAGGTGGCGATGAACGGTGCCACTGCGGCACCGAGGATCGAGCTGGTGTTGTACGAGATTCCCGAACCGGTGTACCGCACGTTCGTTGGGAACAGCTCGGGCAGAACAGCACTCATCGGGCCGAAGGTGAGACCCATCAGGCCGAGACCGACGCACATGAAGACCAGCATGCGTCCGGCCGACGCGTTCTCCGGCGCCGCGAACCAGTGGAACGACAGACCGAACACGACGATCGCCGCGGTGATGACGATCAAGGTGGGTCGACGGCCGTACTTGTCGGCGAGGATGCCTGCCACCGGAATCAGGGCTGCGAAGAACAGCACCGCGATCAGCTGCAGCTCGAGGAAATCGGTGTAGGCGATGGTGATCTTCGGACCGTTCACGTCGGAGACCTTGCCGGTTCCGTAGCTGACGACCCACGTGGTCATGATGTAGAACAGCGTGTACGTCGCCAGCATCACGAACGTGCCGATGATCAGCTGACGCCAGCTCGTCTTGAACACCTCGGCCAGCGGGGTCTTGACCTTCTGTCCGCGCTCGACGGCGAGCTTGAACACCGGGGTCTCCTCCAGCTTCAACCGCACGTACAGGCCGATGATGACCATGATCGCGCTCAGCAGGAACGGGATTCGCCACCCCCACGTCAGGAAGGCATGGTCGCTGCCGGACACCGCGGCGTCGTACCCGGTGAGGATGACGATCAACAGGAAGATGCCGTTGGCGAAGAAGAATCCGATCGGCGCACCCAGCTGCGGGTACATCGCAGCCCAGGCGCGCTTGCCCGGCTTCGCCGTCTCCGTCGCGAGCAGCGCAGCGCCACTCCACTCGCCGCCCAGACCGACACCCTGCGCGAAACGCATGAGGGCCAGCAGAGCAGGCGCGATGATGCCGACGGAGTCGTACGTCGGCAGCAGACCGATCAGGAACGTCGCGACACCCATCGTCAGCAGCGAGCCGACGAGGGTCGCCTTCCGCCCGATGCGGTCACCGAAATGGCCGAACAGAATGGACCCGATGGGACGCGCGACGAACGCGAGCCCGAACGTCGCGAACGACGCGAGCAACGCCGTCGTGTCGTTCCCGGCCGGGAAGAACAGCTTGGGGAAAACGAGAACCGCGGCGGTCGCGTAGATGTAGAAGTCGAAGAACTCGATCGACGTTCCGACCATCGAAGCCACGACGATACGAGACCGTGGTACCTCCGGGGCCGCCGCTACAGAGCCGTCACCTGGGACGGCCGGGGAAGTACTCACTGCCTGCGCTCCTGCGATTGCACTCGATATATGGGGGTATGTACAACTGGGAAGTTACCTGACAGCAACCTGAGAATTTCAGCGGATGCGTCGTTCCTGCAGCCACGACGCGTACGACCATGGGTCGGCACTAGTGTTAGGGCCGCAAGAACCAAACGATGCACCAGCAAGTGGAGGGGTCGAGAAGTTGAGCGATACCAATCGCGGCCAAGGCACCATTGCCAACGGCAAGAACGGCTACCCGGACGGGGTGCCGAACACCATCTCGTCCATCCCGTTGTCGGACGTCGACTACCGCGCGCCCGGCACCGGCAGCATCGGCAACCTGGTCAAGGACGCGACGACGCAGGTGTCGACGCTGGTGCGCGCCGAGGTCGAGCTGGCCAAGGCCGAGGTCACCGGTGAGATCAAGAAGGGTCTGCAGGGCAGCCTGTTCTTCCTGCTCGCGCTCGCGGTTCTGATCTTCAGTGCGTTCTTCTTCTTCTTCTTCGCCGCGGAGACGCTCGACATCTGGCTGCCCAGGTGGGCCGCGTTCCTGATCGTCTTCGTGTTCATGCTGCTCGTCGCCGCACTGTTCGGCTTCCTCGGCTACCTGCGCGTCAAGAAGCTGCGCAAGCCCGAGAAGACCATCGACTCGCTCAAGCAGGCGTCGACGGTGCTGCCGAACCAGCACGAGAGCACTCCCGGCATCCCCGGTTACAAGAAGTAGCGGCGGCACGCACCGAACATGAGCCAGCCCGACCCGTCGACGGTGCGTTTCGCCGGCCCCTGGACGCACCGGGACGTACATGCCAACGGCATCCGCTTCCACGTCGTCGAGGCAGCTGATTCACCTGCCGACGGCCCTCTCGTGGTGCTGCTGCACGGCTTCGCCGACTTCTGGTGGTCCTGGCGTCACCAGCTCACGTCGCTGACCGAAGCCGGCTACCGCGCAGTCGCCGTCGACCTACGCGGATACGGGGACAGCGACAAGCCACCCCGCGGATACGACGGATGGACGCTGGCGGGCGACGTCGTCGGCCTCATCAGGGCTCTCGGTCATTCGCGGGCTGCACTCGTCGGGCACGCCGACGGCGGACTCGTGTGCTGGGCCACGGCCGCGTTGCACCCCAGGATGGTGAGCGCGATCGGCCTGGTGGGGTCGCCGCACCCCATCGCGCTACGTCGGTCGGTACTTCGCGACAAGGCACAGCGACGAGCCCTTCTGCCGTTCTTTCTGCGCTATCAAGTGCCTCTCGTGCCGGAGCGTTCCCTGACGAAGAAGAACGGCGAGGCCGTCGAGCAGCTGTTCAGGTCGCGGACCAGCCCTGCCTGGCAGGGCACCGAGGAATGCACCGACGCCGTGACCCAGCTGCGGTCCGCGATCCGCATCGCCGGTGCCGCGCACTGTGCGCTCGAATATCAGCGGTGGGCGTTCCGCAGCCAGTTCCGCGGCGACGGCCGTCGTTTCATGAAGGCGATGGACACGTCGCTGGACATCCCCGCGCTGCAGATTCGCGGCGAACTGGACCCGTACGTCCTGGCCCGCACCGTCCACGGCGACGTCGGATGGGCACCGCAGCGGCGTCTGCACACCGTTCTCGGCGCCGGTCACTATGCGCACCAGGAGTCGCCCGGTGAGGTCACCGATCAGCTGAAGGAGCTCCTGGAGTCGTCCGGCCTCCGCTGACCGCGCATAAGTACTCACATGCGGCGGAGCCGCCTCAGACGATGCACGCTCCCGTACCCACCGGCACCGGGGCGTTCATGCTCTGCGCGAGTTCGTCGGCAATCTCGGCTGCGGTCAACACGAATCCGGTGTCTGGGTCGTCCACGGCAGCGCCGAAGACCAAGCCCAGAACCTGCCCGTCCTCGGTGACGAGCGGGCCACCGGAGTTGCCCTGCCGGACGGTGCCGCGGACGGTGTACACCTGACGCTCGACGGTTCCGGTGCGGTAGATGTCCGGGCCGTTGAGGTTGAGCATCTCGCGCACCCGCGCCGGGCTGGCCGTGTACGGACCGCCGCCCGGGTAGCCGAGAACGATCGCGCTCTCGCCGGACACCGCAGGATCGGGAGCGAAGTTCAGAACCGGCGCCTGCAGCCCGGGCACGCGAAGGATCGCCACGTCCTCCTCGGGATCGAACAGCACGACGTCGGCATCGAGGACGGTACCGAGCGAGTCGACGGTGACTCCGTCTGTGCCCGCGACCACGTGGGCGTTGGTCATCACCAGTTCCGGCGCGACGACGAATCCCGATCCTTCGAGCGCTTTCTGGCAGCTCGGCGCGACACCGCTGATCTTCAGCACACTCTCGTGCAGCTGGTCCACGACGGGGCTGGCCTGCAGAGCCGGATCGGGTACGTCGACGTTCGCTACCGGGGTGCGGCCGAACGGTCCGATGACGTCGGGCAGACCCGACGTGTCGAGCAGTGCGGAGAACTCCTTGGGGACCTCGCGAAGCCACCCGGGCGCGACGTCGTCGACCTTTCCGAGCACCGTCGATCCGCGCACGGCACTGGCTACCTCCGGTTGCGACGACGACGTCAGCGGGATGGCGAGCAACCACGCCGCCGCGAGCACCGCAACGGCCTGCAGCCCAGCGCCCACGACGCTGTCCACCGATCGTGCTCCGCGAGAATGCATTCCGCTGCGCAATGCCCGGCCCAGCACCATTCCCGACACTTCACCGACGATCACCAGCACAACGATCAGCGCGATCCCGACGAGCACACGCATACGTGACCCGTCCACGTGAACCAACACGTGGGGGGCGATCAGGATGCCCGCGACCGCACCGAGCACCACACCCAGAAACGCCATCGCCGACGCCACCGCGCCCTGCCGCCATCCCGAGGATGCCGCCACCAGGGCGACGCCGAGGACGATGATGTCGACCCATGTCGAACCGGTCACTGGTCCAGACCCTCCCCTACTGTGGCCAAACTCGTCTCCAGATCACGGATGTCGTCGGTGTCCCAGTCCAGTTCCCACCCGGACACCGCGAGCAGGCCTGCCAGAATACCGCCGGTGAAGCCCCACACCAGCATCCCGTCGACCGCGAATGCGGGGCCTTGATATCCCGCCGGGTGTCGGACCTGGAATCGGTTGTCGGGATCGATCAACGACCGGATGGGCACGCGCACCACCCGTGCGGCCTCGGCGGTGTCGACGACGCCGACCTCGCTGGGGTTGCGCCAGTAGGCGAGCACCGGGACGACGTCGAACCTCGACGGCGGCACGTAGATGCCGGGCAGGGTGGCGAGCGGTTCGACGCCTCCCGGGTCGAGGCCGGTCTCCTCGACCGCTTCGCGCAGAGCCGTCGCGACCGGCGAATCGTCCTCGGGATCGGTGGCCCCTCCCGGGAAAGCCACCTGACCACTGTGTTGACGCAACGTCGCTGCTCGCTGAGTCAGAAGCACGTCCGCATCGGCAGGCACTCCGCCCTGCGCCGTCGGGTCCGCATCCTCCGAACCACCGAACAGCACCAACACCGATGCCGCACGCACGATCGCGCCGTCGGGCGCCGTACGTTCGAGCACCGGATTGGTACCCGTCGTGTCGATCAAGCCTCGTTCGCCACTCGCTGCGTCGACGACTTTCCTCAACCACTGCGGAGTCATCGGCTGATTCCGAGCCCCGCGGACACGGCGTCGTCGATCTCCTGAACACTGTCGAACGGTTGTGGCAGCACCTCGGCGACATTGCCATCCGCGCCCACGAGAATCGACACGGGGAGCACATTCGGTGCGCCGACGGCTGCTGCTGTGCGCCCTGCCCCGTCCTGCACACCCGGCAACGTCACCCCGTAATCGGCGAGCTTCGTCAGCCCGTTCGACTCGTTCCGGTCCTGGTGCACGGTCAACACCGTGACCCGTCCCTGCATCTGCGACGCGTACTCCTGCAGATGCGGCAACTCCTGCGCGCACGGGCCGCACCAGTACGCCCACAGGTTGATCAACGTCGGAGTCCCCGCGAGAGCGCGGCCCAGATCCACCTGCGAACCGTCACCGATGCACTCGAGCACGATCCCGGCCAACGGACCGGACGAGTCGTTCTCGGCGGACGGCGCCGGGCAACTCTGCAACCCGGCACGCTCACGCAGCGGGGCAAGCGCCTCGGCGGTGTCCGCGGACCGCCGCTCCTCGACGACCGGCGCACCCTGCCCGGGCATCCCCGTCACCGGCTCCGGATCGTCGCCGCGCGGCCAGATCGCGTAGACCAACGCCACGACCACCAGCAACGCCGCCAACGACCACCTCGCCGCAGACCCCGTCACCGCGGCCCCCCACCAGATCGTTCCGCAGACTCTGGCTCCACTCCTGCTTCACCGGGTCGTTCCGCAGGCTCCACTCCTGCCAACTCGAGGAGGTGGTCCGTTTCCGGGCCCTTCACGAGCGCCGCTGCCTCCACCTTGTCGGTCGGGCCGAGGCCGTAGGAAGGACAGTCCTTGGCGAGGACGCAGACACCGCACCCAGGCTTGCGGGCGTGGCACACGCGGCGTCCGTGGAAGATCACGCGGTGGCTGAGCAGTGTCCATTCCTTGCGCTCGATCAGCGCGCCGACGGCATGCTCGACTTTCACCGGGTCCTCCGCGTCGGTCCACTGCCACCGTCGGACGAGTCGGCCGAAGTGGGTGTCGACGGTGATCCCCGGTATGTCGAACGCGTTCCCCAGCACGACGTTTGCGGTCTTTCGTCCGATTCCGGGGAGCGTGACGAGGTCCTTCAAGCGAGCCGGGACCTGACCGTCGAACTTCTCCAGCAGGGCGGATCCGAGTCCGATCAGCGAGTTCGCCTTGTTTCGGTAGAAGCCGGTGGTGCGGATGTACTCCTCGAGTTCCGTTCTGTCGGCTTCGGCGTAATCCTTGGCAGTGCGATATCTCACGAATAGCGCCGGAGTAACCATGTTGACGCGTTTGTCGGTGCACTGCGCCGACAGAATGGTGGCGACGGCCAGTTCGAGGGGGTTGGTGAAGTCGAGTTCGCAGTAGACGTGCGGAAACGCGACGGCGAGCTCTCGGTTCATTCGTCGCGCTCGGCGTTTGAGCCCCAATGCGGTCTCTTCGCGTTTGCGCACGTCGAGCGCCGACGGAGCTGTCGATTTCACTCCACAACTGTACGGACAAGAATCTGCAACGAATCGGCCCTGTGTTCTTATCGAGACCTTTTCGGTGTTTACTGCTCGGTATGCAAGGACTCGCCGTAGTGCTCTTCCCTGTGCTCCTGATGTTGTTCGCCCTCGCCATGGAGCGCGTGGAGTTCCGCTTGAGCAAGCTCGGTGTCCGCGAACAAGAAGTGCAGGAGTTCCTCGATCAGGCCAGCACCTCCGAGGTCGCGACCCTCGCGAACGAGGGCATGCCGCACGCTCTCGCTCGCTTCAACAGCCGCAAGCGTCGTACCCCGGCTTCCGAGGAACTCGCGGATCAGCGCGCAAGCTGAGCCCGAAATGTCGCATTTCCGATGAACAGCGGCTGAACAATTCGTTTAGTTCACAACCTTCACGGCACGTCGGTGGTGCCGATCACTCGTTATCCATCTCGGCGAAGTAGACTTCACCGAGATAATTGTCATGTTTGATTACTGACGTGAGCTCGTCGAGCCTCAGGCTCGCCGGGAGCACGTAAGCGAGAAACGCCTTTCGTCGACGCGGGTGACCACGCCGGCGACATCCCAAAAGGAGCGCAAGTGGACGACGTCCTGGCACGGGCCGGCATCTTCCAAGGAGTCGAACCCTCTGCGGTAGCAGCGCTGACGAAGCAGCTGCAGCCGGTCGATTTTCCTCGTGGACATGTGGTCTTCAACGAGGGCGAGCCCGGTGACCGGCTGTACATCATCGTCTCCGGCAAGATCAAGCTCGGACGCCGTTCTCCCGATGGCCGCGAGAACCTGCTGACCATCATGGGTCCGTCGGACATGTTCGGTGAGCTGTCCATCTTCGACCCGGGTCCCCGCACGTCCACCGCGACGACGGTCACCGAGGTCCGCGCGGTCAGCATGGACCGCGACGCTCTGAAGGCTTGGATCGACCAGCGCCCCGAGATCGCCGAGCAGCTTCTGCGCGTGCTGGCTCGCCGGTTGCGTCGTACCAACAACAACCTCGCGGATCTGATCTTCACCGACGTCCCCGGCCGTGTCGCCAAGGCGCTTCTCCAGCTGGCGCAGCGCTTCGGCACCCAGGAAGCCGGTTCGCTCCGCGTCACGCACGACCTGACGCAGGAAGAGATCGCTCAGCTCGTCGGCGCATCGCGAGAGACCGTCAACAAGGCACTCGCGGATTTCGCGCACCGCGGTTGGCTGCGGCTCGAGGGCAAGAGCGTGCTGATCTCCGACTCCGAGCGTCTGGCTCGCCGAGCTCGCTAGCTCTCTCGAAGGTAGGTCAGCTGCGCCTTGACGGACATGCGCGCAGCTGGCCACAACTTCTTGTCCACGTCCGCGTAGACGTGCTTGACCACCTTCATCGGCTTGGCATCCTCGCCGAGTACCGCCAACGCAGCTTTGATCTGCTCGAGGCGTTCCAGCCGGTGCTTTCGGTACATTCGCGCAACCTCCGCTGTGTCGGCCACCTCGGCTCCGTGCCCGGGTAGCGCGATCTTGCCTGCCCCTGCGGCTTCGAGCCGGTCCAGCGACGCCAGGTAGTCCGCGAGAGTCCCGTCCTTGGGATCGAGGACCGTCGTGCCCCGACCGAGGATCGTGTCCCCGGTGAGAATCGCGTCGTCGAGTACGAAGCTCGACGAATCCGCTGTGTGGCCGGGAGTCGCGAGAACGGTGATCTTCAACCCGGCCGCCTCGATGACCTCGCCGTCGACCAACGCTGTGCTGCCGTAGACGAATTCGTCGGAGAACGCGCGGATCGGTGCGCCCGTCTTCTTGTGGAACCGCTTCAACCCACCCGTGTGATCGCCGTGCCGATGCGTCACCAGCACGAGAACCACAGTGCCCGACGCGGCCACCGCGTCGAGATGCTTCTTGTCCTTCGGCCCCGGATCGACGACGACCACGTCATCGCTTCCGGGTGCGCGCAGAATCCAGGTGTTGGTGCCGTCGAGTGTCATCTTTCCGGGATTGTCGGCGAGCAGAACCGCTGCCGTCGGTGTGACCTGTCGAAGCTGACCGTATGCCGGGTGCGCGAGAGTCATAGTCGTACTTTAAGAGCATGAGAATCGGATTGGTCGGCGCGGGTCCATGGGCTCGCGCCACACACGCCCCGTCCCTTACCGCGCACCCCGCTATCGACTTCGTGGGCGTGTGGGCCCGCCGCCCCGATGCAGCTGCAGGGATGGGCGCCCCGGTCTACGACAGCGTAGAGACACTGATGGCCGACGTGGATGCCGTCGCGTTCGCCGTGCCCCCGGAAGTGCAGGCCGGCTTGGCCATCGCAGCAGCCGAGGCGGGAAAACACGTCGTGCTCGACAAACCCATCGCGTCGAACCTGGACGACGCCACCCGGCTTGCCGACGCCGTCGCCGACGCAGGCGTCGGCTCGATCGTGGCGTTGACCAGGCGGTTCGCTCCGGAGACACGTGAGTTTCTCGCCGAGGCCGACGGACGGGATTGGAGTTCGGCATCCGGGACCTGGCTGTCCGGGGCAGTGCTCGGAGGCGAGTACTCGAATTCACCGTGGCGTCGACGCGACGGCGCCCTGTTCGACGTCGGGCCGCACGTCTTCGACCTGCTGGACCTGACCCTCGGGCCCATCACCGGCGTGGCGCTGAGCCGTCGGGACGAGTCTTCGGACACCTGGACCGTGGTGCTCGAACACGAGGGCGGGAAGTTGAGCACGTCGCGCCTGTCGCTCGCCACACCGGTGCAACCGTCGGTCTTCCGGGTGGAGATCAGCGGCAGCGACGGTGTGCTGTCACTGCAGGACCGTTCGACACCGGCGACCGACTGCTTCCGAGTTCTTCTCGACGAATTCCTCGAGTCGATCGCCGGGGGCGTCGAGCATCCCTGTTCCGTTCGCCGCGGGCTCCATCTTCAGCGAGCACTCGACGCCGTGTGACGGCTCAGACCTCGACGATCAGCTCGACCTCGACGGGGGCATCGATCGGGAGCTCGGCTACACCGACGGCGGACCTGGCGTGCTTTCCCGCGTCACCGAAGATCTCGCCGATCACGTTCGACGCCCCGTTGACGACGGCAGGCTGACCGGTGAAACCGGGAGCCGACGCTACGAATCCGACGACCTTCACGACGCGCTTGATCGAATCGACACCGACGAGCGAATTGATCGCCGCCAGCGCGTTCAGTGCGCAGACACGCGCAGCGTCGGCGGCATCCTCGGCCGACACGTCCGCGCCGACCTTCCCGGTGGCCGTCAGCTCACCGGAAACCAACGGCAGCTGACCCGACGTGTAGACCAGCGATCCGGTCTGCACGGCGGGAATGTACGCAGCCAGCGGCGGCACTACCGGAGGTAACTCGATCCCGAGTTCGGCCAAGCGCTCACTCCACGCCATCGCTAGGCCTTCGGGCGCTTGAAGTAGGCCACCAACGTGTCGCCACCGTTGGGACCGGACATGATGGTGACGAGTTCCCAGCCCTCGGCACCGTAGTTGTCCAGAATCTGCTTGGTCGCGTGAATCAGCACCGGCGCGGTGAAGTACTCCCAGATGGTCTTTTCGCTCATGCCGGTGAGCCTAGTCGGCGGTCATGCCGCAGTCCGATCGACCGGACGCTTCGACGGTGTATCGGCCGGGCGTCATGTGAGAGGGTCGAAGCCGTGAGCCGTCTGGACATCCTCGACGCGGCATTTCACTATGCCTCGAAGAGCACATCACGAGACCAATACGTGCTGCTGACCTTCGACACAGGTGACCTCCCGTCCCCGACGTTCGACGAGATCACGGAGTTCATCGGCGTACGTGCCCGATCGATTCCGGACCTGAACAAGCGTCTCGTCGAGATCCCCGGAAACCTCGATTACCCGTATTGGTCCCGAAGCGGCGAACCTCCGAGGATTCTCCAATTCGATTCTCGCACATGGGAAGGCGTCGTCGACGAACTCGGTCTGCTGGTGCAGACGCCCGTCGATGCAACTCGAGCCGCCTGGCAGGTCCACGTGGCACGAGATGTCGAGGACATACCGCACGCATCGGGGCGCGCACTGGTCGTGGTCTTTCAGGTAAGCCACGCACTGACCGACGGACGAGGGGCGACGCGGCTCGCGCGGGCCCTGTTCTCGGTGGAGCCGCCCGACCCTCGTCCATCCCAGGCACGCCTGTTCAAGCCTCACCTGCGTGTTCCGGTGGCGGTGGGAGCCGCTGCCGCCCTTCCGTTTCGTCTGGTGGCCGCGCGTCTTGCCGCGCGCCGCTCACGCCGTACCTTCGAGCGTGCGCGCGGGTCCATCACCGATCGAAACGTCCTTCGACCGTCCATCGTGGGCAACGTCGAGCCCACCGGAAACCGTGTCGCCCATGTGATCCCTTGTGCTCCACTTCGGGTCACCGGGACCCGATTCAGTGTCACGACCACGGCGTTGACCGCCGTCGGCCTCGCCACCGAGCGCTACCTCGAGACCATCGGCGATCCAGTCCCGGACACACTGAACGCGCTCGTGCCCATGGGACTTCCCGAGGACGTGTCGTGGCCCGCCGAGAACCGCGTCGTGAACGGAGACGTCGACCTTCACGTCGGCGTGCCCGACATCGCCGAGCGCGCAAGACGAACCGCGGCGTCGTTGTCCGAGACACGCAGGAACGTCCTCGACCCGCTCCTTCTGCGGTGGATCGAAGCCGAGAATCTCGTACCCGCTCCGGTCTTTCTCGCTGTGGACAGACGCGCACGCAAACATGCACCTCGTGAGCGCACCGTTCACGAATCGGTGACGAGCAACCTGACGGTCGTCAGTGTCGACCGCGGGGACACCGATCTGGAACTGTGCGGGGCGCCCTGTCTCTTCTCCGGCGGCTTCCCGATGCTCGGCCCCGCCCGCTCCGTCACCCACGGCTTCTACGGCCTGGGCGACACGGTCACGATCTGCGTGACTGCGTGCCCCGACACCTTCCCCGACCACGCCCGCTACGTCGACATTCTGAAGCAGGCCGTGGACGACGTAGTCGCCGTGATCAAGGACGCGAGATAGTCGCCGCGACCTCGGACCGCACGGTTCCGCCGAGGTGACATCCGATTCGTCTATATGGTCGTGTTGTGGTCACATCGAGTTTCGAAGGTTGGCCGGAGAAGGCCGACACTGCGCGGTTGCACTTCGTCTCCGGCAAAGGCGGCACCGGTAAGTCGACGGTTGCCGCCGCGCTTGCGTTGGCACTCGCGGCCGACGGTCGGCGAGTGTTGCTGGTGGAAGTCGAAGGCAGGCAGGGCATAGCCCAGCTGTTCGACGTTCCCCCACTCCCGCCAGTCGAGACGCGGGTGGCGTCCGCGGACGGCGGCGGTGAGGTCTACGCGCTGGCCATCGACATCGAAACTGCGTTTCTCGAGTACCTCGACATGTTCTACAACCTGGGTTTCGCCGGGCGCGCGATGCGCAAGATCGGCGCGATCGAGTTCGCGACCACCATCGCCCCCGGTCTACGCGACGTCCTGCTGACCGGCAAGGTCAAGGAGTGCGTCGTCCGCACCGACAAAGCCGGGAAACGCGTGTACGACGAGGTGGTCGTCGATTCACCTCCCACGGGCCGTATCGGCAACTTCCTCGATGTCACCAAGGCGATGGCCGACCTGGCCAAGGGCGGCCCGGTCCGCTCGCAGAGCGAGGGCGTCGTCCGGTTGCTGCATTCGGCCGACACCGTCGTACATCTCGTGACGTTGCTCGAGGCGTTGCCGGTGCAGGAGACGGCGGATGCCGTGACGGAGCTGGAGGCAGCCGATCTGCAGTTGGGCACCGTCATCGTCAACCGCACCGAGCCGACGTACCTGCCGGAGGAGTCGCTCGACGACGCGGCACACGGAACCGTCGACGTCGCCGCACTCAGAACCGGGCTGGAGAAGACAGGAATTTCCCTGTCCGACGACGATTTCGCAGGCTTGCTGACGGAAACGATCGAGCACGCGTCGACGCTGGCAGCTCAGGTGGACAGTGGCCGTCAGCTCGACGAGTTGGATTCCGCGAGACTGCGCCTGCCGATGCTGGCGGACGGCGTCGACCTGGGCGGGTTGTACGAACTGGCGGCAGAACTCAGAGAGCAGGGTGTGAAATGAGCAAGGCTGCAGCGCCCGTACTCGACGTCGAGAAGATTCTTCGGGGTGCCAACTCCCGCATCGTCGTGGTGTGCGGGGCAGGTGGCGTCGGGAAGACGACGACAGCGGCGTCGATGGCGCTTCGAGCGGCGGAGCAGGGCCGCAAGGTCGTGGTGTTGACGATCGATCCAGCGCGGCGTCTGGCCCAAGCACTCGGGGTCGACGAGCTCGACAACTCGCCACAGCCGGTGAAACTGCCTGCCGGGGCGACGGGCGAACTGCACGCCATGATGTTGAACATGCGTCGGACGTTCGACGAGATGGTGATCGAGCACTCGACGCCGGAGAAAGCCGAGCAGGTGCTGGCCAACCCGTTCTATCAAACGGTGGCCTCGTCGTTCTCCGGAACGCAGGAGTACATGGCGATGGAGAAACTCGGCCAGCTCGCGTCCGACTCGACGTGGGATCTGATCGTCGTGGATACCCCACCGTCGCGCAATGCTCTGGATTTTCTCGATGCGCCGCAGCGTCTCGGCTCGTTCCTCGACGGACGGTTCATCAGGTTGTTGATGGCGCCGGGACGCGGCCTGACGCGGATGGTGACCAGCGCGATGAGCCTGGCCCTGCGCGGCGTGTCGACGGTGATCGGTAGTCAGATGCTCACCGATGCGTCGGCGTTCGTGCAGTCGCTCGACTCGATGTTCGGGGGCTTCCGCGAGCGCGCGACGCGCACTTACCAGTTGCTTCGCGAGAGCGGCACCAGCTTCGTCGTCGTCGCGGCGGCCGAGCCGGATGCGTTACGCGAGGCTGCGTACTTCGTGGATCGATTGAGCGGTGAGGGAATGCCGCTGGCCGGCCTGATCCTGAACCGGACGCACCCGACGCTGTTGTCGCTGCCTGCCGATCACGCCGTCACGGCTGCCGATCAGTTGGAGGGCTCGGACGACGGGAAGCTCGCCGCCGCGGTGCTGCGCATTCACGCCGCCCGGGCAGTGACGGCCGCTCGCGAACTGCGCCTGCTCCGACGGTTCACCTCGGCACACCCACGGGTCCCGATCGTCGGCGTGCCGTCCCTCCCGTTCGAGGTGTCGGACCTGCATGCGCTCCGCGCGGTGGCGGATCAACTCACCAGGTCCGCGTAGGTCCGTTCAGATCGCGGCCTGCTGCTGGCGCTGCGTCTCGAAGAAGTCCGACCAGGAGTCGACCTCGGGGTGCTGCTTGAGCAATGCACGACGCTGACGTTCGGTCATGCCACCCCAGACACCGAATTCCACGCGATTGTCGAGCGCGTCGGCACCGCACTGCATCAACACCGGGCAGTGCCGGCAGATGGTCGCGGCTTTGCGCTGCGCTGCTCCCCGTACGAACAGCTGGTCAGGATCGGTGCCCTTGCACCGTGCCTGCGCTACCCACGCAATGCGTGCTTCTGCTTCTTCCACATCTAGCCGCGTCGGTGCTGCTGTCGTGTGCATTGCGGATCCCCTTTGCAGTTCGAACGTCCTTGCTGAACGTTCCAGAAGCCCCTGCGGCGCTGCTTCGACCTCGATCTCCACTGCTCGAAGCACATCGGTCTAGGAGCTGCCCCACATTCATATACAAGTGTTATGTGAATCACACCGTGCTCATAATTTAGGTAAATCCGGCGACGAACGCAAGACGAGAGAGGCAACTTTCTGGTACGACCGTCCCGACCTGCGGTTCCTCGCTCGACCTGTGATCCATTACAAGCAGACGCGCTCCGTAACGACTCGACAGCGCACCCCGGAAGCGGCGGGATCATCTGCGTTTCTGGGCCAGCTGCAGTAGTCCACGTACGCTGTGCTCGTGTCAGTTGGAAAAACCGTGGCGAAGCTCGCCGGATGTTCCGCACTCGCGGGTGCGCTGTTGGCCGGAGTCATGTTCCCGTTGGCAGGCGGGTTCGGCTATGCGTCGAATCGGGCTGCGGACACGGTGGACAACGTGTCCGCCGAATTGGTCGAAGGCGCGGTCCCGGCGGTGTCCACGATGGTCGACGCCGCAGGTAACCCGATCGCGTGGCTGTACGAGCAGCGACGCTTCGAGGTACCGAGCGACAAGATCTCCAACGAGATGAAGCTCGCCATCGTCTCCATCGAGGACAAGCGGTTCGCCGAGCACCAGGGCGTCGACTGGCAGGGCACGTTGCGCGCGTTCCTCACCAACACCACGAGCGGCCAGGTCGAACAGGGCGCGTCGACGTTGGATCAGCAGTACGTGAAGAACTACCAGCTTCTCGTCGTCGCCAAGACCGACGCCGAGCGCCGCGCCGCGATCGAGACGACGCCCGCTCGTAAGATCCGCGAGATCCGCATGGCGTTGACGCTGGACAAGGAACTCACGAAGGACGAGATCCTCACCCGCTACCTCAACCTGGTGCCGTTCGGAAACTCGTCGTTCGGCATCCAGGACGCCGCGCAGACCTATTTCGGTATCGACGCCAGCCAGCTCGACGCGAAGCAGTCCGCGATGCTCGCGGGCATGGTGCAGTCCAGCTCGGCGCTCAACCCGTACACCAACGAGCAGGGCGTCACCGAACGCCGCAACATCGTGCTGGACACGATGATCCAGAACATCCCGGACCGGGCCGACGAGTTCCGCCAGGCCAAAACCGAACCTCTCGGCGTTCTCCCGGTGCCGCAGACTCTTCCGCGAGGATGCATCGCCGCCGGTGACCGCGGATTCTTCTGCGACTACGCATTGCAGTACCTCGCGAACGCCGGTATCAGCCGCGAACAGATCGACAAGGGCGGCTACCTCATCCGCACCACGCTCGATCCGGCTGTGCAGAACTCCACCAAGGCATCGCTGTCGTCGAACTCGAGCCCGACGCTCGACGGCGTCGCCACGGTCATGAACGTCATCGCACCCGGCCAGGACTCGCACCGCATCCTGGCGATGGGAAGCAGCCGCACGTACGGTCTCGACGCCGACACCGACGAAACGGTTCAGCCGCAGCCCTACTCACTCGTCGGGCACGGCGCCGGGTCGATCTTCAAGGTCTTCACCACCGCCGCAGCGATGGAACGAGGACTCGGAACCAGCGCCACCCTGCAGGTACCCCGCCGAGCCGAAGTCAAGGGCCTGGGCGACGGCGGTGCTCGTGGCTGCCCGGCCAACACGTACTGCGTCGAGAACGCAGGCAACTACCCGGCGTCGCTCTCCATCACCGATGCGCTCGCCCAGTCGCCCAACACGGCATTCGTGAAGCTGATCGAATCCGTCGGAGTCGCACCCGTCGTCGACATGTCCGTTCGTCTCGGCCTGCGGTCCTACGCGGACCCGAACACCTCGGGCTTCGACGAACAGAGCATGGCCGACTTCCAGAAGAACCAGAACCTCGGTTCCTACACACTCGGACCCACCTGGGTGAACCCACTGGAGCTGTCCAACGTGGCCGCGACGTTGGCGTCGGGCGGCAAGTGGTGCCCGCCCACTCCGATCGACTCGGTGTTCGACCGAGAAGGCAAGCCGGTTCCCGTGACCCAGCAGGCCTGCGAGCAGGTCGTCGAGCCTGGTCTGGCGAACACTCTCGCGAACGCGATGAGCAAGGACGACCAGGCAGGCGGCACATCGGCGTCGGCTGCGGGATCCGTCGGCTGGACGCTCCCGATGTCCGGCAAGACCGGTACGACGGAGTCTCACATGTCGTCGGGCTTCCTCGGCTTCACCAACCGCTACGCCGCAGCCGTGTACACCTACGGCGACTCGCCGACCCCCGGTGAGATCTGCTCGTTCCCACTTCGTCCGTGCGGGTCCGGCAACCTGTACGGCGGTAACGAACCTGCGCGCACCTGGTACGACGCCATCGACCCCGTTGCGAACAACTTCGGCCCCGTCGAGCTGCCACCCGTCGACCAGAAGTACGTGCGTGGGTCGGCCAACGGTCAGGTTCCCGACGTGACCGGTCAGAGCCAGAGCTCGGCAACCTCGACGCTCCAGGGCGCAGGCTTCCAGGTGACGGTCGCGACGACAGCCAACTCGGCGTCCCGCGGCACGGTGACGGGTGTGTCCCCGTCGGGTTCGGCAATCCCGGGATCGACCATCACGATCTACGTCAGCGACGGATCGGTGCGGGAGGCCCCGCCTGCTCCGGCTCTGCCGGAACTTCCGCCGGGCATCGAACTACCGGCCATTCCGCCGGGGCTGCAGATTCCCGCCATCCCGGGCATCACCGCACCGCGATAAGCGGCTCCGCCGCATGTGAGTGGAAATGTAGGCCAGGGCCTGCATTTCCACTCACATAGGGCACCAGTGTCAGAGGCGGTCTTTGACGGCCTTCGACACGCGCGATCCGTCGGCCTTACCCGCAGCCAGTGCGGAGGCGACCTTCATGACCTGGCCCATCTGCTTCATCCCAGGCCGTTCGCCGATTTCTTCGGCCACCTGGGCGATGGCGGTGTCGGCGACATCGGCCAATTCGGCGTCCGTGAGCGGCGTCGGCAGGTATTCGTCGATGATCTGCGCTTCCGCGCGCTCGTTCGCTGCGAGCTCTCCGCGGCCGTTCTCGGTGTAGATCTCGGCGGATTCGCCGCGCTTCTTCGACTCCTTGGCAAGGACTTTCAGTACCTGCTCGTCGGTCAGATCGTGCGCTTCCTTGCCGGAGACCTCCTCGGTCTGGATCGCGGCGAGAAGCATACGGATCGTGGCCGTGCGGAGCTTGTCCTTGGCCTTCATGGATGTGGTCAGGTCGGCTCGGAGCTGGGATTTCAGTTCGGACATGTACCAGAACGCTACGCGGGCGCCGTCCGCATCCGCACGTCGATTACCTGTACTGACGTATCGTGGGAAACGTGTCCGTGAAAAACAATGCTTGGACCCTCCCGTTCGCCCCGCAGTCGCAGCTCGCATCCGACGCTCTCCGTGCCGCCGCGACACGCGCCCGTGCCAACGCGGAGCAGGCGCCGTTGCAGACGGCAGCCCTGGCCACGGCCGGTGCTGCAGCGCTCGGCCTCGGGTACGCGACGCTCATCGAGCGCAACGCCTTCGCTCTCCGCGAAGCCACGATGGCTGTCCTCGAGCCGGGATCGGCATCGCTGCGTGTTCTGCACATCAGCGATCTGCACATGATGCCGAATCAGCGGCTCAAGCAGAACTGGCTGCGGGAGCTCGACCGGCTCGAACCCGACCTGGTCGTCAACACCGGCGACAACCTGTCGCATCCGAAGTCCGTCCCCGCCGTCGTCCAGGCTCTCGGCCCGCTCCTGTCCAGGCCTGGCCTGTTCGTGTTCGGCAGCAACGACTACTTCGCGCCCAAGCCGAAGAACCCGCTGAAGTACTTCAAGAAGAACCACAAGCGCGTTCTGGGTGAATCACTCCCCTGGCGCGACCTCCGAGCAGCGTTCTCCGAGCGTGGCTGGCACGACGTCACCCACGTCCGTCGCGAACTCGAGATCGCGGGCGTGCGCATCGCGTCCGCCGGAGTCGACGATCCTCATTTGAAGCGCGATCGCTACGAGACCATCGCCGGCCAACCCAATCCACTGGCGGACCTGCGGCTCGGTATCACGCACTCCCCCGAACCGCGGGTTCTCGACAAGTTCGCCGAGGACGGCTACGACCTCGTTCTCGCTGGACACACCCACGGCGGTCAGCTGTGCCTTCCGTTCTACGGCGCTCTGGTTACCAACTGCGAGATCGACCGATCACGTGTGAAGGGCCCGTCGAAGTGGGGCGCGCACACGCAGCTGCACGTCTCGGCCGGAATCGGTACGTCGCCGTACGCGCCTGCACGTTTCTGCTGCCGCCCCGAAGCGACACTGCTGACACTCACTCCAGCACCCCGAAAGGGCCCAAAAGAGGGGTCCGACGAGGGCGTTTCGCGTTCCGAGGCAGTCGTAAGCTAGACTTCTGCGTGCGGTACACGGGGTGTGGCGCAGCTTGGTAGCGCGCTTCGTTCGGGACGAAGAGGTCGTGGGTTCGAATCCCGCCACCCCGACAGCAAAGACCCTGATTCGGTTCACGAATCAGGGTCTTTTTGTTGTCTGCGTACTTCCGTTTCGAGACCGAATGTGCCGTTCGGTCACTTGAAGTGACCGAACGGCACGTTCGGTCCGGAACCGGGGGAACCTAGCTCGATGCGGCGCGCAGTTTCTCCAGCAACGGGCCTGCGGCTTCGGCGAGGAAGCGTTCCTGGGTTTCGTCGCCGACCTGGACGAGGGCGATGTCGGTGAAGCCGGCTTCCCAGTAGGGCTTGACGGCCTCGACGATGGCGTCGAGGTCGGGGCCGCAGGGGATGGTGTCGGCTACGTCTTCTTTGCGGACGAATTGTGTTGCGCCTGCGAAGCCTGCGGTGGTGGGGAGGTCTGCGTTGACGGCCCAGCCTCCGGCGAACCAGCGGAATCGGTCGTGGGCGCGGTCGATGGCGGCGTCCTTGTCCGGGTCCCAGGAGATGGGGATCTGGCCGATGGTGCGTGATGGTCCGTCGTGGTGGTCGACCCAGCCTTTCACGAGGTCTGCGTTGGGCTCGACGGCGATGAGGTGGTCGGCGTAGGGCGCGAATCGGGCGATGGATTTTTCACCGGACACGGCGACGCCGATGGGTACGCCGCCTTCGGGTAGGTCCCAGATGCGTGCGGAGTCGACGCGGAAGTGCTTGCCTTCGTAGGTCACCAAGCCGCCTGCGTGGAGTTTGCCGATGATGTCGAGTGCTTCGGCGAACATGTCCTGGCGCTTGTCGATGGACGGCCAGCCTTCGCCGACGACGTGTTCGTTGAGGTTTTCGCCGCTGCCGAGGCCGAGGGTGAAGCGTCCGTCGGCGAGGATCTGGAGGGTTGCGGCTTTCTGTGCGACGACGGCGGGGTGGTACCGGATGATGGGGCACGTCACGTAGGTCATGAGCTCGACGCGTTCGGTGGCCTGTGCGACGGCTCCCAGCGTGGTCCAGGCGTACGGTGCGTGGCCCATGGAGGACAGCCATGGTGAGTAGTGGTCGCTTGCCACCTCGAAGTCGAAGCCGACGTTCTCGGCGCCGACGGCGTACTTCACGAGCTCTTTGGGGCCGCTCTGTTCGGTCATGAGGGTGTAGCCGAAGTTGGTCATGGTGCCTCCTCTAGATGGTTGCGACGGACCCGGAGTCCACGCGGTAGTTGGTGCCGTTGACGAAGGATGCGCGTTCCGAGCAGAGGAACACGACGACGGATGCGACCTCGTCGGGTTCGCCGCGTCGTTTCAGTTCCATGAAGGGTCGTTCCTCGTCGAGGAAGGTCTCGATTGCTTCGTCGCGGTCGGTGCCGCGTTCGTCGGCACGTTTGTCCATCATCTTGTCCGTCATCGGGGTGTGGATGAAGGCGGGCGAGACCGCATTGACCAAAATACCTTCGGATGCATAGGTTTTGGACAGTCCTTTGGTCAGCGACAGGATTCCTGCCTTCGATGCGCAGTACGGCAGTTCGTCGATGTAGGGCTGCTCGGCGTCCTCGGATGCGAGCAGAACGATGCGTCCCCACCCACCGCGCCGCAGTGCGGGCAGGAAGGCTCGGACCACCCGCACCGGCCCGAGCAGGTCGGTTTCGACGGTGCTGGCCCATCCTTCGTCGTCGATTTCGTGGAAGAGTCCTTGCGCGCCGGTCACTCCCGCGGATTGAACGAGTATGTCGATGTCGCCGACCGCCGCTGCTGTCTTCCGGGCGAGTTCGGCGACACTGTCGGCGTCGGTCACGTCGGCGGCGAAGGCGAACAATTTGTCCGGGGCGGCGTCGAGTTCGGCTGCTGCTTTCGTCAGCGTCTCTTCGTCCCGGTCGGTGACCACGACCGTGACTCCTTCTTGGAGAAGCAATCGAGCTGTGTGCCAACCGATGCCGGAGTCCGCCCCTGTCACGACCGCAACGCGGCCTTCGATTCCCAGATCCATGTGTGCGTCCTCGTTCCTACGAGTCAGTTCGTTGCGTCGTGCGAATGCGCAATCGTCAGCGCTGCGTTCACCAGGGCCAGGTGGCTCAAGCCCTGCGGGAAGTTACCCAGAAACGACCCGTCCGAAGCATCGATCATCTCGCTGTAGAGACCGACGTCGTTGGACGTCTCGACGAGTTGGTCCATCAGTTCGGATGCTTCGGCGTCGCGTCCGACACAGGCGAGCGCCGAGACGCGCCAGAAGCCGCACGCGACGAACGTGGCCTCCTCCTTGTCGACGCCGCTGTATCGGTAGAGATGTGGACCGACGCCGAGCTCACGGCCCAACGCATCGATGGTCGACGAAAGCCGTTCTCCCCGATCGAAATCCATCTCCGCGGCCAGTAGCACCGAGGCGTCGAGACCGTCTGCTCCCGGGTAGGCGAGGTAGGCCTGTCGTTCTTCGGACCAGCATTCCTCCTCGACGTAGCGCCTGATGCGCCCGCGTTCGGCGCGCCACCTGTCGGCGACGCCGGGGATCTGCCCCTCTTCGGCGAGGTGGACTGCGCAGTCGAGCGCTTGCCAGCAGCCCAGTTTGGAGCTGGTGTAGTGCTGTTCGTCCTCGAGTTCCCAGATTCCGGCGTCGCGGCGCTGCCAGGAGTCGCAGGCTTCGTCGGCGATGGTGGCCAGCAGTCTGCCGGTTTCGGCGTCGAGTACGTTGCCTGCGTCCACGTACAACCGCACGATCGCGAACAGGTCTCCGAAGATCCCCAGCTGCAACTGATCTGCGGCGGCGTTGCCGTTGACGACGGGTCCGACGCCGCGCCATCCCGGCACGTCGGGTTGTTCGGTGCCGCCGGGGAGTTCGCCACCGAGCGTGTAGAACACGTTGACGAGAGGATCGTTGAGCCGGATGACCTTCAGCAGCCAGGCCACTGCGGCGTGTACTTCTTCACGTAGACCGAACCTGATGAGCGCTCGGATCGTGTACGCGGTGTCGCGGACCCATGCGTAGCGGTAGTCCCAGTTCTTGCCACCGGTCCTGTTCTCCGGCAGGGACGTCGTCGCGGCTGCGGCTATTGCACCGGAGGGACTGTGCAGCAACAGTTTCAGAGCAAGGGCACTGCGTGCTACGTGCTCTTTCCACGGTCCGTCGTAGTGGAATTCGTCGGACCACATCCTCCAGTTGCCGACGGTGCGGTCGATACCTTCGTCGACCTTGATGGGCTCGGGCAGATGCAGCGGTTCGTTCTCGGTGCCGACCAGCCCGATCAGGTGACGTGATCCGGGCGCCGTCGTGAACGTGCCGTCGATGATCTGGTCTCCGACGGTCACGTCGTCCGCCTCGAGGGTGCGAACGGCCATCGTCAGGCCGTCGGCGCGGAGCACGGTGCCGTGCTGGGTGTCGTACGCCCACGGGGACGCGATACCGAGCATGGTTCCCGGGGCTACCTTCCACGCCATGTCGACGGTTCCCTGCACACCGTCGATGCGACGTCCGAGTTCCACCCAGGGCAGCCTGCCGGCCACCCCGGTGTTGAGCGAGTCGGTGACGCGGACAGTTCCCGTGTCGGTCGTGTACAACGTCGTCAGCACGTTGGTTCCCTCGACGAATTCACGCTCTACGGAGAAGGGTTCGACGGGGGCGAGCGCGAAGGTGCCGCCGTGCTCGGCGTCCAGGACGGCGGCGAACGGGGGCGGCGAGTCGAGGTTGGGGATGGGAAGCCAGTCGATTCGGCCGTCGTCGGCGATCAGGGCGACCGTCCGTCCGTCTCCGATCGCTGCGTAGTCTTCGATTGCTGCGTAGCCGTCCTGACGACTCATACGGCGGTCAACCTCGCGATGGGGCTGTCGGTCAGTTGTTCGACGAGGTCCGCCGGGTCCTCGTAGACCGCTTCTGCGCCGGCCGCGCGTAATTCGGCGTCGGGTACTCCTCCGCACCGGACGCCGATTCCTGCCACTCCGACGCGTCTGGACGCCTTCATGTCCCACACGCTGTCGCCGATCATGACCGCTCCGCGGGCTTCGACGCCTGCGCGTTGCAGAGCGACGTCGACGATCTCGGGGCTCGGCTTGGCCACGTCGGCGTCCTCGGACGAAGTCACGACGGACACGATGTCCTCGACATCGAGGAGGTCACGGAGGTGGGCGAGTTCGTTCTCGGGTGCCGACGTGGCCAGTACGACGGTCAGGCCTGCATCGTCGATGCGCTGCAGCAACTCTCGCGCGCCGGGCAGAATTTGCAGCCGCGCGATCGCTTGCTGGTAGTAGCTGGTGTGCAAATCCTTCGCTTCGAGTGCTGCGGCACTGTCGGAGGACCCGACGAGCGATTCGAGTAGCTTGTCGCCGTCCATGCCGATGCACCGGTGGATCCTCCACGACGGGACGGTCACCCCGGCGTCGGCGAACGCTCTGGACCACGCGTCCACGTGAACGTAGTTGGAGTCCACCAGGGTGCCGTCGATGTCGAACAGGACTGCGCCTGAAGTCGAAGTCATTGCCTACGGCTACCCGAGTCGTACCGGGGTGAAACGTGAGCAGGCCCCCTTCCCGATGGGGAAGAGGGCCTGCTCACAGGGTTGCGGTCAGTCGACCTGCGCTTGCCACATCCAGTGCAGTTGCTCCAGACGGGCGGTGATGGCGATGAGCAGATCCTGCGTCACGGGATCTGCGGCCTCGGTGTCCGCGATGCGTCCTCGGAGCCGATCCACCACTGCGGCAAGGTTGTCCACCACGGCGGCGATCACTTGCTCGTCCTTGGTCCAGCCTTCACCGAATCCCTTGGTGCCTGCTGTGGCCGACACCGTGGCCGAGCGTCCGTCCGGGCTGACTCCGATCGCCGTTGCACGTTCGGCGGCCTCATCGGTGAAGTCCCGTGCTGCGGTGACGAGTTCGTCCAACGCGAGGTGCACCGAACGGAAGTTCTTGCCGATGACGTTCCAGTGCGCCTGCTTCGCGATGAGGGACAGGTCGATCAGGTCGACGACGGTGCCCTGCAGGGCATCTCCGGCAATCTTCTGCTGACCTGCATCGAGAGTGCTGCTGATGGGGTTGGTCATGAGTGCGCCTCCTACGTTCTCAACGGTCGCTCGGCTCAACGGCCCGGACGTGGACGATGTTCCCGATTGTGACGCGTCAGACCTTCTCGGCCTCGTCGCCGGGGGTGGTCGGCGATTGACTGGTCGTCGGCGCTGCGTCACTCTGGCCTGCGCGCACACCTTCCTCGACCTTCTTGCCGAGGTCGGGGTCGACGTTCGTCCAGTACTCGAAGACGCGTTGCAGCACGGGCTCGGTCACTCCGTTGAGTGCGTGGCCGACGATGTTGCCCGCCAGACGCTCTCGCTGATCGTCGTCCATGACCTCGCGGACGAGGATGCCGGCCTGTGCGAAGTCACTGTCCTCGGGATGCTCGATGTATCCGGTGCGGACGAAACGTGGCTCGAAGTCCCACGATCCGTCGTCTCCGTACTTCGCGGTGTCCGCGTGCGGGCCGCCGTACGAGTTGGGTGCGTACACCGGAGTGTCGGCGGAGTTGAACGAGTACCGCATCGACCCTTCCTTGGAGTAGGAGTTGACCTGGGCCTTGGGTGCGTTGACCGGCAGCTGCGCGTAGTTGGTGCCGATGCGGTAACGGTGCGCGTCGGCGTAGGAGAAGATGCGTCCGAGCAGCATCTTGTCCGGGCTGGCGGCGATTCCCGGTACCAGGTTCGACGGTTCGAACGAGCTCTGCTCGATCTGCGCGAAGAAGTTCTCCGGGTTGCGGTTCAGGGTCAGCTTGCCGACCTTGATCTTCGGGTAGTCCTTCTGCGACCACACCTTCGTGAGGTCGAAGGGGTTGTACTTGTAGCCCTCGGCCTCGTCGTACGGCATGACCTGGATGTAGAAGTCCCAGCTCGGGAAGTCGCCTTCGGAGATCGCACCGAACAGGTCCTGACGATGGTGATCGGGGGAGGTTCCCGCGAGCTCGTCGGCCTTCTCCTGGGTCAGGAAGTCGATGCCCTGGTTGGTCTTGAAGTGGAACTTCACCCAGGAACGCTCGCCGGCGTCGTTGATGAACTGGTACGTGTGCGAGCCGAAGCCGTCCATGTGGCGGTAGCTCTTGGGGATACCCCGGTCACCCATGAGCCAGGTGACCTGGTGGGCGGACTCGGGTGAGAGCGTCCAGAAGTCCCATTGCATGTTGTGGTCGCGCAGCCCGGAGTCCGGCATGCGCTTCTGGCTGCGGATGAAGTCCTGGAACTTGATGGGATCCTTGACGAAGAACACCGGGGTGTTGTTTCCGACGAGGTCCCAGTTGCCTTCGGTGGTGTAGAACTTCAGCGCGAATCCGCGCGGGTCCCGCCAGGTGTCCGGGCTTCCCTGCTCACCGGCGACGGTGGAGAATCGGGCGAGCGCTTCGGTCTTGACGCCCTTCTGCAGGGCGGCGGCCTTGGTGTACTTCGAGATGTCCTCGGTGATTTCGAGGACTCCGAACGCACCCGCACCCTTGGCGTGCACGACGCGCTCGGGGACACGCTCACGGTTGAACTGAGCCATCTTCTCGATGAGGTAGTGGTCCTGAAGAAGGATCGGGCCTTGTGTTCCTGCCGTCAACGACTGGTCGTCGCTGGGTACGGGGATTCCGGAGTTGCTGGTGGTGGCCGGTTCTGTCATTCGGGCTGCCTCCTGAGAGATTCACTGAGGACAGTCGGAGGGGCTGGCTCCGACTGCCATGGCTGTACTCGGAACGTCTATCACGCTCGTATAACCGGTCTGCGTGTTTTCGAACCTGTTCGGGCCATTTTTTTGAATCAGTCAAAAGACGCGAGTGGTGCCAGCGGGAACGACCGGATGACACCGGCCGTCAGACTTCGATGTCACCCACCAGCCGCGATGCACCTGTCGACATGGTCCCGGACACGATCTGGAGGCCGAAGTGGGAACCGGGACGCAGCCAGTCCCCCAGCGACGGTCCTGTCGCGCCGACCTGCACGCGGCACAGTCTCGCCTTGCCCTTCAGCGAGGCGCCGGCCAGGGAGACTTCCTCGTCGACGGGTTGCGCGAAGCCGAGACCGCCCCGAATCGGGAACCGCGGCCCGACGGCTCGTGCGGCGACGTCGACAGTCCATCCGTCGCCGCTGGCCGTCGATGTCCCCAGCACGTCACCGCCGAAGTGTGCGAGCACCTTGGGGAGGTTCCAATGTGTGCGTCCTCCGTGCACGGATGTCTCGGAGTCGACGGCGATGAACGGCACGGCCATGCGAGGCATCGCGCCGATGAGCTTCCCCGGCCGCCGCAGGACCGGGCTGGCGAGGATCTCTCGGTACGGGCCGACCGGTGAATCCAGATAGTCGACGACCATGGCCATGGTCACCGGCAGATCTTTCTGCGGAAGCAGTGCGCGTCCTTCGTCGGTCGCGCGATGCCACCAGATCGTGGCGCGTACCGACGCAGGCCACGGCGGTGGCGGGCTCTGCGGCCACTCGGTTCTGGGTGACTCGGATTCACTGACGCTCCACATGGGACGTCACGCTCCTTTCACGGTCAGGGGCAGCCGCAGGGCACCGGGGGCCGAGGCGGGCACTACCGGCGAGCGTGGCTGTGTCGGCTTGATCTCGCGGTAGGGCTGACCCTGAGACGGGCGCTGATCGGTCTCGCCCTTGTTCGGCCACAACGCGAGGGCGCGCTCGGCTTGGGCGGTGATCGTCAGGGACGGATTGACGCCCAGATTGGCGCTCACTGCTGAGCCGTCGACGACGTGAAGGCCGTCGTATCCGTAGACCCGGTGGTAGGCGTCGACGACGCCGCGCTCGGGGTTCTCCCCGATCGCGCACCCTCCGAGGAAGTGCGCCGTCATCGGGATGTTGACGATTTCTGCGATGGAGCCACCCGGGTCACCCCCGATCTTGTCCGCGAGCATGCGTATTGCCTCGTGCCCCTGCGGGATCCACTGCGGAGGTGGGTCGCCCTGGCCGGGACGACTGGTCAGACGCCTGCCGAACAGCCCTTTCTTCGAACCCAGTTCCAGTGAATTGTCGTCGGTCTGCATGACGAGTGCGATGACGGTGCGTTCGGACCAGCGACGGACGGACAGGCTGCGCAGCGCAGCACCGGGGTGACGCAGCGCGACGCCGAGAGTCTTCAGCACCCGAGGCGTGCGGCCCCCTCCGTCGCTCAGCACTGTCTGCAGAAGTCCGATTGCGTTGCTGCCCTTGCCGTATCGAACGGGTTCGATGTGCGTGTGATCGTCCGGATGGAACGACGACGTGATGGCGACGCCCTGGGTGTAGTCGATCTCGCGACCCCGCGCGGTTGCGGCGAGGACAGCCTCGGAGTTCGTTCGGACGAGGCCGCCGATCCGGTCGGACAGCTTGGGCAGCTGCCCGGTCTCCTTCATCGCCAGCAGCAGCTTCTGGGTGCCGTAGGTACCCGCCGCGAAGACCACCTGGTCGGCAGTCATGACGGTGTCGGCCCGGCGCAGTTTTGCGCCCGTGCGACGCGTCACCACCTCGTAGCCTCCTCCTGCGCGTGGCCGGACGGAGGTGACCGTCGTCAGCGGGAAGATCTGTGCGCCGGCGTGTTCCGCGAGATGGAGGTAGTTCTTGACGAGTGTGTTCTTCGCCCCGACGCGGCATCCCGTCATGCAGGATCCACATTCGGTGCAGCCGGTCCGTGCCGGCCCGACGCCGCCGAAGAACGGGTCCGGATCGGTCCTTCCCGGCTGACCGAAGAACACACCGACGGGTGTGCTGGTGAACGTCTCCCCCACCCCCATGTCCTCGGCCACTTCCTTCATGACCTTGTCCGACGGGGTGATCGTGGGGTTGGTCTCGACGCCCAGCATGCGTTTGGCCTGGTCGTAGTACGGGCCGAGTTCACGGTGCCAGTCGGTGATGCTTGCCCACTGCGGATCCTCGAAGAACCGTTTCGGGGGCTGATACAGAGTGTTGGCGTAGTTCAGCGATCCGCCGCCGACGCCTGCGCCCGCCATGACGAGAACGTCGGGGAGCAGATGAATGCGCTGTACTCCGTAGCATCCGAGGGCGGGCGCCCACAGGTACTTTCTGAGTCGCCAACTGGTCTTCGGCAGCTGATCGTCGGCGAAGCGCCGGCCGGATTCGAGCACGCCGACGCTGTACCCCTTCTCGACGGCGCGGAGCGCGCTGACGCTACCGCCGAACCCTGATCCGATGACAAGAACGTCGAAATGGGTCATCTCGCAGATCCTTTCGTTTCGTATTTGTCCAAGTCGAACGTCCGGGTCGAGTTACGGAACGTGAACGTGTAGGTCGGCCACATCACCGGATTCTTTCCTTCGGAGTCCAGGTACCAACTCGAGCAACCGCCGGAGTTCCACACCGTTCCGGCCAGCGAGTCGTGGATCCACGTGTTGTATTCCTTCTGGGCGGTTTCCGTGACGTCGACGGAGCCGATGCCCCGCTCACGCATCTGCGCCAACGCGGACACCACGTACTCGGCCTGGGATTCCAACATGTAGACGATGGAACTGTGGCCGAGGTTGGTGTTGGGCCCGTACATCAGGAACAGGTTCGGGAATCCGCTGACGGTGGTGCCTCGGAATGCGTTGGGGCTGCCACCCCACTTCTGAGCGAGCGTCTCCCCGTTGTCGCCGACGAGCAGGTGGGAGACGGGTGGCTCCGTCGGGGTGAATCCGGTGGCGAAGATGATCGTGTCCACCGGGTAGGACGTGCCGTCGGCCGCGCTGACCGAGTTCTCCCCGATCGAAGCGAGCCGGCTTGCCACCAGGTCGACATCGCTTCGGTCGAGGGTCTTCAACCAGTCGTTGGACAGCAGGATCCGCTTGCATCCGATGACGAAGTTCGGTGTGAGAGCCGCCCGCTTCGCCGGGTTCTTCACCTGCCGACGCAGGTGCGTCCTCGCTACGATCGACACCAGCGGTAGCACCTTGGGAAAGCGCGCCAGACCGAGGACGTACGCCTCCCGGTAGCTGTAGATGGCCGCCCGTACCGCTTTCTGCGACAGGGGGAAACGCCGATACATCGCCTTCTCGACGCGGCCGAGGGTGCGATCCAACCGAGGAATGACCCAGGCGGGAGTTCGTTGGAACACCGTGAGCCGCTCGGTACGGTCGGCGATCTCGGGCACGAACTGCACGGCGGATGCGCCCGTGCCGATGACGGCGACGCGTTTACCCGTCAGGTCGTGATCGTGGTTCCACGTCGCGGAGTGGAACATCTCGCCGGTGAACGTCTCGATACCGGGCACCTCGGGAAGTTTCGGAGTCGACAGAGCACCCGTCGCCGCGACGAGCACACGCGTCGACACCGGGCCGGACGACGTCTGCACGTTCCACCGCGATGATGCGGAATCCCAGGTGGCGCCGAGTAATTCGCATTCGGTGACGATGCGCTCGCGCAGACCCGTCCGTTCCACGACTCCCCTGAGGTATGCGTAGATCTCCGGCTGACGGGCGAACGTGTGCGTCCACTCGGGGCTCTGCGCGAACGAGAACGAGTAGAGCGACGTCGGCACGTCACACGCACACCCGGGGTACGTGTTGTCACGCCACGTTCCGCCGACGTCGGCAGCACGTTCGATGACGAGCACGTCCGCCGACGGGTCTGCGTCGAGAACCTTGGTGGCCGCGGCTATTCCGGCAAATCCTGCGCCGACGACCAGTACATCGACCGAACTGGGGATCACCATTCCATCACCTTCTGCTCCCATGCGGGCAACATCCGCGACCGGAGTGCGGCGTCGGCGTCGGGGCTACGGAACAAGGCCGACACGGCCAGTCCACGTGCCAGTTCTATGCTGAGTTCGATGCTCTCGGTGGACATCCGGCTACCCATGACGATGGACGCACCTCCCATCAGCGCCTCGGACACCTTGCGTTCGAGCGGAAGCATCGCCTCGTGCAGGGCGGCGTCGGTCCTGGCGGCGACCCACAGTTCGAGCGCCGCGTAGAAGAGTGGGCCGGAGAATGCTTCGCTCAACACCTCGACACCGCGCTCGGGATCGGGCTTCGCGGCCAGTATTTCTGCGAGTCGCTTGTCCACCAGATGGCCGACGGCCGCGGTGACCAACGCTTCCTTCGTCGGAAAATGATGCAGTTGCGCTCCTCGGGACACGCCGGCACGTCGAGCGATCTCCTGCGTGCTGGTCCGCGCGAAGCCGAGTTCGACGAGGCACTCGATCGCCGCGTCGAGCAGTTTGGCCTGCGTGCCCGCCGTGCGTTCCGCTTGTGTGCGGCGTTCGGTCAGTTCGGTGCTCTGGGTCACACTGCTGACCGTATCCGAAAATCAACAAACAGTCCAGACTGCTTTTTAGTTCGGCAGTTGGATCGGCCGTCGACGATCACACGGCAGGCCTCACACCAGGCGGTAGCGGAGCATCATTTCGTGGTCTTCGTGGTCGAGCATGTGGCAGTGCCACATGTACCCCTGCAGCTCGGCCGAGCCGTGGTGCCCGCCGGACCCGGCGGTAAACGTTGCGTCCGGGTCGAATCCGAGTTCGTCGGCGCGGGGGAACCGGACGAGGATCCGCGTGACCGTCCCCGGGTACGTGTTCACTGTGTCCTTGGCACCCGCTTCCCACGGCGCAGGCGCAGCAAGCGGCCCGGTGACGTACCGCTCGACGTCGGGGGCCCATTTGACCCCGACGTCGGGGCGCGGATTGTCGCGCTGGTACGCAGCGAGGTCGATCGGAGCACGACCGAGGGTCCGGAAATGCACCAGATGCAGGTGAATCGGATGCGGTTCGAGCGTGGTGTTGACGATGTTCCACTGCTCGACGGCTCCCTGCGCGGGCATCTCGATGTCCGGGTCGCTGTACCGCAGATTGTTGAGCGTCATCATCGGCGGTGCCAACGACAGGCCTGCCGACGGCTGATTCACGGTCACGGTGCGTTGCACCTGCACCTGAGGCAGCGCGGGCAGAAGCGGAGGTTGCCCCTTCCCACCTCGGTACATGGTCATGACGTCGCCGGTGAACCCGCGGCCCGACGCCACCCTGAACTGGCAGAACAACGGCATCGGTATCGCTCCCAGCGACGCGGCTTGCGCCGGTGGCGGCTCGTCGTTGCGCAGTTCGATCAGCTCGCCGGGATCTGCGGCCCCGAAGTCGACCAGGACGTCGATTCTCTCCGCGGGCGCGAGGCGAACACTGTCGGTTCGAACGGGTGCGTCGAGCAGTCCGCCGTCGTTCCCGATGACCCAGAATTGCAGCCGCTGCGCGCTCTGTTGGCCCGACATGAACAGATTCCACACCGAGTACGAACCTGCGTTGACGATACGGAACCGGTAGAGGCCGCGCGCGACTTCCATCGTCGGCCATATCTTTCCGTTGACAACGCCGACGTCGCCGGTTCCGCCGCCCTCCCACTTGCCCTGCGGCACAGTAATGTTGGACCGAATGCTCATCGATCCGTCGGGATTCATGATCTTCTCCTGCAGTACCAGCGGGATCTCGAACTCGCCGGACGGGAGTCCGAGCGAATTGTCCGCTGCCCCCGAATCATGCTGATCACGAACGATATTGACGCCGACGAGCCCCGCGTAGACGTTGATGCGCGTCATGGACATCGCGTGATCGTGGTACCACAACCCGGCCGCGTCGTTCAGGCCGGAAAAACTGTGGGTCAGCGACTCACCGGGACGGACCAGCATCTCGGAGTGCCCGTCGGAATCGGGCTGCGTGATCGCCCCGTGCAGATGCAGCGAGGTCGGCGTCATGTGCCGGTCGTGTTCGCTCATGCCGTGCAGGGAGGTGTCGACATCGGCGGCCAACGGGTTACCGTCCGTGTCGTTGCTGTAGCGCAACGTCCAGGGCTGGCCTTGGACGCTCTCGATCGTCGGCCCGAGGTAGTCGAGATCGCCGTAACCGAACGTCGGACCGGGCGCGAGATCCGCGTGGAAGGAATGCGATCCGCTTCGCGCCCTCAGCTCGACGGCAGTGCCGGAGACGACGGGCAGACGGGGTAGCTCGTCGCGGAACGGCTGCAGGGGCGGCGAATGGAACAGCAGTGGACTGTGGCCGCCGAAGATGTCGTCCGCAGTCGCGCGGCGCACGGCCGACGACGCCGGCAGCGCCGCGGCGACGACACCGAAGGCGGCCAGGCGAAACGCGGATCGCCGTGACATCTCGTTCACACGACACCCCCCTGTTGTGAGTGGAAATTCGGTGCATTCTGGTCGCTCCGCCGGCTCCGCTCCTGCCCCGGAGCCTACATTTCCACTCACGCGCGCCGAAGGCGCTTAAACGAGCAGTTCTGCGATCTGGATCGTGTTCAGAGCAGCGCCCTTGCGCAGGTTGTCGCCGGACACGAAGAGCGCGAGTCCGCGGCCCTCGGGAACGCCCGGGTCCTGACGGATCCGACCGACCAGCGATGCATCCTTGCCCGCAGCCTGCAGCGGGGTCGGAACGTCGACGAGCTCGACGCCCGGTGCCGACGCCAACAGTTCCCGTGCGCGCTCCACCGACAACGGCGACGCGAACTCGGCGTTGATCGACAGCGAGTGGCCGGTGAAGACGGGAACACGGACGCACGTGCCGCTGACCAGCAGGTCCGGCAGCCCGAGGATCTTGCGCGACTCGTTACGGAGCTTCTGATCCTCGTCCGTCTCGCCGGAACCGTCGTCGACCAGCGATCCCGCGAGCGGCAACACGTTGAAGGCGATGGGCGCGACGTACTTGTTCGGCGCCGGGAAGTCGACCGCCGAACCGTCGTGCACCAGCTTTTCCGCGTCGTCGATGACGGCACGCGCCTGGGTGGCGAGTTCTTCGACTCCGGCCAGGCCACTGCCGGAGACCGCCTGGTAGCTGGAGACGATGAGGCGCTGCAAGCCCGCCTCGTCGTGCAGCACCTTCAGGACCGGCATCGCGGCCATCGTGGTGCAGTTGGGGTTGGCGATGATGCCCTTGGGAGGGTTCTTCGCCGCGTCGGGGTTGACCTCGCTGACCACGAGGGGAACCTCGGGGTCCTTGCGGAACGCCGAGGAGTTGTCGATGACGACGGCACCGGCCGCGGCGAAGCGCGGGGCCTGCTCGCGAGAGAGGGTCGCACCGGCGGAGAACAGCGCGATGTCGATCCCGGCGAGGTCGGCGGTGGATGCGTCCTCGACGATGATCTCCTCGCCGCGGAACGGCAGCTTCTTGCCCGCCGACCGCGCCGACGCGAAGAACCGAACCGTGTCTGCAGGAAAGTTGCGCTCTTCCAGCAGGGTTCGCATGACGGCGCCGACCTGGCCGGTGGCTCCTACGACTGCAACTACGGTCATCGTCCTGTACCTCCGTGTACGACGGCTTCTTCGTCGCCGCCGAGATCGAATGCCTCGTGCAGTACACGCACGGCCTCGTCGAGCTGATTGTCGTTGACCAACACGGAAATACGAATCTCCGACGTGCTGATCAGGTCGATGTTGACACCTGCGTCCGCGAGGGACTCGCAGAACGTGGCCGTGACGCCCGGGTGGCTCTTCATGCCTGCGCCGACGAGGGAGACCTTGCCGATGTGGTCGTCGTAGAGGACCTGCGCGAACCCGATCTCGGACTGCAGCTTGGTGAGCTTCTCCACGGCCGTCGGGCCGTCGGACTTGGGGCAGGTGAACGTGATGTCGGTCTTGCCGGTGTCGACCTTGGACACTCCCTGCAGCACCATGTCGATGTTGATCTCCGCATCCGCGACGGCGCGGAAGATCTTCGCCGCGTACCCCGGGGAGTCGGGGATGCCGACCACGGTGACCTTGGCTTCGCTGCGATCGTGTGCGACGCCGGTGAGAATGGCTTCTTCCACTGGAATGTCCTCCATAGATCCGGAGACGATGGTTCCGGGTTTCGTGGTGTACGACGACCGAACGTGTACGGGAACGTTGTAGCGACGTGCGTACTCGACGCAGCGCAGCATGAGCACCTTGGCTCCGCAGGCCGCCATCTCGAGCATTTCCTCGAACGAGACCGTGTCGAGGTGGCGTGCATTCGGAACGATGCGGGGGTCGGCGGTGAAGATGCCGTCGACGTCGGTGTAGATCTCGCAGACGTCGGCGTTCAATGCCGCCGCGAGGGCGACGGCCGTGGTGTCCGAGCCACCGCGTCCGAGCGTCGTGACGTCCTTGCTGTCCTGGCTGACGCCCTGGAAACCGGCGACGAGAACGATCGAACCCTCGTCGAGGGCGTCGCGCACGCGGCCGGGGGTGACGTCGATGATCTTGGCGTTGCCGTGCACGCTCGTCGTGACGACGCCTGCCTGCGAGCCGGTGAAGGAGCGTGCCTCGGCACCGAGGGAATGAATGGCCATCGCGACGAGGGCGTTGGAGATGCGCTCACCCGACGTCAGCAGCATGTCCATTTCACGCGCGGGTGGCGCTGGGCAGACCTGCTCGGCCAGGTCGAGGAGCTCGTCGGTGGTATCACCCATCGCGGACACGACGACGACCACGTCGTTGCCCGCCTTCTTGGTCTCGACGATTCGTTCAGCAACGCGTCGGATACGTTCGGCGGTAGCCACCGACGATCCACCGTACTTCTGGACGATGAGAGCCACGCGTGTGTACCTCCGCTGCTTGGGTGCGTCTCGATTGGTGCAACTTGCCGGAGCTACCTTACCGAGGTCCGGCCTCTCCTTGCGCTGGTGGTACGGCAACAGCGCCCCTGACCTGCGTCTTCCGTCCGCCGACGGGCACCGGGAGCGTCTCCCCCGGCCGCTCACGCCCCAGCCCGGCCCCGAATCCAGGATATTCGTCCGACGCCGGTGCCCGGGTCACCCCGATGCGAGGAGGGTGAAACGTGGAGTCCATCCGGATAAACGGGCGGTTTCGGCGGGTGGGTACCGATCGGACGACTCTACTCGGACGGCCTTCCGCCTGAGCCCCTCCAAAGCGAACCGAACGGTGTCCGAATCGAGCGTTACTTCCCGAAATCGCAAGAACCGGAATACTATTGGCCGGTCCATCGCATCACATGCGCCTTTTTCGTCGGGAGAGGGTCGTGTATGACCACGTTGCCCCTGTCTTCACTCTCGACGCCGTCTCGGCAGCCCTCGGTGACGCCGCCCGAGCTGCGCAGCAGAATTCCGCTTCGTCCTCGAACCACGATCAGCCGGCCGCGCCTGCTCACGATGCTCGACGACGCCGATCCCTCGGTGGTGACCTTGGTGACCGCACCGGCGGGGTCGGGTAAGACGACCCTGTTGGTCGACTGGATCGGCGCCGACGAACGTGCGCGTGCCGGGTCGGTGGCCTGGCTGACCGTCGAGGAGTCCGACAACGATGTCGCGCATCTGCGATCGTCGGTCGTCTCGGCGTTCGAGCATGCGGGCTCGCACGAGCTGAGCGAGGCGATGGCACGGGTGCCGTCACCTGCAGGCTCGCCGGGCAGCTTCGGTGCGCTGCTCGTGGAGGCACTCGACACGGTGGACGGTCCGGTGACGTTGATCCTGGACGACGCGCATCTACTCCACGACGACGACGCACTGTCGTTGCTCGGCAATTTCCTGCGGTGGCCGCCGCGCACTGTCCGCACGGTTCTCGCCGGACGGTTCGAACCACCTCTGGCGCTGCAGAAGTTACGTCTGGACGGTCGAGTGCACGACATCTCCCCGGCCGCCATCGCGTTCACCGCGGACGAAGCTGCCGCGATGTTGGCACGCACCGGAACCGTTCTCGCAGAGGACGATCTGTCCAAGTTGATGGTTCGGACCGAGGGATGGGCGGCCGGTCTGCGGCTTGCGGGAATGACGTTGACGGGCGCGCGACCGCCGTCCGAGGTCATCGACGCATTCACCGGGACGCAGCACACCGTCGCGGATTACCTCGTCGGGGAAGTCCTTTCCAACCTTCCGCCTCACGTCCGGACGTTCCTGATCGAGACGTCCGTTCCCGACTGGTTCACGGCCGACCTCGCGGAGAAGCTCACCGGTGACCGTCGGTGCCAGGACATCATCGACGGCCTTCTCGCCCAGAACTTCCTCGTCGATCGCATTCCCGGGCCCGAGACCGGCTACCGGTACCACCCGCTCATGCGCGGTTATCTCCGCGCGGAGATCGCACGTCTGGGGGCGGAGCAGATCAGGAACCTCGAACGCGTCACGTCCTCGTGGTTCACCGACACTCGCCACCCGTTGTTCGCACTCCAGCACAGCGTGCACGCCGCCGACTGCACACGAATCGTCGACATACTGTCCGAGTCCGGCCTGGGCATGGTGTTGCGCGGAGACGGCCCCCAGGTACTCGACGCCGTCGAGCAGAGCCCGGCAGATGTTCGACGCGATGTTCGGACAGGACTGGTCAGCGCGGCCGCTCTCCTGGCAACCGGCCGGATCGCACCCGCGGTGAGCATCCTGTCCGCGCTTCGACGATCGGGCGACGGCCTCGGCGACCCTCGCGCCGAGGTACTGCGCAGGGCCCTCGATCTGCACGCATCGCTCTACACGGGGACCGTGGCGACGCCGCTGGACCGGGCCCTGCGCGTCGGAATCGGACAATCAGGGTCTCCGGATCTCGACGCCTACGCGTCGATGGTCGCGGGCCTCGCGGAACTGCATCTCGGACGACGCGCCGCCGCGGACGTCCATCTGTCCGACGCCGTCGCGCACGCACAGGCTGGACATCTGCACCTCACCGCACTCACATGCCTGGCGACGATCGCCGGAAGTCACTTCCTCGCAACACAATTGACCGACGCACACACCGCCGCGCACGACGCACTCCACTACTCGCGGACGCACGGACTCACCGGATCGCCCGTGCATGCCGTCGCGCAGTCGGTCGAGTTGCTCGTCGGCATCGTGCGGCTGACGCCGGCAGACGCTGCACCCGACGACGTCTGGCGCGCGATCTGCACCTCACCGGACCTGGCCATCGCGAGCTACGGACGCCGGGCACGGTGGGCCCTCGGCGCATCCGACGAGCCGGGCCGTTCCGCGCCGAGCGAGCGTGATCGAGCCGACCTGGAACGGCCGGCGCTACCCGGATTCGAGGCCTTGCTGGCCCCGATGATTCAACGTCGATACCTCGCGCAGGGAGAACTTCATCGCGCCGCGGAGTTCGTCGACCTGACCGCGCGGAGGCTCGGTCCGGTCGGTGAAGTCCACCTCCTGGCGGCCGAACTGCACCGCCGAGCCGGGCGTCTCGACGCCGCCGACGCCGAACTGACCCGCGTCATCGACGGCACCAAGCGCTGCCTGAACCCGGTGAATTCGATCCGCGCCTTGCTCGCAGCCGCCGCTGTCGCCGTCGAACGCAAGAACCCCACCCGCGCCTTCGACTCCACCGTCGCTGCCCTGACCGCCGCACAACCGGAGTCGATTCTGCTTCCGTTCGCGGAAGCGGGCACCACCGTGCGCGACGTCCTGACCCACAACCACGGCAGGTTCGGGCTTCTCGAGCCCTTCGCGGACCTCGCCCGCGCCTCGGTTCCACACTCGGGAGCCGGAGTCGACCGGTCACCGAATGCCGCACTGACCCGTCGCGAACTGGAACTGCTGCGCGAACTCCCGTCATGGCGGACGGCCGAGCAGATCGCCGCGGACCACTTCGTCTCCGTCAACACCATCAAGACACACCTGCGCGGCATCTACCGCAAGCTCGAAGTCCGCTCTCGCCGCGACGCCATCGCCGCCGCCCACGAACTCGGGCTGCTCTGACGGACGCTCCCCTTGCGATTCATTCATCTGCTACGGGTGATGCAGTGGACGACCCGGGCGCGGACGCTGGTGGAGAAGCATCGATTCTCTTCGTGGAGCGAGGGCACATGGCTCAACCCGCTGGCGGCATATCGCACGGAGTTCGGTACGAGTTCGTCGTCGAAGGCGACCTGTCCGAACGTGCGAAGGCCGCGTTCCCCGATCTGTCGATCGCACGTGTCCCCGCTACGTTCACTCGAATGTTCGGGCCGATCGACGACGACACCGCCCTGCGCGGCATGTTGGCTCGGTTCGACGCCCTCGGTCTGACCGTCGTCGAATTGCGTCGTTTACCCGACTGACACGAGATCGGCGAACCCGGCCGTGAGAGGTGGAGGTGCAGTAGTACACTCGCATCCATGCAGCGCGCGCTTCTCCTCGATCGCCGCGACGGGGTCTGATCCAGACTGGCTTCCCGTCGCGGGGTTTCATCGCGCCGGTCGATATCCAAGTACAGCCAGTAACCTCGGAGATCACACCAATGTCACCTGCCGACGCATTCACATCCGGATCGCGCACCATCACCCCTCCGTCACGGCCCGCGCCCAGCGATCAGCCCGTGTGGAACACCCAGAAGAACTCGTCGATGCCGACGTACCGGTACCGCCCGTTCGCCGACGAGGTGGAGCCCATCACGCTCCCCGACCGCACGTGGCCGGACAAGGTCATCGACCGAACACCGCAGTGGTGCGCCGTCGACCTGCGTGACGGCAATCAGGCCCTCATCGACCCGATGAGCCCCGCACGCAAGCGTCGGATGTTCGATCTGCTGGTTCGTATGGGCTACAAGCAGATCGAGGTCGGGTTCCCCTCCGCGAGCCAGACCGACTTCGACTTCGTCCGCGAGATCATCGAAGACGGCGCGATCCCCGACGACGTGACCATCCAGGTCCTGACTCAGTGCAGGCCGGAACTGATCGAACGCACGTACCTCGCCTGCGAGGGCGCGAAGAACGTGATTGTCCACTTCTACAACTCGACGTCCATTCTTCAGCGGCGCGTCGTTTTCCGCGCCGACCGTGACGTCATCAAGAAGATCGCCACCGACGGCGCACGTAAATGCCTCGAGGTCGCCGCGAACTACCCCGACACCGACTGGCGGTACGAGTACTCGCCCGAGTCCTACACCGGCACCGAGCTGGCGTACGCCAAAGAGGTGTGCGACGCCGTCGTCGACATCATCGATCCGACGCCCGAGAAGCCGATCATCCTGAACCTGCCCGCAACGGTGGAGATGGCGACGCCCAACGTCTACGCCGACTCGATCGAGTGGATGAGCCGCAACCTGAACCGGCGCGACAGCATCATCCTGTCGCTGCATCCGCACAACGACCGCGGAACCGGCGTCGCTGCCGCCGAACTGGGCTACCAGGCCGGCGCCGACCGCATCGAGGGATGCCTGTTCGGCAACGGTGAGCGCACCGGCAACGTCTGCCTGGTCACGTTGGGGCTCAACATGTTCACCCGCGGCGTCGACCCACAGATCGACTTCTCCAACATCGACGAGGTACGCCGCACCGTCGAGTACTGCAACCAGCTGCCCGTGCACGAGCGCCACCCGTACGGCGGCGACCTGGTGTACACCGCGTTCTCCGGAAGCCACCAGGACGCCATCAACAAGGGCCTCGACGCGATGAAAGCCACCGCGGACGAGCAGGGTTCGGACATCGGCGAGATCACCTGGCAGGTTCCGTACCTGCCCGTCGACCCGAAGGACGTCGGCCGCACCTACGAGGCCGTCATCCGAGTCAACTCGCAGTCCGGCAAGGGCGGCGTCGCCTACATCATGAAGTCCGATCACGGTCTGGCACTGCCACGTCGACTGCAGATCGAGTTCTCTCAGGCCGTGCAGCGCATCACCGACGGTGAAGGCGGCGAAGTCTCGCCCAAGGAGATGTGGGACGTCTTCGCGCAGGAATACCTGTCGCCGATCCGCCCGCTCGAACGCATCAAGCAGCGCGTCATCGCCGCCGAAACAGACGGCGGCACCGACAACATCGTCGCGACGGTCAAGCTCGACGGCGTCGAACAGGACATCACCGGCTCCGGCAACGGCCCGCTCGCAGCCTTCGTCGACGCACTGTCGACCGTCGGCTACGACGTCAGCGTCCTCGATTACTCCGAGCACGCCATGTCCGCCGGCGACGACGCCCAGGCCGCCGCCTACGTCGAAGCCTCCGTCACCGGACCCAACGGCACCGCCGTCACCGTCTGGGGCGCGGGCATCGCGACCTCCATCACCACAGCATCCCTGCGCGCCGTCGTCTCGGCCGTCAACCGGGCGCTGAAGTAGGACTCCGCTGCACCGCCGGTCATCGTCGACCGGCGGTGCGCGAGTGTCGCGCGAAGAGTGAGACTCCGACCGTCAGGATTGCCACCACGATCATCGCGATAATTGTTCGCCCGTATCCGGTCAGCAGTTGCTCGACAGCCGAGTCCGAGATCTCGCTGATCGTGCCCGCGAACACGAACTTACGCAGGTCGAGCGGTAGCGCACTCGTCACGACCGACAGAATCACCGCGGTGCCGACGACGAATCCACTTGTCTGCAGCAACAGGCGCATCGCGTTGGCGATCCCCAGTCTTTCGTCGGGCAGGTCGCCCATGATCGCTGTCGCGTTGGACGGCATGAACAGACCCGAACCGAAACCGGCGATTGCCAACCCCACCAGAAGTACCCAGAGCGGCATTCGGCCAGTTGTTCCCACGAACAGAACGACGAGCGCCACGACTGTCACGACATTGCCCGTCACGGCGAGGGTCGACGGCGACACGATCCGCTGCAACGGACCCGAACTGAGCGATGCCGTCAATGCTGCGACGGCCACCGGCAGCACCATCACTCCAGCGACGAGCGGTGTGACCCCCGAAACCGCTTGGAAGTACAACGCCATCAACAGTACGACGCCACTCTGCGAAATCGAATTGAGAAACGACGCAAGCAGCCCGAATCCGAACGGCCAGTGCTTGAACAACTGGATATCGATCAAGGGATCGTCGACGGACTTCTCGAACCACAGGAACAGGGGAACGATTGCAGCGCTGACGATCAGCCCGCCGATGACGAGAGGGTGCGACCATCCGAGCGATGTGGCCTGCGACAACGCCGCAAGACCGCACGTCAGTGCCACGAGGATCATGGCGTTGCCTCGCAGATCGAGCGAGTACGAACGACCGGTCCGCGGCGACGGCTTCAGGGCGATGAATCCCCACAGCAAGCAGAGAATCCCGATCGGAACGTTGAACCAGAAGACCCACTGCCAACCTGCCTGTTGAGCGAGCAGTCCGCCGAGCGTCGGTCCGCAGAGCTGAGCGATGGAAAACGATGCGAGATAGATGCCCATTCCCTCGCCGAGGCGACGGCGCGGAAAGGCCGCAGTGACGAGAGCTGCACTGTTGGTCAACAGCATTGCGCCGCCCGCAGCCTGGATCACCCGGAAACCCACCAACCACCAGGCATTGGGAGCGAGCCCGCACGCGATGCTTCCGACGGTGTAGAACGCGAGCCCGGTGAGATACATCGTTCTACGACCGAACATGTCCGCCATGCGACCGAACGCCACGAGCAACACCGTGTTGGTGAGCATGTAGGCGAGGAGTATCCAGCTGGCGGCAAGACTACTGGCGTCGAAATGTCGTGCGACCGTGGGCAGAGCGACGTTCAGTGCGCTGCCGGACATTCCTATCACCATGCTCGCGAAGGCGACCACACTCAACGTCCGCCATGCATCGCGCATGACCTCACGTTCCGGGCGCGTGTCCTGCTCCGCTTCACACCGAGCGTCGGCCTCGCCGGTATCGGAACGTGCCGTCATCGGGCATCGTCCTGCAGGACGGTACGGCCGAGCGCCGATTCCTCGTTCAGATAGGTGACCATGGCGAGGATCGAGCTGCGGGCAGCCGAGAGGACGTCGGGGTGCTCGACCTCCGGGTACATCCGGGTGACGAGCTCGTCGATGGACATCTCCCGCTCGGACAACAGGTCACGCACCTGTCGAATCCTCCTGTTGCGCGCGTTCAGTCGGCGATCTGCCGACGCAGCCAAGTCCGCGACAACGGGACCGTGCCCGGGTAGTGCGGTCACGGCGGTCGACGCTCCGAGCGCTCGCAACGTTCGCAGACTGTCGAGCATCTCTCGCAGCAGTTCCGGGTGCACCACAGGGGATCCGCTGCCCAGCAGGGTGTCTCCGGTGAACACTATTCTGTCGGCAGGCAAGTAGACGCACAGTGAATCCCGTGTGTGGCCGGGCGTCGGGAGCAACCGGACTTCGATTCCGTCATCCAGCTCGTCGGGAAAGTTGCTGTGAGACATCTCTTTTCTGGCTTTCACGATCCGAGCGCCCGTTGCATCCACGATGCCGCTCGCGGCACCCTCGTGATCGTTGTGACCGTGTGTCAGCACCACGTAGGACACCGAGCGGCGTCCGATGACCCGAAGTAACGACTCGATGTGGTCTGCATCCTTCGGTCCGGGGTCGATCACCGCACAGGCATCGGCGTCCGGTTCGCCGACTATCCACGTATTGGTGCCCTCGAAGGTCCATGCTCCCGCATTCGGGGCGAGAAGCCACTCGACCCTCGGCGCCACCCGTGTTGCCACACCAGGAACCGGCACGGCATTCTTCGATACCGATTCTTTCGACACTGCATCGTTCGAGATCCACATCGCGGCCTCTTTCAGAAGTAACTTCTAGAATCGTACTCGAAAATCTATCCGAATTCGAGCGCCACGAAAGCCAAAATTGCTACAGCGAAGGAGAATTCACGACATACACGAATACGGCCGGCCCGCCTGAAGAACAGGCAAGCCGGCCGTACTGGTTGTCGAGCTGTGTCAGGGTGCGGCAATCCTTCGAATCATGTCGCACATGATGTCCGCCACTGCGTTCGCCTGCTTCTTGGTTTTGCAGTTCAACACCACTTCGCGAGAAGACTCCACGATGATGTCGGTCAACACCCCCAGGGCGATCCTGTGCTCACTGTCGTCGCCCGGGCCGAGAAGTGCCGAGTTCTGTCGAATCCACTCGATCCTCCTGTCACGCCTCAATTTCTCGAACCCGGGGGGCCCGTCGGTATCGAGGAAGACCAGCGCGACATCCCGGCGTTGCCAACTTCCCGCGAGGAACGCGCGAGCGCCGATACAGAACAACTCCAACGGATCTGCCGTACCCGATCTGCGCGCGGCCAGAACCGACGAGCGAACCTGCTCCAGATGCGCCGAATTGTGCCTGTCCCACAGGGCACTGAACAACTCGGCCTTGCCGCCGAAGTGATGGTACAAACTGCCGGTACTCGATCCTGCACGCTCGACGATGTCGGAGATGTTGGCGTTGAGGAATCCCGCTTCGGCGAACACGTCCAGCGCGGCGTCGAGAAGCTTGCGCTGGGTCTCCCCCGTCTTGCTCCACTGCCACGTCGTCGCCGAAGCCGCCCTGTCGGTCATCGTGTCCCCCCAGCATCGTCTCGCTTCTGCGTCAGGAGAGCGTAATTCTAGAATTGGCGGACGGTCAAGTCGAAGCGGACTGATCATGTCCTCAGGCGGCCCCCAGTATCAGAGTGGCACCGGCCGCGAACATACCTCCGTTGCCCTGCACGAGCGACGTCCGTACGCCGTCGACCTGGGCGGCGGCGGTTCCTCGCAACTGACGCACGGACTCCAGAATCGCGAACATCCCGTACATTCCGGTGTGCGTGTAGGACAGTCCTCCGCCATTGGTGTTGACGGGCAACGTTCCTCCGGGAGCGGTGTTCCCCTCTCGCACGAATTCTCCGGCATCCCCACGCCCTACGAATCCCAGGTCCTCGAGCCCGTAGAGCGGCAGATGGGCAAAGGCGTCGTAGATCATGACGTGGTCTATGTCGGACGTCGACAGGCCGGCGGATCGGAACGCGTCGGCTCCGGAGTTCTTGAAACCCTTGAACGACGTGAAATCCTCCATCATCGAGATACCCGGTCCTTCGTACCCCTCACCGGTTCCGAGGACGTGCACGGGTCGTACCTCGAGATCCCTCGCTCTCTCCGCGGTCGTCAACACCAGAGCACCGCCGCCGTCGGTGACCAGGCAACACTCGAGGAGGTGGAACGGCCAGGCGATGACCGGAGAATTCTGGACGTCGTCGACGGTGATGGGGTCACGGAACTTCGCACGGGGGTTCAAGCCTGCCCATTTCCGTTGTGCCACTGCCACATCTGCGAGATGACGCGCCTCGGTACCCGTCTCCTTCATGAAACGCAGGAAGGGGAGGGTGAACCGACTCGGCGGCCCGGTCACGCCGTAGGGCGCCTCGAACTGTCCCGGTAGCGACGCGGGGTCCGGTGCGTACGCGGGTGCACCGACTCGTGACCGCCCCGATTCGCCGTGGGTGATCAGCACGACCGAACACTGGCCCGATTCGAGCGCGGCCACCGCATGGCGTACATGCGTCAGAAAGGACGTACCGCCCACACTGGTCGTGTCCATCCAGCGCGGCGTGATGCCCAGGCTGTGCGCGACGGACAACGGCCCCGGCATGGATACTCCAGCGATGCCGTCGACGTCGTCGATCGTCAGGCCGCAGTCCGCGAGCGCGTTCCGGGCAGCCTCGGTATGCAGCTTCAGCGTCGAATGGTCCGGTAGAACGCCGATTTCATCGGTTTCGGCGGCGCCCACGATGACCGTTCCCGAGCTCATGCGTTGCTCCCTTCGGGCCGGAACACCGGTACCTTGACGTCGCCGCGGTCCTCGAACTGCACGACGAGAGGCAGGTCGAGCGGCAGCAACTCCGGGTCCGGGTCCACGCCGACGATGTTGGTCATCATCCGGGGACCTTCCTCCAGTTCGACGACGGCCACCACGTACGGACCATCGTTCTCGAACCCCGGTCCCGGCCGGTGTTCGATGACGTACGTGTGCAGGGTCGCGCGGCCCGAACAGTCGATCCACTCGACCCGTTCCGAACTGCACGACGGGCACAGGTCGCGCGGATAGAAGTACGTCGTGTGGCACTTCGAGCAGCGCTGCACCACGAGTCGTTCCTCGGTGGCGCACGCCCAGAAGTGGGCGGTCTCGGGCGTCGGTTTCGGCGCCATTTTGGGGCGCGCGGCCGCAGCGGGTGCGGAGATGCGCCGAGTATGGACCGTGGAACTGGTCATCGGTTTCTCTTTTCTCGGTCGTCGTACGTTCGTGAGGTCAGTAAGGAACTGCAGCCGATGCCGCCGTGCCGATGCGGCCGTGCACGTCGTGTAGAGCGCACACCGACACCGCTATACCGTTGTCCGCCTTGTGGTCCAGGTTCTCGAAACCGATCCACGGCCCGATCGGAAGGCGGCTGAGATACAACGTCACGTCGGCATTGATGAACTGCAGGCTGTCGGTACCCATGTTGGTGAACGGGCTGACCCAGTCCGCCGCCATCGCGGCGATCTCGAACGGAGAATCCGCCGAACCCTCCAGCAGCGGGCATGTCTCGCGGAACCACGAGAACTTCCGTGTGGGTGCACCGTCGCCGCTTCGGCGAACTTCACCGAAGTGCCGTGGTGCCCGACGCTCGGGAGGTGGCAGCAAGTCGGGCGCCGGTGCCTTGTACAGCTCCGGCACCCACGCCACCTGGGCTGCCTCACCTCCGGACCGCAGCGCTTGCACGCTGGCGAGCGCCACCGGCGTTCCGTCCACGGACGCCAGCACCTCGACGATGCGCACCCGTCGTCCCGATCGGCGGACCGAGGTGGTGATGTCTATCGGCTGCATCGGGATCGGCCGGAACAGGTCGGTGGTCATGCGCGCGGGATGCAGGCCGGCCAGATCCGAACGTTCCACTTCCCTCGCCATCAGACCCGACACGAGTCGTCCGTGCACGAGGTTCTCCGACCAGGGACTACGCGCATGTGGTCGCGGCACGTACCGTCCCTCGTCGCCGTCGAAGAATGCGGCGCCGTCGCCGACATCGTGTTCCGGTGCGGGCGCCGGCGTCGGGCCCGCGTCGGTTCCGGCAGTCATGCGACCACTACCGTTCCCCGGTCGATCACGACCGTTCCGTCCGACAGTTCGGTTCGAAAGCGCGTGCCGTCGGCGGTGTTCCAGATCGACACCGTCAGATCCTGACCGGGGCGAACCGGCTTGGTGAAGCGGCCCTCCATCGAGCGCAGCCTGGCTGGATCGGATCCGCAGAGTTCGTGCAACAGGGCACGACCGGTGATTCCGTACGTGCACAACCCGTGCAGGATCGGCCGGTCGAATCCGGCGCGTGCCGCGAACGACGGATCGGAATGCAGCGGATTCCGATCGCCCGAAAGGCGGTAGACGAGCGCTTGTTCCGGCCGCGTCGCATAGGTCACCTTCGCGTCGGGCGCACCCGACGGCATGGGCGCCACCTCCGGACTCGGGGCCCGTCCACCGCCGACCGTCTCGCCTCTGATGAACATCGACGAGCGAGTGGACGCGACGGGGGCGCCCGTCACGCTGTCGACGGCATCTGCTTCGACCACGACGAGCGCGCCACTCCCCTTGTCCTGCATGGATACCACCCGCGAGGTGACCTGTACGTCCCCGTCGACCGGTAGCAACCCGTCGATGTGGAACGACTGTTCGGCGTGGACCAGCATGGCGGGATCGAAGTTCCCCAGCTTACGTCCGGACGGGGCCTGTGTAGCCAGGACCGCGAACGTGGGGAGCACGCGTTGGTCGACCTGGGCCGAGTTCTCGGTGACGAACGGCAGCTCGTGCAGGGTGTGGTCCTGCCCGGCGCCGACGCCCACCGCGTACAGGAGGGCATCCTTGGATCCCCAGGTCCTCCGTGCCGGATCGCTCGGTACGCCGACAAGGGATTCGTCGAGCGGCATCAGCGCACTCCTTCGGGTATCGACCCGTTCATGCCCGCGTTCGGCGCGGCCTCGGCGACCAACCGAGGAATCACCTCGCCGAGTTCGCCTGGTTGCCACTTCGCGCCCTTGTCCTCGCTCGGTCCCGCATGCCAGCCTTCGGCGACGCTGATGTGGCCGCCTCGAACGTTGAACACTCGCCCGGTGATGCCACTCGACTGCTCGCTGCCCAACCAGACGACGAGGGGAGCGATGTTGTCCGCCGCGGACGGATCGAATTCACCGGGTGCGGGCTTCTCGCGTCGGGCATTTCCTCCGAGGTTCTCGGTCATGCGAGTGAGCGCCGCGGGTGCGATGGCATTGACGGTGACGCCGTACCGGGCCAGCTCCATCGAAGCGATGATCGACAAGCTGGCGATACCGGCCTTGGCCGCCCCGTAGTTGCCCTGCCCGACGTTCCCGTATATCCCGGACGACGACGAGGTGTTGATCACCCGAGCGTCCACTGCCGCGCCCGATTTGGACTGGCGCTTCCAGTACTGCGCGGCATGGTGGAGGGGCAGAAACGTTCCGCGCAGATGCACCCGGATGACGTCGTCCCACTCCGCCGCAGTCATGTTGGTCAACATTCGATCTCGCAGGATGCCTGCATTGTTGACGAGTACGTGGAGGTCACCGTATTCCTCGATGGTGTCGGTTATCAGCCGGCGAGCGCCTTCCTCGTCCGACACGTCGGAACCGTCGACGCGGGCGCGACCACCCTCGGCTCGAATCATCTCGACCACGTCGCCCGCCGGACCGTCCGCACTGCCGGTTCCGTCGACTTCGGCTCCGATGTCGTTGACGACGACAGTCGCCCCTTCACGCGCGAACTCGAGCGCATGCCCGCGGCCGATGCCACGTCCGGCCCCGGTGACGATCACTACTCTGCCTTCACAGATCCCTGTCATCGAAACTCCTCGTCCTTCTCGTCGTCTGTCGCCGTCCAGGTGATGAGTGCATCGAGCGCCTCGCAGTGCGAACCGTTCACCATCAGCGGATTGATCTCGAGCGCCTGCAGTCGGTCGCCGAGCCCGGCCGCGACGTCGGCGACCGTCTTGACCGTGCGAGCGAGCGCATCGAGGTCGACCGGGGTCGTGCCGCGTGCACCCTTCAGCAGGGTGATTCCGCGTAGGCCCTCGATGGCCTGACGAACGTCGTTCTCCGTGACCGGCAGTACCTTGACCGCGGCGTCCGCAAGTACTTCGACCCACACGCCGCCCAATCCGACGGCGAGCGTCAACCCCCACACCGGGTCCCTGACGACACCCACGAGCATCTCGATTCCGTCCATGCTGCGTTGGGGTTGGACGACGGTTGCGACGCCGCGGGAGCCCAGTTCGGTCAATGCCGACGTCACCGAGTCGAATGCGTCGCGCACCGCGTCCGGACCGTGCAGGTTCAGCCGCACTCCGCCGATGTCGCTCTTGTGACCCAGACCGTCGGCCACGGCTTTGAGCACGACGGGATAACCGAACTCGGCTGCCGCGGTCACGGCCTCCTCCGCCGTCGACGCCAGCGTCGTCGGGACCACCGGAACTCCCTGCTCGGCAAGGAGTCTGCCTGCCGAATACTCGGTCCACATTCCCGTCGGTTCACGATCGAACGTCAGCGGCACGGGATCGACTGCCACGTCGGCGTTCTCGGCCGTCGTCGCCCGATGCAACGCTCCCCAGCGAACAGCGTTGCTCAGCGCAGTCATACCGTGTTCTATGCCGCCGAGCACATGCGGAAAGTCGACGGAGTTCGACACCGACCGGCCGTAATCCGTGACGTCGGTGAGAACAGTGCTGAGCACGACCGTCGGCACGGCCGTGGTGCGAATGTTCTTCGCGGACTCACCGTATGCGGTCAACGCCGCATCCGGGTCCGGACCGGGAACTCGCGGCAGTTCCGACAGGAGAACAGCGAAGTCGACGTCGTCGTCCTCGGCGACCACCGCGAGCGAGCGGCGCATCAACGTCCGGTCGATCACGACGTAACCGGTCACATCGAGCGGATTCTGCACGGTGGCGAAGTCCGGCACGATCTCGTGCAGCCTGTGAGTGGTGTCGGCCGAGAACGTCGGTAGTTGCAGTCCCTCGTCCTCGGCGCGATCGGCGATTATTTCCGAGGCCCCACCGGAGGGCGTGACGACCCCCATTCGCGGTCCGGGCAGTCCACCGCCGAGACTTGCCATCAGACCGGCCGTGAGGATGAGATCTTCCAACGACCTGACCCGAATGACGCCCATCTGCTCGAACGCGGCGTCGATGACGGAGTTGTCCCCGACGAGTGCCCCGGTGTGCGCGAGTGCAGCCCGCGCGCCCAGTGCGCTTCGGCCGATCTTCAGTGCGACGATGGGCTTGCCTGCGTGCAGGGCCCGGTGCGCTATCCGACGGAACTCGACCGGATCCCGTACCGATTCCAGGAACAACGCGATGACGGAGGTGGCCGGATCGTCGACGAGGTACTCCATCACGTCGGTCACGGACATCATCGACTCGTTGCCCATGGCGGTCAGGAAGCTCAAGCCGACGTTCCTGGTCTGCGCGAACTGTAGAACCGAGCTGGCCAATGCACCGCTCTGCAGGACGAACCCGACGGACCCGGTCAGGAGCGGGCGTCCGATGGGCAGACCGTAGGGAGTGATTCCCTCGGCCGCGTTGATGAAACCGTTCCCGTTCGGACCCAGCACCGTCAACCCGCTCGCCCGCGAGAACGCCACTATCTCGTCTTCGAGCGCCTTGCCTTCCTGACCCGTTTCGCCGAATCCCGACGTCAGGATCACTGCCGCGCGGATGCCCTGGTCGACGGCGTCGCGCAGCGTCGGCAGCACCACCGTCGTGGGAACCATGACGAAGACGAGGTCGACCACCTCCGGCAACTCTGCGAGCGCGGAGTAGGTCTTCTCGCCGTGCACGACGGCGCTGCGGCGATTGACGAGGTACACGTTCCCCTCGAACTCGCTGTCCTTGATGTTTCGAAAGGTGTTGAGGGACCACGGCGACTTGTCCGTCGCCCCGATCAGCGCAATGGATCGGGGTTCGAAGAGCGCACGCAGGTCGATGCCTTCGATGGTCGGGTTGGTCATGTGACGAGTTCCTGTCTTCGACTGAGGCGTTCGATTACCAGCATCACCGGCGTCAGTGCCCGAAGCCGTCGGAATTGACATATCCCTTGATGAGATTCCGCGCGATCGTCCGGCGCTGAATCTCGTCCGTTCCTTCGAAGATTCGAAGCAACCTCAGTTCGCGATACCACCGTTCGATGGGGAGTTCCTTCGTGTATCCCATCCCGCCGTGGATCTGCAGCACTCGGTCGACGACGTTGTTGGCGGTGATCGACCCGTGAAGTTTGGCGACCGACGAGACATGCCGTGCATCGACGCCCTGCGCCACCGCCCACGCTGCGCGAAGCGTGAGCAGTTTCGTGGATTCGATCTCGACGTGCGAGTCTGCGATCTGCCACTGGATTGCCTGGTACTCGGCGATCGGGTGCCCCATCGACACTCGATTCTTCGAGTGCTCGATCGCCATCTGGAGAAGCCGTTCCGCCGAACCGATGGCACGGGCGGGGATCATGTACCGCCCCTGCCCGATCCAACTCATCGCAAGGTCGAATCCTTTGCCGACCTCGCCGAGGACGTTCGATTCCGGCACACGCACATCGACGAAGGACAATGCAGCCGGTCCCCACTGCCCCATCGTGGGGATAGGAGTGGACGTCCATCCCATGTCGCGATCGACGATGAAACACGTGACTCCCCCGTTCGCGCCCTTCTCCTTGTCGGTCACCGCGAACACCATGACGAAGTCGGCCTCGTTACCTCCGGTGATGAAGATCTTCTCACCGTTGATGATCCAGTCGGATCCGTCCTTGACCGCGCGGGTCTTGATGTTTCGTGCATCGGAGCCGGCGCCTGGCTCGGTTATCGCGAAACACGATCGCCGCTCACCTTCGATCGTCGGGATCAGATACCGCTGCTTCTGATCGTCGTTCGCGCCGTACAGAATGTTGTCGGCGGAACCACCGAACGAGAACGGCACGAAGGTCCTGCCTGCCTCCGCAGCGATGATGGCGCTCATCACCGGTCCGAGGTTCGCTCCGCCGTACTCCTCGGGTGTGTTGATCCCCCAGAATCCCGACTTCTTGGCCTTCGCGCGTAGCTCCTTCACGACGCCGTCCTCGAGGCCCGGCCTACCTTCGCGCTCGTTGCGCAGCACTTCGCTCTCGAGCGGAATGACCTCCTTCTCGAGGAATGCGCGCACCGACTTGCGCATCAATTCTTCTTCTTCGTTCAGGGCGAAATCGACCATGACCTGACTTCCCTTCCAGGAGTTCGGAGCTACGATTCGTAGGAGGATCGAATCTCATTCTAGAACTTCGATCTAGTGCGACCCTGAAGTATCCATGCTCGGTTTGTCAAGACCGAATCGCTCGATCGGGCCAAGCCTTGACACTGGATAGGTTTTAGAACATCCTTCTAGAAATCGCCCTGCAGCCCGGGGCGTGGCACATCGACGAAGTACCCGGCAGCTCAGGCTCGCAGTCGATCTGAACTTCCGAGAACACTTCCTCCCCAGCCCGGGGGAATGGCCACCTCTACGAAAAACGGAGGTTCCACATGTCGCGCAGATCGATTCTCGGTCGAGCCCTCGCGATCCTCACCGTGTGCGCCGTGTCGACGGCGTGCGCCGGTATCGACCAGCGGACATTCGACGCGAACGCGCTCGACCGCGACGCCACCGTCGTGTACGGACAGATCGTCGTCCCGAGCAGTCTCGATCCGCATCGCGGAGTTACTGAAAACGACCTACCGTTACTTGCCGTCATCTACGATCGGATCACCGACGTCGACACCGACGGCAACCCGGTACCCATGCTGGCCGAGAGTTGGGAGTTGGACGAGGAGAACGCTACTTTCACCCTGAAAATGCGTGCGGGAGCTACATTCTCGGACGGTACGCCGGTAGATGCTGCAGCCGTGAAGGTCAACATCGACCGAATCCTGAACGATCCCCAGACCACCATCAAGGGACAGATCGACAAGACGATCGGATCCGTCGATGTGGTCGACGATTCGACGGTCCGCTTCGACCTGGTGGGCCCGGGTGGAGCATTGCCGACGCTTCTGGCGTCACGACCCGGAATGCTCATCTCACCCGCGGCGCTCGGAAACACCGACCTGGATCAGAATCCGGTCGGCGCAGGCGCTTTCAGGATGACGAGCAGCATTCCCGGTACCGCTTACCACTTCGAGCGTCGCCCCGACTACTGGGACGACGACGCCTATCGGTACAGCAAGCTCACCTTTCTCATCCAACTCGACACCGCGACTCGCATGAACTCGCTCCAGGCGGGAGAGTCCACGATGACAGGAGTGGTGGGCCCGCAGAAGGAGGAAGCGAAGGCCGGCGGACTGCAGGTCTTCACCTCCGAGGGCGCGAGCACCAGCATGGCCCGGATCTCCCTGAACTCCGCCAGGAGCGAGTTCGGCAACAAACAGGTGCGACAAGCGATGAATCTGGCGATCGACCGCGCAGCCATCTCGCGAGTTCTGTACTCCGGTGACTGCATTCCCGGCGCCCAGCCGTACCCCGAAGGATACTTCGCGCACAGCGACGCACTGGACGACAGCGGCTGGTCCTCCTACGACCCCGACCGTGCCCGCGCTCTTCTCGACGACGCCGGACTGCCCGACGGATTCACCTTCACCGCAGCAGTGCCGAGCTTGTCCATCTACCAGAACAACGCCCAGGTGGTCCAGCAGAATCTGGCCGATGTCGGTATCGACATGCGGATCGAGGTGATGGACGCGACGCAGGCACGTGCCCGGTTCGTCACGGGCGAGGCGGATGCACTCGTCGGCCAGTACGGCGGAGGGACCGATCCCGGCCTCTACGCACAGTCGGCGTACCTCCCCGGTGGCGGTGACAATCCCGGCAGGCTCACTACCGACCGGATGGCCGAGCTGTACGACGCAACGGCCCGCTCCACCGACGTCGACGAGCGCAAATCCGCATACGAAGACCTTCTTGCCGAGGCATTCGACATGGGGCCGGCGCAGATCGTTCTCTGCCACTCGGTGGCATCGGTCGCCAGCCAGGGCAACATCGGAAACTACGTGTTCTACAAGACCGGTGGCACCGGTCTGCGGACCTTGGACGTAAGCAAGTGACATCCACCTTCGATCCGAACGAGGTGTTCCAATTGTGTTGATATTCATGATCAAACGACTACTCGCCGCCATTCCCGTGCTGATTCTCGTGACCGTTCTGAGCTTCTCGATGATTCACCTCATTCCCGGCGACGCCGCAGTGGTCGCGGCGGGCGAGAACGCCACGGCAGAACAGATCGCCGAGACCAGAGCTCAACTCGGCCTCGACCAGAACATCGTGGTGCAGTACTTCAGCTGGGTCGGCAACCTGATGTCCGGCGACTTCGGAACGTCACTGCTGAGCAGCCACAAGAACATCGACGCGATACTCGAAGCACTGCCCGTGACGCTGTCTCTCGCGTTCGTCGCCCTGTCCTGGTCGCTGGTCGTCGGTGTACTCGCGGGTGTCATGGCGGGGTTGCGCCGAGGGACGTGGATCGACCGCACGCTGACCGGACTGACGACGTTGGGAATCTCCATGCCCAGCTTCTGGCTCGGCCTTCTGTTCGTCACTTTCTTCTCCCTGCAGTTGCGACTCTTCCCCGCGACCGGATACGCACCGCTCAGCGAAGGTGTGGTGGCATGGTTCTCCCACCTCGCGCTGCCGGCGTTCGCCTTGGGAACCGTCACCGCCGCGGAGATCGCACGACAGGCCCGCGCCGGCGTCATCGATGTGCTCGAACGGGACTACATCCGTACCGCCACGGCCAAAGGGCTGCCCAGGTGGAAGGTCATCGTCAAGCACACGTCCAAGAACGCTGCGGTTCCTGTCGTCACCGTGTTCGGGCTTCAGGCGGCCGCGCTCATCGGAGGCGCCGTCATCATCGAGCAGGTGTTCGGGATGCCCGGCCTCGGATCAGTGGCACTGAAGGCCATTCTCGAGCGCGACTTCCCGGTGATCCAAGCGTTCGTCGTCGTGATCACCCTGTTCGTGCTCGTCATCAACCTCGCCGTCGACATCTCGTACGCGTACTTCAACCCGAAAGCCAGGCAATCATGACGAGCACACCACTCTCCGCGCCCCTGAGCGGTGCACGACGGCGTCTCGGTTCGTCGGCCGGCACGAAATCGAGGCCCGCACCCCCGTCGCCGGGCAGGATCTTCGTCCGTCGAATCCTGCGTTCGCGTACGAACGTCGTCTGCCTGACGTTCCTCGGCCTTCTCGGTGTGATCGCCGTGGCAGCGCCGTGGATCGCCCCGTACGACCCGGCTTATCAGAAGTTGGCTTCGGCATTCCTGCCGCTGTTCTCCGACGGTCACATTCTCGGGACGGATCAATTGGGACGCGACACCTTGAGTCGGCTCATCTACGCAACCCAGATCTCGCTGGTCGCTCCGCTCATCGCCGTCGGGTTCGCCGCCGCCACCGGCCTGCCCCTCGGGCTGCTCGCGGGCTACCTCGGCGGAAAGTTCGATTGGATCACCGGCCGCATCGCCGACGCGCTCATCGCTCTTCCCGCACTGGTCCTCGCACTGGCCATCATTGCCATCTTCGGTCCAGGCCTGGTCAACGCGATGCTCGCGGTCGGCGCCGCATCGGCGCCCCGACTGTTCCGTGTGGTGCGTGGTTCCACCATCAACGTACGCGAAGAAACCTACATCGAGGCGAGCAAGGTCGTCGGATGTTCCACTCCTCGAACGGTTCTGATGCACGTACTGCCGAACGTCAGGAGCCCGCTGCTGGTTCAGATCACGCTGATGCTCTCGCTGGCGTTGCTCGCGGAAGCCGGCCTGAGCTTCCTCGGCCTCGGCGTTCAACCGCCGACTGCAAGTTGGGGTTCCATGCTGCGTAGCGCATTCGACAACCGCTTTCAAAGCCCATGGATGGTTGTTCCCCCCGGTCTCGCGATCATGCTCACCATCTTGTCCCTGAACATGCTCGGCGACGGGATCCGCGATGCCGTCGGCCAGGAACGGAGGAAGTCATGACCTCTTCCCACACGCTACGAAAGCCCGAACGGACCGGCCACGGGTTGCTCAGCATCCGAGACCTCCAGGTGGAGTTCAGAACGGACTCCGGGTGGACGCCCGTCGTCACCGGAGCTCAGCTCGATCTGGAGCCGGGCGGTACGCGGGCGCTCGTCGGCGAATCAGGCTCCGGCAAGACGGTCACCGCGTTGTCGGTGCTCGGACTGCTCCCCAAGCACAACAGCCGGATCACCGGCGGAAAAATCGAATTCGACGGTACCGACCTGCTGGGCAAGACCGAATCTCAGATGCGCCGTATCAGGGGCCGCGAGATCGCGATGATCTTCCAGGAGCCGATGACGAGCCTCAACCCCGTCTTCACCGTCGGCGAGCAGATCGCCGAGACAGTGCGCGCGCACATGGGCAGATCACGCAAACAGGCATGGGCACGAGCAGTCGAGGTTCTGGACCTCGTCGGCATCCCCGCTGCCGCACGCCGTGCGAAGGACTATCCGCACAGCTTCAGCGGCGGCATGCGTCAACGGGCCATGATCGCGATGTCCATCGCCTGCGATCCCAAACTCCTGATCGCCGACGAGCCGACGACGGCGCTGGACGTCACGGTCCAGGCCGGCGTACTCCAGCTTCTCCGACGGCTGCAGGCCGACCTCGGTACAGCGGTGCTGTTGGTCACGCACGACCTCGGCGTGGTGGCGGACTTCTGCGACGAGGTGACCGTGATGTACGCGGGTGAACCCGTGGAAACCGGTCACGCGGACGACGTGTTCGACGAACCACTGCATCCCTACACCGCGGGACTGTTGGCGTCTCTGCCGCAGCGAATCAAACCCGGCGACGACCTCGTTGCCATTCCCGGCATGGTGCCGCGCCCGGAGAACATGCCCGTCGGATGCCGCTTCGCTCCTCGCTGCAGCCATTCTCGGGCAGGAACATGCGACAGCAAGCATCCGGAGTCGATCGAGATCCGCGACGGAAGAAGCACACGGTGCGTGCGGGTCGTCGACGGCGAGATCGGAGACCTCCTGCCTGCACTTCCTATCGAAGCCGTCCCGGCGGCCACCGCCATCGACCCCGGCGATCTGGAGGAGATCCGATGACCGCACCCGAGAAGCAGGTCCTCCTGGACGTGCGAAACCTGTCCAAGTCGTTCGTTCGTTCGCGGGACGTCTTCGGCCGGCCACGCGAGACGGTCCAGGCCGTGCGCAACATCAGCGTCAGCGTTCGGACCGGTGAGACACTCGGCATCGTCGGCGAATCGGGATCCGGCAAATCCACACTCGGTAGGTCGATCCTGCGCTTGGAAGAACCCGAACAGGGCGAAGTGCTCTACCAGGGTGAGAACCTTCTCGACCTCCGACGCGGAGCACTACGTCGCAAGCGTCGAGAACTGCAGATGATCTTCCAGGACCCGTATGCGTCGCTGGACCCGACCAAGACCGTCGGCAATGCGATCGCGGAGCCCATGCGCATCTTCGATCGGCGCAGCCGGTCCGACTACGAGGACCGCGTCGCGTCGTTGCTGACCAAGGTCGGCCTCCGAACCGAGTTCGCCGCTCGCTATCCGGGCGAGATGTCCGGCGGCCAGAGGCAACGCGTCGCGATCGCCCGCGCGCTCGCGCTCGACCCCAAGATCATCGTCGCGGACGAGGCAGTGTCGGCGCTGGACGTGTCCACGCAGTCCGAGGTGATCAACCTGCTCGTGCACCTCACCAAGGAATTCGAACTGACCTGCCTGTTCATCTCGCACAACCTCGGCGTGGTCCGCCACATCAGCGACCGAATCGCCGTGATGTATCTGGGCCGAATCGTCGAGATCGGTACCGCCGCACAGGTGTACGAGTCACCACGACATCCGTACACCTACGCGTTGCTCTCGGCGATTCCTGTACCCGATCCCGCGATCCAACGTGCCCGCCCGAAAACGGTCCTCGACGGTGACGCACCCGATCCCGCACACCCGCCCGCGGGGTGCGCGTTCGCATCGCGATGCCCGCACGCACGAAAGATCTGCACGACAGACGAACCGGCACTCGAGACCCGTGACAACGGATCCCGATCCGCCTGCCATTTCGCCGATGAAGTGCGCTCCAGCCTGGCGGCACCGTCGCTCACCGGCTGACCCGGCATCTGTTACCCACGAGGGCCCCTGTTCCGCCGTTCGGGCGGAGCAGGGGCTCTCGTGGTTTCCCACCACCCCCGGCTCCGATGACTCCATCTGTACCTGCCGATGCAGGTGAGCTGGAGCGGAACGGGACCAATTCACCCGCTGAGGATGATGATCTTGTTCGGTGCTGCCTGAGACCATTCGGGGACCTTCTGCCGAATGGAGCACCGAATCGTGGATTCCTTCTGGGATTTTCTGTGGTTGATCGTCGTCAGCTTTGCCTTCGTCGCCTACCTGATGGTGCTGTTCTCGATCATCGGCGACCTGTTCCGCGACCACAAGAGCTCCGGATGGGCCAAGGCTGCGTGGGTGCTGTTCCTCATCATCGCGCCGTTCCTGACCGCTCTCGTCTACATCATCGTCAAGGGCGGCGACATGACCAAGCGTCAGGTGCGGGCCCTCCAGCACGCCAAGGACGAGCAGGAGCAGTACATCAAGCAGGTCGCGGGGCGCACCTCTGCCGAGGAAATCGCGCACGCGAAGGAACTCCTGGATGCCGGCACCATCACCGAGGAGGAATTCGCGCAGCTCAAAGCCAAAGCCCTCACGTGAGCGTTCGCCTGCTTTCGGGTCGCTCCGCTCCTGCCGCCCCTGCTATACGTTTCTACTCACAGCGGCGGCTTCTTTCTCGAATGCATCCACTGTCGCGGCGATGGCCGGCAGCGTCGTCGCATTCGGCCTCGTCGCGAGTTCGTAGATCCTGCCCGCACGCACACCTGCCAGCGGTCGGGTGATCACACCCGGGTGCCCGACGGCATAGCGAGGCATCAGTGCGACTCCGTGGCCTCGGGCAACGAGTTCCTCGGTGACTCGGAAGTCGTTGATGCGCTGAATCACTCGTGGCCGAACGCCCGTGGCAGCGGCGACCGACAGCAACACGTCGTCCACCGGGAACCCGTCGCGGACGCTGATCCACTCCTCGTCCACGAGCCGGCGCACGTCGACGGACTCCTCGGAGGCCAATCGGTGCGTCAGGGGTAGAAGTAGATCGATGGGCTCTCGCATCAGCGTTCGCACTTCGAGGCGGGGCGCGGCCGTGGCGGGTGCACTGTCGTCGCGATGGGTCAGTACGACGTCGTAGTCGGCCAGCAGCGCAGGCACCGACGATGCAGGAACGTCCTCGTCGCGTGCATCGACCTGTGTTCCGCTGTCGTGCAACCGATTCAGCACACCCGGCAGCAGCAGACCCGCGCCCGACGGAAACAACGCCACGCGCACGCGTCCCCGCGGCGATGCACCGTACGACGCCATCTCCGCGCTCGCCCGGTCCAGTGCGCCGAGCACCTCGTCGGCCCGCAGAACCAATGCGGCACCCGCATCCGTGAGTCGGAGGCGTCGACCGTCGGGTTCGAGGAGCGGCACACCGGCCTCGCGAGCAAGGATTTTCAGTTGCTGCGACACCGCGGACGGGGTCATCGACAGGGCGTCGGCCACTGCCCCGGCCGTCCCTCGATCGGCGAACTCCCGGAGTATCCGCAACCGCTCCACGTTCATGTAGGGAATCTTAACTGTTAGTGCTGAATAATTCGATTGTGCTGATGCATTGAACTCCGCCACCATAGACCCGTGCCCACTCGTGACCGCCTCCTCGGAGTGACCGTGGCCGTGCTCTGGGGCTTGAACTTTCTCGCCATCCGCGTCGGCCTCGACCATTTCCCACCGTTCTTCTTCGCTGCACTCCGGTTCCTGGTCATCGCCGTACCGGTGATCCTGTTCGTCCGCCGCCCGGACGTCCCCGTGAAGTGGCTCCTGCTCTACGGATTCGGGTTCGGCTTCCTTCAGTTCGCGTTCCTGTTCGCCGCGATGAACGCCGGAATGCCGACAGGCCTTGCCTCCCTGGTGCTGCAGTCCTCCGCACCGTTCACGATCATCCTCGGTGCTCTGCTGTTGCGCGAGAAGGTCAGCAGGCGTCAGATTCTGGGCATCACCGTCGCCGTCGCCGGAATGTGCCTCATCGGGTACGACCGCGCCCAAGCGGCATCCCTGATACCCGTCGTACTCACTCTTCTCGCCGGGCTCGGATGGGCGTTCGGCAACCTCGGCAACCGCCTCGCCCGCGGGGAAGAACCGATGCGCTCGATGCTGTGGATGTGCGTCGTTCCACCGATCCCGATGCTCGCCCTCTCCACCGTGGTCGAAGGACCGACCACCGGATGGCACGCTCTCGCCACCGCGTTCAGCTGGGACGGTTGGCCTGCGCTCGCCGGACTCGCCTACATCGTGCTGCTGGGGACGATCGCCGGATCCGGATTGTGGACGGTCCTGATCAGCCGCCACCCTGCAGGCGTCGTCGCACCGTTCTCACTGATGGTCCCCGTCGTCGGCATCGCGGGCGCCTGGATCTTCCTCGACGAGACCCCCAGCGTCCTGTCGATGGTGGGAGCAGCGGTCGTCATCGCCGGGTGCCTCGGCGGAATGTCGACCAAGCGAAGGACACGGACCGCCGCGACCACCGTGGAACCCTTACGCGTGTGAGGCGTGGTGGGCCTCACAGCCGCGCCGAGGGGGCCGCGCCACCGTCGACGCCGACGAGAATCCACCGGCAGGTTTGTGCCAGACTCGGCGCATGGTTCGAGCAGACGAGCGCAGAGCGGCTATCGGAGCGCGCGGCCGGCTGGCACTCCGGGCAGCCGAGGCTGCAACGTGGGCGTCACGCAAGGCAGGACGCGGCAAAGGGTCGATGATCGGCGGGCTCGTCGCCCTCAAGATCGACCCGGACATTCTGACCGGACTCGGGTCCGGGCGTCGCACCGTCGTCGTCACGGGAACGAACGGAAAATCGACGACGACGCGGATGACCGCCGCCGCGCTGGGGACGCTCGGCGACGTGGCGACTCAAGCCGACGGCGCCAACATGGACGCAGGAATCGTCGCTGCACTGCACGCACATTTCGATGCCCCGCTCGCAGCCCTCGAGGTGGACGAACTGCACGTCCCGCACGTCTGCGACGCCGTATCCCCCGCCGCGGTGGTACTTCTCAATCTCAGCCGCGACCAACTCGATCGCGTCGGCGAGATCAACATGATCGAACGCAAACTGCGTGCGGGTCTCACACGACACCCGGAAACCGTCGTGATCGCCAACTGCGACGACGTGTTGGTCACTTCGGCTGCGTTCGACGCCCCGAACGTCGTGTGGGTCGCCGCCGGAGGCGGCTGGGCGGGCGACTCGGTGTCGTGGCCCCGCACCGGAGAACCGATCATCCGAGACGGCGAACACTGGTACTCGACCGGAAGCGACTTCGCCCGACCCACACCGGATTGGTGGCTCGACGAGAACAACCTGTACGGCCCCGACGGCCTCGTCGTACCGATGTCGTTGTCCCTCCCCGGAAAAGCCAACCGAGGCAACGCAGCTCAGGCCGTCGCTGCAGCAGTGACGCTGGGCGCGGATCCCCAGGACGCAGTGGCCGCCGCGTCGGGAGTCGACGAAGTGGCCGGTCGCTACTCCACGGTCCAGTACGGATCTCATTCCGTCCGAATGCTTCTCGCGAAGAACCCAGCAGGCTGGCAGGAGGCACTGTCGATGATCGACCCGACCGTCGACGGACTCGTCATCGCCGTCAACGGGCAGGTTCCGGACGGCGAGGACCTGTCCTGGCTGTGGGACGTGCGGTTCGAACACTTCGAGAACGTTGCCGTCGTCGCATCGGGCGAGCGCGCAACCGATCTCGGCGTGCGCCTGCTGTACGCGGGGTCGAAGCACACCACCGTCGCAGATCCGCTGAAGGCCATCGCATCCTGCCCACCAGGGCGAGTCGAGGTGCTGGCCAACTACACCGCGTTCCGCGACCTCGGGCGCGCACTCGCACGGGAGCACGGCAATGTCTGAATCCACCGTCCGCATAGGCCTGGTACTCCCCGATGTCATGGGGACGTACGGCGACAACGGAAACGCTTTGATCCTGCGGCAACGGCTCAGGATGCGGGACATCGACGCCGAGATCGTCCAGGTCACCCTGGGCGATCCCGTTCCCGAGTCGCTGGACGTCTACACCCTGGGCGGCGCCGAGGATTCCGCTCAGCGCCTCGCGACGCGGCATTTGACGCAGTACCCCGGCCTGCAGAACGCCGCGGCGCGCGGGGTCCCGGTGCTCGCGATCTGCGCCGCCATCCAGGTACTCGGTCACTGGTACGAGACCTCGTCCGGCGAAAAGGTCGACGGCATATCCCTGTTCGACGTCACGACGGCACCCCAGGAAACACGATCCATCGGTGAAGTCATCACCGAACCCGTCGTCACCGGTCTCACCGAGAAGCTCTCCGGATTCGAAAACCACCGTGGTGGAACAACTCTGGGACCCGATGCAAGTCCACTGGCGACGGTCACCCACGGCGTCGGCAACGGCGTCGGCGACGGCCGCGAAGGCGTCGTACAGGGGTCCGTGATCGGGACCTACATGCACGGTCCGGTCCTCGCCCGAAACCCCCAACTGGCCGATTACCTGCTCGAGCGGGCGACCGGGACCATCCTGGCCCCCCTCGATCTGGCGGAGGTCACACAGTTGCGTCGGGAGCGGCTCCGCCGCACGTGAGCAGAACGGAGCCTGCGGAGTGACGCGCAGGCTCCGCTCCACTCACGTGTCGCGGAGCGACCTCCTACCGGTCAGCGCCCTGCCCAGAGTCAATTCGTCGGCGAATTCCAGGTCCCCACCCATGGGGAGACCCGAGGCCAGCCGGCTGATGGCCAGACCGGGGAAATCGCGCATCATGCGCGCCAGGTAGGTCGCCGTCGCCTCCCCTTCGGTGTTGGGGTCGGTGGCGATGATCACCTCGGAGACGTCCACGCCGTCGTCCTGATTTCCGATGCGCACCAGAAGTTCTCGGATCCTGAGCTGGTCCGGACCGATGCCGTTGAGTGGATCGAGCGCACCGCCGAGGACATGGTATCGGCCCTTGAATTCGCGCGTACGCTCCACGGCCTGAACGTCTTTCGGCTCTTCGACGACGCAGATAATCGACCGATCCCGCCGCGGGTCGGCACAGATACGACACAGTTCCTTGTCCGAGACGGTGCCGCACACGGTGCAGAACTGAACCCCGTCACGAACACGCGCCAACGCTTTGATCAGCCGGTCCACCTCGGGCGGTTCGACGCCGAGGAGGTGAAAAGCTATCCGCTGAGCGCTCTTCGGCCCGACGCCGGGCATTTTGCCGAGCTCGTCGATCAGATCCTGTACAGGACCTTCGTACACCTCAGAATCCAGGTAGGCCGAGCGACCCACCGCCGAGGCCACCCGCCAGAGGGCCGAGCTTCTCCGCTGCGACCGCGGACGCCGACTTCGACGCGTCGGCGATGGCTCCGATGACGAGGTCCTGCAGCGTTTCGACGTCCTCCGGGTCGACGATCTTGGGGTCGATCACCAAGCCGACGAGTTCGCCGGTTCCCTTCACCGTCGCGGTGACGAGCCCGCCGCCCGCCTGACCGGTCACTTCTGCGTCGGCGATCTCCGCCTGGGCCGCCATCAACTGCTGCTGCATCTGCTGGGCCTGCTGCATGATCGAGGCGATGTCTGGCTGCTCACCGGGTTGCACAGTGATGTCCTCTCGGTTCGGGTACGTCACCTACGAGAGTAGTAGCCGAACACGCGGACGTGATCGTCCGCCAGCCCAGCGGCCAGACACGCGGCTCGGATCTCGTCCATCCGACCGGACTCGCCGGTTCCCCACACCGTGACCGAGCTGTCCAGCCTCATCCGCCTCGCGGCGGTGACCAGCGGGTCGAATCCGAGTTCGGTGTGGAAACTCATCACGCTGACACCGTCCACGTCGGGCAGGTCGGCGACATCCTCCGGCCGAGGGGTGTCCACCCACAGCGTGCCGAGCGTTCCTGCGGGCCACGAGCGAAGAACGGCGCGGGCGGCGGGGATGGACGGTTCGTCGACGAACATGTGCACACGTCGTCCGTCGCCGAAACGAGGTCCGAATCCAGCGCCTATCGGCGCGATTCGCGTGCGCGTGCCGACCTCGACCGAATCCAGCCACCGCGACATCATCGTGCTCTCGTGCGACGGCGTGTACTCGATGTCGACGATGCCGTGCGCCGCGTCGAACCGTCGGACACGAAAATCCCGCTCGTCGACGCCGGGGAATCGCAACTGTTCGGCTATCGCGTCCTCGTCCCAATCACGCTGGTAGCTCCCGGCCGACAGAAGCGACGTCATTCGCATCGTGCCTGGTCGTGGCCTGCCGATCGCCAACGTGTGCATCGTCGGCACCGCGGCGTCGATGACGCCGTGCGGATACTCCACAGCCCGCTCCCTTCACCCCGACCGTGACTTGAGTAAGGCTAAACTTTGCTCGAAGTTTGCCACACGTCGGCCCCTGTCGACACGTGAACACGCCTTAAGCTGCAGATATGCAAGAGTCTCGACCCAGCCGTCGCCGCGTGACCCTCGAAAAATTGATCGAGACGGGCATCTCGCTGACGTTGCCGAACCTGACGGTCAAGGCATTGGCGGAAGAATTGGGTGTCAGCATCGTCGCCGTGTACAACAACATCGACAGCCTGGATGCACTCAGAACCGCGGTGGCGGAAGAGATCCTCGCTCGATGGGAGTTCCCCATCCCTGACGCGGACGCCACGCTCGAGGAATCGCTGATGGACCTCAGCCTGCGTTTGCGCTCCCTGGTCCACCGTAATCCAGGTATCGCTCGGTATCTCCTCGACATCGGGACGTCGTCGCCGGGCGCGCTGGCGCGGATCGACGAGGTGCAGATGGAGTACTCGACGTTGTACGAGCTGACGCCCAAGCAAGCGAACTTCATCGTGACGGTGGTCGCGGAGCACGCGGTGGCGTTGTCGGAGATGGTGCACGTCGAGGGACGTGAGCGGGAGGACGACGCGGCAGTCCTCGCGAGGTCGGATCTGAAGCTGATTCCGCGCACCATCGACGGAAAGAAGCGTGACGACGACTCGAACTACGAGTGGTCGATGCGCGCCCTCATCATGGGCGCATCGGTCGTCATCGACCACCCGCGGTTCTCGACCTACTAGCGGACCTCGCGCTCGAGATTGGCCAAAGTCTGTGCCTGGATCTTCTTCAGACCGAGCGGCGCGAAGGTCTTCTCGAAGAAGCCACCGATACCACCGGCGCCTTTCCACTCGGTCGTGGTGGTGACCTCGCTGCCAGCTCCCGACGGGGCAACGGTCCAGGTGGTGACCATCGAGGAGTTGGCGTCGCGTTCGACGATGGTGGAGCCGTCGACCGCGACGGTCGCCTTCACGTTGCGCGACCGCTTCGAGGTGGCCTGCAGTGTCCACTGCGCGATGGTGCCGTTGCCCTGACCGCCCTCGACGACGGTGTAGTCGAGGTACTGCTCGGGGAGGATCCGCGGGCGTACCGTCTCGTAGTCGACGAGTGCCGCCAACACCTGCTCGGGTGCCTGAGCGATGGTGATGGAACTGCTGGCGCTTACCTGTGCCACGTGGTGTCTCCTCGGGTCGACGCGAATTGTGAGTCCTGGCGCTCCATCCTGCCCTTCCCGATGACCCGGACGGGAACAGGATGTCAGGGTGTGTGACAGGGTTCACCGGGATTTATTTAGCTGCACAAACGACATGCATGCTGCATACATTTGTCCGTAATGCCTCGTTCGACGACAACATTTACGTGAAATTTCGCAGTCGAGGCCGCATACTCGGTGGCTCCGCGGCACACCTGGATATAGCGTCTTCATGTGCCATCTGCGATTGCTCTTCCCCGACGTAGGCCCGCCCCGCGAGAAAGCGGATTCGCCGCACATCGTGCCGGCGTGGAACTGCTGCTCGAGAGTTACCGCGCCATCCCCGCTTCCGCAACCGTGCGCCTGGCGAAGAAGACCTCGAACCTCTTCCGCGCCCGCGCGGCATCGACGGCCCCCGGCCTCGACGTATCGGGCCTGACGAGCGTCATCACGGTCAACCCACAGGACCGGACGGCCGACGTCGCCGGAATGTGCACGTACGAGGACCTCGTCGCCGCGACGCTTCCGTACGGTCTGGCACCGTTCGTCGTACCGCAGCTCAAGACCATCACCCTCGGTGGCGCGGTCACCGGCCTCGGCATCGAGAGCACGTCGTTCCGTAACGGGCTGCCTCACGAATCGGTCCTGCAGATCGACATCCTCACCGGCAGCGGGACCGTCGTCACCGCCACTCCCGACGGCGAGAATTCCGACCTGTTCTGGGGTTTCCCCAACTCCTACGGAACGCTCGGATACTCGACCCGCCTGAAGATCCAGCTCGAGCCCGTGCTGCCGTACGTGGAGTTGCGCCACCTCCGTTTCCACGACCTCGACGTCATGCAGGCCACGATGGACGACATCGTGCGGGACCGCTCCTACGAGGGCATCGGAGTGCAGTACCTCGACGGCGTCGTGTTCACGCCGGAGGAAAGTTACCTGACCCTCGGCGTCCAGACTTCCGCTCCCGGTCCGGTCAGCGAGTACCACGCCGGGTCCGAGATCTACTACCGTTCGATACAGCAGAAGACCACAGACCGCCTGACCATCGCCGATTACCTGTGGCGTTGGGACACCGACTGGTTCTGGTGCTCCCGTGCGTTCGGAACTCAGAACCCCAGGATCAGGCGTTTCTGGCCCAAGAAGTACCGCCGGTCCAGCTTCTACTGGAAATTGATCGCGCTCGACCGTAAGTACGACATCGCCGATCGACTCGAAGCCCGCAAGGGAAACCCGCCGCGCGAACGGGTGGTTCAGGACATCGAGGTCCCGATCGAGAACACGGCCTCGTTCCTGCGGTGGTTCCTGAAGGAAATCCCCATCGAGCCACTGTGGTTGTGCCCGTTGCGACTTCGCGAGCCGGCCCCTCCCGGCGCCGACGCTGCGCGCCCGTGGCCCCTCTACCCCCTCGAACCGAAACGAACCTACGTCAACGTCGGCTTCTGGTCCTCGGTCCCCATCGTCCCCGGTGAGCCCGACGGTGCGGCCAACCGCGCCATCGAGAAGAAGGTCACCGATTTCGACGGCCACAAGTCGCTCTACTCCGATGCGTTCTACTCCGAAGCCGAGTTCTCCGAGCTCTACGGCGGCGAGAGGCTCGCAGAACTGAAGAAACGATACGACCCCGATTCCCGATTGCTGGATCTGTATTCGAAGGCGGTGCAAGGAAAATGACAACGTTCAAGGAACCCACGGCGCAGGACGCGCACCGAGCGAACAAGCTCACCATCTCTCAGATCCTCGAGCTTCTGTCCGACGGAAACATCCCACTGCGCTTCACCGCGTACGACGGAAGCGCCGCAGGCCCCGAGGACGCGACCCTCGGCCTCAACCTCAAGAGTCCCCGCGGAACCACCTACCTGGCAACAGCTCCCGGCGACCTCGGAATGGCACGCGCCTACGTCTCCGGTGACCTCGAAGCCGTCGGCGTCCATCCCGGAGACCCGTACGACATCCTCCGCGTCATGGGCGACGAACTGCATTTCCGGCGCCCCGGCGCGCTGACCCTGGCGTCGATCACTCGCTCGCTCGGCTGGGATCTGTTGCGACCCATCGCACCTCCTCCGCAGGAAGTGGTGCCGCGGTGGCGTCGAATCGCCGAAGGCCTTCGCCACTCGAAGACGCGCGACGCCGACTCGATCTCCCACCACTACGACGTGTCGAACACGTTCTACGAGTACGTCCTCGGGCCGTCGATGACGTACACCTGCGCCGCGTACACCTCGGAGGACGATTCGCTCGAGGCCGCGCAGGAGAACAAGTACCGACTCGTGTTCGAGAAGCTCGGCTTGAAGGAAGGCGACCGGCTGCTCGACATCGGGTGCGGCTGGGGCGGAATGGTGCGATACGCCGCACGCCGGGGCGTCAAGACCATCGGCGCGACGCTGTCGAAGGAACAGGCGGCGTGGGCCCAGAAGGCCATCGCCGACGAAGGACTGTCCGACCTCGCGGAGGTTCGCTTCTCCGACTACCGCGACATTCCGGAGTCGAACTTCGACGCGGTGTCCTCGATCGGCCTGACCGAACACATCGGCGTGCAGAACTACCCGGCGTACTTCGAAGCGATCAAGTCGAAACTGCGCGTCGGCGGCCGGGTGTTGAACCACTGCATCACCCGCCCGGACAACCGGAGTCACGCCCGCGCCGGATCCTTCATCGACCGATACGTCTTCCCCGACGGTGAACTGACCGGCTCCGGCCGCATCATCACCGAAATGCAGGACGTGGGCCTCGAGGTCCGGCACGAGGAGAACCTACGTGAGCACTACGCGCTGACCCTGAAGGCGTGGTGCAAGAACCTGGTGGACAACTGGGATGCCTGCGTCGCCGAAGCCGGCGAGGGAACCGCACGCGTATGGGGCCTGTACATGGCCGGCTCACGCCTGGGCTTCGAGCGCAATGTCGTTCAGCTGCATCAGGTCCTGGGCGTGAAGCTCGGACCGAAGGGCGCTGCGGACGTACCCCTGCGCCCCTGGTGGGAGGGCTAACCGTGGTAGTGCCTCGGATCGCCCGCGGCGCCGGCCGGCGGTAGGTTGCGCGCCGGAGTCTGCACCAGCGGACTGTCCGGCGCGATCCGCCCGGTTGCCCGGTCCCATCCGGCCCTGGCCCGCGGATGCATGCGGCGCCTGCGCGGAACCAGCGAGAACGCCGCATTCACTCCCCGCCCCACCAACTCGAACAACTTCTCGTCACGGTCGTTCCACGTGTAGCCCAACAGCCGACGCACCGGCTCGTCGTACATTCCTACCGTCATCCACACGGCTCCACGTGCTATCGGCACCCGCATGACCGCCCACACTGCGTCGGGAATCCAGGTCGCACGGGGCGGCTGTTCGATCTTCGACAGATCGAGCACTCCGCGGGTTGCCCTGTTGTCCTCGAGGACCTCGGTGCACATCCGTTTCCAGTAGAGCTGAAAGTCCTCCCACGTTTTCGGCACCGGTTTCATGCTCATGCCGTACAACCGGTACCACTGGATGTGCTCGGTGAAGAGCTGACGCTTCTGGTCCTCGGTGACCCCGCCCATGAAATGCTGGGCCGTCAGGACGGTGCCCATGAAGAACGTCGCGTGCGCCCAGTAGAACGTCTCCGGGTCGAGCGCGTGGTATCGCCTGCCCTGCGAGTCGATGCCCTTGATGTCGGTGTGGTAACCGCGCACCTGCAGCGCAGTCTGTTCTGCCCGGTCGCCGTCGAACACCACTCCGCCGATGGGATAGAGCGATCGGTAGAGCCGCTCCCACCGTTCGTCGAAGAATGTGGAGTGTTGCTCGACGCCTGCCCCGAGACCCGGGTGCATGTTCTGCATCGACCCGGCCCAGACGCCTTGCAGCAGCCCCCGCCAGTCTCCGAAGTACTTCCAGGTGAGTGAGTCAGGTCCGAGCGGCTCATTCTGACTACGCATGTTGTCAGCTTAAGATTGACAACATGCGTAGTCAATCCCTCGCGGACAGGCAGTACCAGCGTTATCACGCCCTGCTCGACGCAGGGATCGAGATGCTGGGAGACCCGAAAGCTCCGTCGGTCACCGTCCGGGCGGTCTGCCGCACGGCGGGACTCACCGAGCGGTACTTCTACGAGAGCTTCACCGACCGCGACACGTTCATCCGCGCCGTGTACGGCCACGTCGGCGAGCTCGCGCGCGCCGCCATCGCCGGCGCGGTACCCGCCACCAGTCCGGAGGCCCCGGTGCGCGCGTTCGTCGAGCTGGTCCTCGATCAACCCAGCGTCGGCCGAGTCCTGCTGCTGGCGCCGATGTCCGAGTCCGCCATCAGCGGCAGCGGCCTCGCGCTCGCACCGACGTTCGTCTCCCTGGTCGAAGCGCAGCTGAAGGGACTCTCCGAGGACGACAGGCATCTGGTTGCCGTGGGTGTCGTCGGCGCGCTCACCGCACTGTTCGTCGGATACCTGGACGGGACCGTCTGCACACCGCGAGCGAAGTTCGTAGCCCATTGCGTCCGACTGGTTTCCGACGCTTCCACCCTCGTGCCATGATCGACGCGACCGCACCACCGACGCACATGCCCCAGGAGTGAAGATGTCCGATCTCGATCAGTCGTTCCAGCAAGCTCAAGTCGACGTCAAGACCCTCACCTCCAAGCCGAGCAACGACGACCTGCTGAGCCTGTATTCGTTGTACAAGCAAGGTTCGAATGGCGACGTCACGGGTAAGCGTCCGGGAAGACTGGACATGGTGAACCGCGCCAAGTACGACGCCTGGGCGAAGCTCGAGGGCACCAGCCAGGATTCGGCGAAGCAGTCCTACGTCGACCTGGTCGGAAAGCTTCTCGGCTGACCCGGCGGGCGCCGCGGTCACCGGCGAGGAAAGGGACCGCGTGCGCGACTACGACGAAGCCGACCTGAAGATCGACAAGCCCAAGACACACGCGGCCGGACCCGTCGCCGTTGCGGTGTCGATGAAACGCGCACTCGGACACATGGGGCCGGTGCGCACCGCCAAGACTCTCCTCGACCTCAATCAGGCCGAGGGCTTCGACTGCATGAGCTGCGCGTGGCCGGACCCTGATCCCGGCCACCGCCACGCGGCAGAGTTCTGCGAGAACGGCGCGAAAGCAGTTGCCGAAGAGGCGACGACGACCCGCGCGACGCCAGAGTTCTTCGCGGCCCACAGTATCGCCGAGCTCGACTCCAAGAGCGAACACTGGCTCGGCCAGCAAGGTCGCATCACCCACCCGATGGTCAAACTTCCCGGCGGACGGTTCTACGAGCCGATCGACTGGGACGACGCGTTCCGACTCATCGGCGAACAACTCAGGTCCCTGAACTCCCCCGACGAGGCGATCTTCTACACCTCGGGCCGCGCGTCGAACGAATCCGCGTTCGTCTACCAGCTTTTCGCCCGTGCGTTCGGCACCAACAACCTGCCCGACTGTTCCAACATGTGCCACGAGTCGACGTCGATCGCTCTGCAGGAGACCATCGGTATCGGCAAGGCCAGCGTCACCCTCCAGGACGTGTACGACGCCGAGCTGATCGTCCTCGCAGGCCAGAACCCCGGCACCAACCATCCACGCATGCTGTCCGCGCTGGAGAAGGCCAAGCAGAACGGCGCCAAGATTCTGTCGATCAACCCGTTGCGCGAAGCCGGACTGGTCAACTTCAAGAATCCACAGACGCCCCGCGGGATGGTCGGGCCGGGAACGGACCTGTCCGACTTCCACCTCCCCATTCGTGTGAACGGTGACCTCGCACTGTTCCAGGCCATCGGGTCGCTGCTCGTCGAGTGGGACGCGATCGACCACGCCTTCGTCGAGAAGTACACCACCGGCTTCGAATCCTGGCGCGACAACGTCACCGCCGTCGACTGGGACGTCGTGACCGCATCGACGGGCCTGTCCCGACACCAGATCACCGAGGCAGCGCAGATACTGCGCGACTCGAAGGCCACCGTCTTCTGCTGGGCGATGGGCCTGACGCAGCACCGCAACGCCGTCGCGACCATCAAGGAACTGACCAATCTCGCGTTCGCGCAGGGCAACATCGGAAAGCCCGGCGCCGGATTGCTTCCGGTTCGTGGTCACTCGAACGTCCAGGGCGACCGGACCATGGGAATCTGGGAACGGGTGCCCGATCACTTCCTCGATTCCATCCAGGCCGAGTTCGGCTTCGACCCGCCGCGCGAGCACGGCCTCGACACCGTCGATTCCATCCGAGCCATGCGCGACGGAAAGGCCAGTTTCTTCCTCGGCCTCGGCGGCAACTTCGTTCAGGCGACGCCGGACTCGACGGTGACGTTCGAGGCGATGCGACGCATGGCGATGACGGTGCACATCTCCACGAAGATCAACCGCTCGCACCTGGTCACCGGCGACATCGCCCTCATCCTCCCTACTCTCGGCCGCACCGAGAAGGACGTTCAGGCGACCGGCGAGCAGTGGATTTCGGTCGAGGACTCGACGTGCTCGGTGCACTCGTCGCGCGGGCCGCTGAAGCCGGCGAGCGATCTGCTCAAATCCGAGGTCGCCATCCTGACCGGTATCGCCGAAGCAGCCGTCGGAGACCGCCACGGGATCGACTGGAAGGGCATGCGCGAGAACTACAGCACCATCCGCTCGCACATCTCACGCGTCGTCAACGGGTGCGAGGGCTACGAGGTCAATGTCCGACGGCCCGGCGGTTTCGTGCTTCCGCATCCACCTCGGGATTCACGAACGTTCGAGACGAAGTCGGGTAGAGGCGAATTCACAACGTCGCCGATCGACGTACTGCATGTGCCCGACGGCCACCTGCTGTTGCAGACGTTGCGCAGCCACGATCAGTTCAACACCACGATCTACGGCCTGAGCGATCGGTACCGCGGAATCGAAGGCGGACGACGCGTGGTGTTCGTGCATCGCGAGGACATCGCGGCGCTCGGTTTTCAGGACGGCGACATCGTGGACTTGCTGACGCGGTGGGAGGACGACGACGTCGACCGCTGCGCCGACGGCTTCCGCATCGTCGAGTACGACACTCCGCGCGGCTGCGCGGCGGCGTACTACCCGGAGACCAATCCCCTTGTCCCACTCGATTCGACGGCCACCGACAGCAACTGCCCGACCTCGAAGTCCGTGGTGATCCAGCTCGTTCGCACGGGAACCTCGCACGCATGTGCAAGCGACGGAACGCAGGATCGCGTCGGATCCGACGAGGCGCACAAGAACCACCCGCAGCCGCGGCATCTCAGCTGACCCCTGTGTGAGTGGAAATGTAGGCCATGGGGCAGGAGCGGAGCCTGCGGGGCGACCAGAAGGCACTACATTTCCACTCACATCAAACCAGGGCGCGCCCCGCGCGAATTCTGGACCGCACGTCCCACAGCAGCACGTTGAAGGGCATTTCCCGGACCACCTGAGGCGTCACTCGGTTGATCACGGCGAGGGTGCCCATGAGCCGATCGAACCGCTTCTGCTTGATCGGGTCCCACGGCAGTTCCATTTCGTCCCTGAACCGTTCGGGGAGAAACCCGGTGGTCACGAACCGCATGAACGGGCCGATGAAAGGATGCAGCACTCGGGGTTTGACGAACGTCGCCGACGCGATTCCGTGGAGATACCGACGGATGGTCGGGTCGATGTGCACGTCGGCCAGCGCTGCGTCCCAGTACTTCTCGAACGTGATGCGGTCCGCGGGCCACATGTCGCGCGGCATCTGCAACGTCGATCCGAGAACGTGGCATCGCTGGTACATCTCGTCGAGGAACTCCGGGTCGGGTTCGTCGTACAGCGCGTAGTAGACGTCCTCGAAGCCTCGGTACAGGCATGCTGCAACCCACAGCTGCAGGTTCGGGTCGAAGGCGTTGTACTTCACCGGACTGTCCGCCGTGGACTTGACTGCCGCGTGAGATCTGTTGGTCGCCTTACGGTACGCAGCCTTGACGTCGTCGTCGCCCATGCCCGCAACGGCGAGATAGGACAGCGTGGTCCGGGTCCGCTTCACCGGATGTCGGTTGATCTGGCCGCTTTCGACGCGACTCTCGAACACTCCGTACCCGACGGCCGGATGTCCCAGTTGCATGATGACGTTGGCGCCACCGGCGAGCAGGCCGACCCCGGTCATCGATTTGCGGAGCAGTTCGTTGTCGACTGTCATGGCGAATCCTTCTGATCGGATATCTGCATACGTGCGTGTGCAGATTACGCTAGGCGCGCTGCACGATCGGTGTCAAGATGTGTTCATGGCCGAATCACCGCGCACCTACGGCGGAGTCGACGGCTCGGCCAGGGTCGCCGAACGTCGCCGAGCCCTCGTCGAAGCGGGCCTCGACCTGCTCGGAACGACCGAACCGGAACTGACCGTGCGCGGCGTCTGCCGCCGAGCAGGCGTCGCCTCGCGCTACTTCTACGAGAGCTTCGGCGACAAGAACGACCTGATGGAAGCGGTGTACGACCACGTGATCGGCGAAATCACGACGACGACCCTGGCAGCCGTCGGCGCCGCACCCGACACCGAACACGACCGCGTCCACGCCGCAGTACACACGATCGTGCGTCTGGTCGCCGAGGACCCACGCCGAGGCCGACTGCTCTTCTCGGCGACCCTGAGCAACGACGTTCTCGCCGCCAAACGATCCGAGTCGACACAGATGTTCGCCGGACTGCTCGCCTCGCAGGCCAGCGAGTTCTACGCCACCGACACCATCGAACGCCTCGACCTCACGACCCACTTCGTCGTCGGCGGCTTCGCCCAGGTGTTGACCTCATGGCTGGGCGGCGAACTGATTCTCGACGAGAATGCCGTGGTCGACTGGTGCACGGACCTACTCCTCGCCGCCGCCCCTACCGGGTCCCGCCCCGGTCATTCCGCAGACTCCACTCCTGCCTGGTCTGGTCATTCCGCGGGCTCCACTCCTGCCCACTCTGGTCATTCCGCAGGCTCCACTCCTGCCCACTCTGGTCATTCCGCAGGCTCCACTCCTGCGTAAGCAGGCGTCACGGAAGACCGAGGTGCGCGACCAGGCGCTCCGCCCCGTCGGCGAACTGCCTGCGCATAAGCTCGCCGACGGTGTCGAAGTCGCATCGCGAGAAGGCCGCGATCAGAGCGTCGTGACTGCGGACCGATTGCTCGCCCCACGACGGATCCGAGGCGTAGAGCCTGGCCGGGGTATAACGGATTGCCCCGAAGAGGAACCACGCCAATTTCTTGCCGCCCGCCACCCGGTTGATGAAGCGGTGGAACTCGAATTCGCAGGTTTCGACGGCCTGTGCGTCGGCGCGCGCCACGGCGTCCCGCAGCCGGGCGTTGAGGCCGACGAGCCCTTCGATCTGCACGTCGGTGATGACTCGTGCTGCTCGTCTGGCGAGCTTGCTGGCGATGGTGCCTTGCAGCCAGAAGATGTCGTCGATGTCCTCGCGGCTGAGTTCGCCGACGCGGTAGCCGCGATTGGGCACTTGCTCGACGAGTCCCTCACCGCGCAGCGTCACGAGCGCTTCGCGGACAGGAGTAGCACTGACGCCGAGATCTGCTGCGGTGTCGTCGATGCGCACGAACGTGCCCGGCCCGAGCACTCCCGACATGATCTGCGCTCGCAGGCGTGCCGCAACCTCTTCCGACAGTTGCGGCCGCCGTCGCAGTACCGAGGCAGTCACAGCCCGTATGTCTTGCCGATGATGTCACGCTGAATTTCGTTGGTACCGCCGTAGATCGACGAGACGAGCGTGGTGCGGACGTGCTTCTCCATGTCGAATTCGGTGGCGTAGCCGTAGCCGCCCATCATCTGCATGCCTTCGAGTGCGACCTTCTTGGCAGTTTCGGTCAACTTCAGTTTCGCCATCGACGCTTCCCGCGGGAACAGCTTCGTCGGGTTCTCGTCGACGAGCCGGGCGACGTGGTACACCAGTAGCCGACCGCATTCGATCTCGGTCGCAAGGTCTGCCACGCGGTGACGCAGTGCTTGGAAGGTGCCGACGGGACGACCGAATTGCTTGCGTTGCGTGATGAATTCGAGGGTGTCGTCGAATGCGCGCTGCGCCGTCCCGAGCATCATCGCCGCCAAGATGAGGCGTTCGATGTTCAGGCCCGTCATCAGCTGCGCCCATCCTTGCCCTTCGACTCCGACCACCGAATCCTCGGGGAGCAGGCAATCGGTGAAATAGAGGTCGTTGACCTCCTTGCCACCCATCGTGCCGATTCCCACGATGTTGAGGCCGTCGATGTCGGCGGGCACATCGAACATCGTCAATCCCTCGTGCTTCCCTTCCCCGCGCTCCTGTCGGGTCGCTCCACCGGCTACGCTCCTGCCGGTTCGCGCAACCAACAGAATGCGATCCGCGAAGTGCGCGTTGGAGCACCAGGTCTTCTGGCCGTTGATGAGCCAGCCACCCTCGGTCTTCTCGGCCTTGCAGCTGAGGTTGCCGACGTCGGAGCCTGCTTCCGGTTCGGACATCGAGATCGAGTAACTCTTTCCCTCGACGATGCCGCCGAGCACCGTTTCCTTCTGCGACGCGGTGCCGAACTTCTCGTAGGCGGCGCCGGTGATCAGCGTCGGGCCGATGCCGCCGATCGGGGCCATGCCCTTGGCTGCCTGTTCGAGCAGAATGCACATGTCGACGACGCTGCCGTCGGCTCCGCCGTACTCCTCGGGAATCGTCGCGCCCAGCCATCCGAGTTCGGCCATCTTGTCGTACAGGCCTTGGTTGTGGGTGTGCTGTCCGTGCTCGGTCAACGCGTCGCGCTGCTCTCGAGTACCGGCTTCGCGAGCGCAGAACGCTGCGACCGCCGCGGCGAAGGATGCTTGTTCCTGGGTGAAGTCCGTACTCATGAAGTGCTCCAGACGGTAGAGGGCCGGGATGCGAAGGGTTGTCATCGACCGGACGCGGCGCATAGTGTGAGCTCCACAACAGTAAATCACATCAAATATATGTGATGCGATTTCGACAACGCGGAGGACAACCATGACGGACCAGGTCGTAGAGACGAAAGCCCGTACGTTCGACAGCCTCGACCCACGCACCGGTGACGTACTCGCTACCTATCCGATTGCCGGGGACGCCGAGGTGTCGGCCGCAGTCGATCGCGCACGGTCCGCCGCCAGGTGGTGGGACGTCCAGGGGTTCACCGGCCGCAAACGGTGGCTGCTCGAATTCAAGAGCGCCATCGCGCGTGACGCGAAATCTCTCGCCGACGTCATCGCCTCCGAGAGTGGCAAGCCCGACGAGGACGCGCTGCTCGAGGTCATGCTGGGCGTCGAACACATCGACTGGGCCGCCAGAAACGCCGAGAAGATCCTGAAACAACGCAAGGTGTCCTCCGGCTTGATCAGCCCCAACCAGCAGGCCTACGTCGGGTACCGGCCGTTCGGCGTCGTCGGCGTCATCGGGCCGTGGAACTACCCGCTCTACACCCCGATGGGATCCATCGCGTACTCGCTCGCTGCCGGCAACACCGTGGTGTTCAAGCCCAGCGAACTGACTCCGGGCGTCGGGGTCTGGCTGGCACAGAAGTGGGAGTCCATCGCTGCTGCTCATCCGGTGTTCCAGACGATCACCGGCGACGGCTCGACCGGAACTGCGCTGTGCACCGCCGGTGTGGACAAGATCGCGTTCACCGGGTCCACCGCGACCGCCAAGAAGGTCATGGCGACATGCGCCCAGTCCCTCACTCCGTTGGTCGCCGAGTGCGGAGGAAAGGACGCCATGCTCGTCGACGCCGACGCGAATCTCGATGCGGCAGTGGAGTTCGCGACCTTCGGCGCCATGGGCAACGCCGGCCAGACGTGCGCGGGCGTCGAGCGCATCTACGTCGCTGCACCGGTCTACGACGAGTTCTTGAGGAAGTTCGCCGCGTCGGCGAAGGCCCTGAAACCCGGCGGCGCGGGCACGTCCTCGTACGGCCCGATGACATTGGGCAAGCAGAGCGGCATCGTCCGATCCCAGATCGAGGACGCTCTCGCCAAGGGTGGCAGAGCCGTTCTGGGAGGCCTGGATTCGCTGCACGGCCCGTACATCGACCCGGTCATTCTCACCGACGTACCCGAGAACTCCACAGCGATCACCGAGGAGACGTTCGGCCCCACCGTCGTCGTGAACAAGGTTCGCGATCTCGACGAGGGCATCGAACGCGCCAACGCATCGTCCTACGGCCTCGGTGCATCGGTGTTCACCAAGGACAACGCAGCCGGACGACGTGCGGCGGAGAAGCTCGACTGTGGCGTCGTGACCGTCAACTCCGTCCTGGGCTTCGCCGGCATTCCAGCGCTGCCGTTCGGCGGAACCGGGGACTCCGGCTTCGGCCGCATCCACGGCGCCGACGGTCTCCGCGAGTTCAGTACCGTCAAATCCCTTGCCGTGCAAAAGTTCGCCGCGCCGCTCAATCTACTGACGATGCGAAGAAAAGCGCGCGATCTCAAGATCTCCGCACTGGTGCTCAAGCTTCGCCACGGCAGAGGCTGACGCCATGACGACGACGAAGGAACTCACTCCGAAACGCGGCCGCTACGGCTGGCTGAAGCGGATCGAGGAACTCGACCCCGTTGCGGACTGCCACACCATTCACCGCATCACTGCCGGATACGAGTTCCCGTGGGACTACCAACGCACCCTCGAATTCGCTCTGTTCCGAACCTATTGCGTTCCCACCATCTCCGAGTTGCTGGAGAAGACCGGCGAGTTCCGTGACCGGCCGCAACGGCGGTACGACGACACTGCGCTGCTGATGGGCGAGATGGTCGAGCACGGTTACGATTCCGAGCGCGGCCGCGAAGCGCTACGCATGGTCAACCGGATGCATTCGCAGTACGCCATCTCGAACGACGACATGCTCTACGTGCTGACGACCTTCATCTACGAACCGATCGAGTGGATCGACACCTTCGGGTGGCGCAGACTGCATCCCTCGGAGCGCCTGGCGACGTTCCACTTCTACCGCCAGGTCGGAATCCGCATGGGCATCAAGGACATTCCAGAGTCCTACACCGAGCTCGCCCGGTTCAAACTGGACTACGAGGACCGCACGTTCCGGTACACCGAGGACAACCACAAAGTCGGCACGTACACGCTCGACCTGTTCTGCTCCTGGTTCCCGACGCCTCTGCGCCCCGCCGTCGCGCAGGGTGTGTTCGCTCTTCTCGACGAGAAGATGGCCCACGCGTTCGGCTTCCCCGCAGGCTCCCCCACTGTTCGACGCCTTGCTGTGGCGGGCCTACGAACGAAGGCGCGGGCCGAGAGATTTCTCCCGACCCGCAAGTCCTCGCGCAGTACCACCGACCCGCACAACAAGACGTACCCGGGGTATCCGAACAACTACCGGCCGAGCGATCTCGGTGCGCTCGGTTGTCCGTACCCAGGTGCGTCAGGACAGAGCGCTGTCCGCCCACGCGTCGAGAGCGCCGCGAAACTCTGACGACTGGGGCAGCGGGGCGTAGATGTCCAAGCCGGTCGCCGGCAGCGGGCCGAGTTCGCTCAGCATGTGCGACGAGTTGACGAAGCGCGAGTACTGCAGGTCGCGTCCGGCGAGTGCGTCGGCGACGCGGTCGGTCTGTCCGCAGGAGACGTTGAGGTCTTTCTCCGAGCAGATCAGCAGCACGTCGGTGTCGGCGGGAAGTGCGGCTGCGAGAACGGCGGGGTCCAGCGCGTCTGCTTCGGAGAAGAACTTCGCGCCCGAGTCGCTGAGTCCTACGGACGCTAGGATTTCGTCGTCGGGGTATGGAACCGGGCGTCCGTTGCGGATGGCGTCGATGGTCTCGTCGACTCGGCCTCGCTCGGCGTCGGCTTCTTCCGGTGTCATTTCACCCGAGGCGACGACGTTGTCCAGGACGCGGTCGAGCTGAGCGTGGAGCAGGTCGAGGTAGCGGATGGCCAACGGTGCCAGCAGTCCGAGGTTGCCGATCTCGACGCCGCGGTCCGCAAGGGCCAGTGCAGTCAGCCCGCCTTCACTGTGTCCGAGCACGGAGAACTTCTCGCCGCTGATGCCGGTGGCGTCGGAGAGCGCTGCGGCCGCAGCCTCGGCTGTGTCGATCTGCTGCGTGAATCCGAGCGGAACGGACGTGTCGATTCCCTCGGTGCCGGTGCGGCCCGTTCCGATCTTGTCGAAACGCAGCGTCGTGATGCCCTTGGCTGCGAGGGCGTCGGCGACGTAGGCGATGGTGTTCGGGGTGATGTTGCCTTCGGGCGAATTGCCGTTGCGATCGATCGGTCCGCTGCCCGGCAGGAGGAGCGCAGCGCCGCGTACCTCACCGATCGCGGGCCGCAGGCTGCCGTAGTAGGTGACACCGTCGGACACGAATTCGAGCTCGCTGTCGACAGATGCGTCCGGGGACCACGGGGTGTTGATGGGAGCGGCGTGAGCGGTGGCCGCCCCCGCCAGCATCAACACGGAGGCGGACAGACCGGCAACGAGCTTTCGAGTCGACGACATGTGACGCATGCTAACAACTTTGCTTGACCAAAGCATTACCTGTGCAGGCGGTATCGTTCTCGAGTGGGCTGCCTGCGGTGATGCCGCAGTTCGGACGATTCGAAGTGGAGGCCAGTGATGGCGGGTGGACTTGTTGCCCTGTTGGACGATGTGGCCGCACTCGCGCGCCTGGCCGCGGCCTCCATCGACGATGTGGGAGCGGCAACCGGACGTGCGACGGCCAAGGCTGCGGGTGTCGTGATCGACGACGCCGCGGTGACGCCTCAGTACGTCCGCGGCCTCGCTGCCGAGCGTGAGCTTCCGATCATCAAACGCATCGCGATCGGTTCGCTGCGCAACAAACTGCTGATCATTCTTCCGATCGCGTTGCTGCTGAGCCAATTCCTGCCGTGGCTGCTGACACCGATTCTGATGCTGGGTGGTTGCTACCTCGCCTACGAAGCTGCGCACAAGATCTGGGGCGCCGTCTTCGGCCACGGTGACCACCACGACGAGGCCGCCGACGAGCCGAAGGACGAGGACTCCGTCGTTTCCGGCGCCGTCCGCACCGACCTCATTCTCTCCGCCGAGATCATGGTCATCGCGCTCGACACGATTGCTGCCGAAGGCTTCTGGAGCAGGCTGATCATCCTCGCCGTCGTGGCCGTCGTCATCACGGTGATCGTCTACGGCGTCGTCGGTTTGATCGTGAAGATGGACGACATCGGGTTGCGCCTTGCGGACAAGTCGACGGGATTCGTCGAGAAGTTCGGCCGTGGGCTCGTCAAGGCGATGCCGAAGGTCATGTCGTTTCTCGGCATCGTCGGCACCGCGGCGATGCTGTGGGTCGGTGGCCACATCCTCCTCGTCGGCATCGACGAGCTCGGCTTCCATCCCCTCTACGAACTCGTCCACCACGGCGAGGAAGCGGTGCACGACATCGCCGGGATCGGACCGATCCTCGCGTGGATCGTCAACACCCTCGCGTCGGCGTTGCTCGGCCTGATCGTCGGCGTTATCGTCGTACTCGCACAGTTGGGCGTGAAGTCCGCGCTGGCGCGGCGCAAGAACTGAGCTTCAGTTCAGAAGAACCGAGGTCATGACCGCGGTCACCCGCGTGACCGTGGTGTCGGACCGATCGAACCGCACGGCGCGGCCGACGTCGAAGACGATTCCGAGTGCGGCGTGCACCAGGAATCGTGACGTCACCACCGACAGCTCGGGCCGCGCATCACGCAGAAGCCGGGCCCACTGTTCGATGTTCTGCCGCTGTACGTTCCGAAGTCCGGACCGTTGGTCGGCCGGGAGATTGCCGATCTCCGCGAAGTAGACGGCCACGAGCTCGCTCTGACGGAACGTCAGCTCGGTGTAGAGCCGGCACAGTGTCGCGATAGCGGCCTCCGGTTCCGTCGATACCGCAAGCGCCTCGTCCAGTGTCGCGATCAGTCTTTCGTTCGCGCGGTGGAATGCCGCGGCCAACAGGTCGGCCTTGCTCGAGAAATGACGGTAGACGCTCGACGCATTGATGCCGGCTGCTGCGCCGATGTCTTCGATACTGACGTCGTGATAACCGCGCTGATAGAACAGTTGCATCGATTCCCGCAGCAGCACTTCGCGTTTGGAATCTCCTCCGTCGCCGCCTCGGCGCTCCGCACCCGACTCGTCCGTCGAGAGCTTCGGTAGATCCGTCCTCAGTACCGACCACGCGGCCTGGAGGACGGTGACCTCGATCTGCTTGGCGGACAGTGCGGTTCGGTGCGCAGTCATGCTCGCCACCACACTGATCGCACCGGTGGCCAGCAGCGCGGCGTCGGCTTCCGTCAACGCCGGACGCACCCGACGGAGCGGCTCGGCCACGCGCCCGTGCAGGGTGTACAGCTTGTCCCGCAGCGACGTCTTGTCCTCGCCGATCAGGTACCGACCCTCCCAGCGATACAGACCACCGGTCCGGCGGTTGTCGATGGTGGTACGGATGATCGCGGTGATCATGGCCTCGACACGCGCTTCCGGATCGTCCTCGGTGACCACCGCGGGATCCGTCGCGGCCAGCAGTTGATCCGCCAGCCGCATGACGGTGTGCACGAACAGTGCGTACTTCGTCGGAAAATGACGATAGAGCGCCGGGCCGGAGATGCCGACCGTCGCAGCGATGTCGTCGATGCCGACCGGATGGTAGCCACGTTCGCTGAACGCTTCGGCCGCAGCCGTGAGAATCTGCGCCTTCCGATTTCGAGGACGACGACGTTTCACCGTCACTTCCGCTTCCGTCACCACACCTCCATCCGTCACCGCGCCACCGCACATGAAGCTGCTCGAGAGCAGCAGAAACCATGATAGCGCGTGACCGTCGCCGGCCCGTCGGTTCAGGAATTTTCCACGACCCTTGACAGACATTCGATTTGAGGAGTTAAGTTAGCGGCAATTCGCATGCACCCCTCCTGCATCCGCCCCACGTCCTGACACCCGGCTGGAGCTCTCGATGACCCACGGTTTGCACAGAACCGAAGACGACGGCGTACTCACGCTGGAAATCGATCGACCCGAAAGAATGAACGCGCTCGACGGCGCCACCACGACCGCACTGATCGACGCACTCACCGCACTCGGGCCGAGCGTTCGGGTCGTCGTGATCACCGGGCGCGGACCTGCGTTCAGCACCGGAGCAGACATCGTCGAACTTTCCCGCGCCCAGCCGAGAAGCGACGCCGAAGCACGCCTGCAGGCAGACCACACGATGGACGTCGCATCCTCCTTGATCAGGGCCGTCATAGACGCACCCGTTCCGGTGATTGCACAGGTCAGCGGCATCGCCGCGGGTATCGGGGTGTCTCTGGCACTGGCCGCCGACCTCGTCTACGCCGCCGAGGACGCCACGTTTCTTCTGGCCTTCACGGGCGTCGGGCTGATGCCCGACGGTGGGGCGAGCTTGCTCGTCCCGGCAGCGATAGGACGCGCCCGAGCCACCGCGATGGCACTGCTCGGTGAGCCGATGACCGCGCGCGACGCCGCCGCGTCGGGTCTGATCACCCAGGCGCTTCCGGCGGACGAGCTCGCCGACACGGTCGCATCGGTCGCGCGCCGACTGGCACACGGACCGGCCCGCGCCCTGCAGCTGACCAAGCACGCACTGACGGCATCGACGCTTGCACTTCTGGGCGATGCGTTGGCGCGCGAGAGGGAAGGGCAGATCGAACTGCTGACTGCGCCGGAATTTCGCAATCGAGTAGGCGCACTACTCGGCGACAGAGGCGAATCACGGCAAACTTAGACAGCACATGACATGCAGAAACAAACGTCTCGATTTGCCCTCGGGTAAGCCCGACCTTCGGTACGCTCACTGCACATCCCGCCTTCGACGAAAGAGGAAGAGCGATGTCCGCTCCCTTGAACGAACCCCATCGTTCGATTCGAAACAATTGGAACAACCAGGTTCGTCGGCATGCGCTGATGCAGCCCGACGCCACTGCCCTGCGCTTCCAGGGCGCCACCATCACCTGGGCCCAGCTCGACAGCCGGGTCGGCAGGTTCGCCGGCGTCCTGAGCCGACGAGGGGTCGGCTCAGGAGACCGTGTGCTGATCCTGATGCTCAATCGGCCCGAGTACCTGGAAGCCGTGCTCGCGATCAACGCACTCGGCGCACTGGCCGTCCCCGTGAACTTCCGCATGACTCCGCCCGAGGTCGCCTACCTCGCGCAGAACAGCGGTTCCCACCTGTTGATCACCGACGAGACACTGTCCCCCTTGGCCGATGCAGTTGCAGCACAGGTCGATTCACTGGGCGACATCATCGTCGTCGGCGACGCCTACGAAGAACTGCTCGCCGACGCGCAGCCTGCACCACCTGTCGACGTGCGCGACGATGCACCCGCGCTGATCATGTACACCTCGGGAACCACCGGTAGACCCAAAGGCGCTGTGCTGACACACTCCAACATGCAGGCCCAGTCGCTGACCTGTATTCGAGCACTGCAGATGCACGGTGTCGACGAGGTCGGTTTCTGCGCATCGCCGATGTTCCACATCGCCGCTCTCGGCAGCCTCGCACCGAGTCTGCAACTGGGCATACCGACGGTGATCTACCCCGTCGGTGCATTCGACCCCTCGACCCTTCTCGACGTCCTCGCCGAAGAAGGCGTCACCACCCTGTTCCTCGTGCCCGTGCAGTGGCAGGCCATGTGCGCCGAGCAGACACGCAAGCCGAGAGATCTGAGCCTTCGCGTCATCTCGTGGGGCGCGGCACCGGCGTCGGACACGATCTTGAAAGCCATGGCCGAGACGTTCCCGAACGCCCTGAACGTGGCAGTGTTCGGCCAGACCGAGATGTCGCCCATCACCTGCGTGCTCGACGGCAAGGACGCGCTACGCAAACTGGGCTCGGTCGGACGCGTCGTACCCACCGTGTCGGCGCGGATCGTCGACGACGAGATGAACGACGTACCGACCGGACAGATCGGCGAAATCGTCTACCGCGGACCCACTCTCATGCAGGAGTACTGGCAGAACCCCGACGCCACCGCCGACGCTTTCCACGGCGGCTGGTTCCACTCCGGTGACCTGGTCAGGCAGGACGACGAAGGATTCGTGTTCGTCGTGGACCGCAAGAAGGACATGATCATCTCCGGCGGTGAGAACATCTACTGCGCCGAGGTGGAAAACGTCCTCTACGGGCATCCGCGCATTCTCGAGGCGGCTGTCATCGGACGCCCGGACGGAAAGTGGGGCGAAGTCCCGGTTGCCGTGGTCGCCCTGAGCGACTCCGACGACCTCACGTTGGCCGAGTTGACCTCGTGGCTCGGGGATCACCTGGCGAGGTACAAGCACCCCAAGGAACTCGTCGTCGTCGATTCACTCCCCCGCAACGCCAGTGGCAAGGTCGTCAAAGTTGCACTGCGCACGTCCTATTCACCGACACCCGCGTAACCGGTGACTGTCGACCCCGCGGCGAAAGCGTCGCCGACGCGCGACCTCGCGAATCAGGTCGGCGGTCTGATCGCGTTCTCGGTCACCGCGGCGACCCGCACGGTCACCACGATCGCACAACGGAGGCTCTCCCTCACGGAGACGGTCACCCAGGCCTTGTTCGTCGCCCGGGTGTGCACGATCCCCGCGCTGTTGCTGATGCTTCCCATCGGAGTGTTGATCGCGGTGTCCGTCGGGTCGCTGGCCGGAAGACTGGGCGCGGGAGCGTATTCGGGCGCAGTCGTCGCCTTCGTCGTCGTCGGCCAGGCCGCCGCACTCGTCTGCGCATTGATGTTGGCGGGGGTCGCCGGGTCCGCGATCTGCGCCGACCTCGGCTCGCGCACCATCCGCGAGGAGATCGCCGCCATGGAGGTGATGGGGCTCGACGTGATCGCCAGGCTCGTCGTGCCCCGGTTGATCGCCTCGATGTTCGTCGCACTCGCCGTGTGCGGAATGGTCACCGTGGTCGGGGTGGGAGCCTGCTTTTTCTACCAGGTCTTCGTCGCCGACCAATCCGCAGGTGCATTCCTCGCCACGTTCAGCGAATACGGCCGGGTGTCCGATTTCGCGATGGCGATGGTCAAGTCCGTGTGCTTTGCGATCACGTCGACTCTCATCGCGTCGTACAAGGGCCTGAACGCCAAGGGCGGACCGAGCGGGGTCGCCGACGCCGTCAACGAAGCCGTCGTCCTGGCCTTCGTCATGGTGTTCGTCGTGAACACGGTTCTGTCGCAACTGTATGCAGTGATCGTTCCCGCGGTGGGGACCTACTGATGAACTACGACAGTTTCGTTCGGCTGAGGCGACGCGGCCGGGGTGTCACGAACGTCTTCGCCGAACTCGGCCGTCACGTGACGTTCTACGCCGAAACCGTCGCATCCGTGCCGTACACCCTTCGCCGCTACCCCAAGCACGTGGCACAGCACGTCGGCGAGGTCAGCTTCGGCTACGCGTCACTGCTCGCCGGCGGCGGAACCATCGGCATCGTGTTCGCGATGTCCGCCGTCGCCGCGATGATGGTCGGCGTCGAAACCTATCGAGGGTTGGACCTGATCGGCCTCACATCGCTGTCCGGCTTGCTCTCCGCCATCGCCAACACCCGCGAACTCGCACCCGTCATCGCCAGCATCGCCCTCGCCGCCAAGGTAGGGACCGGGTTCACCGCCCAACTCGGCGCGATGCGGATCTCCGACGAGGTGGACGCGCTGGACTCCATGTCGGTGCGCCCCATACCGTTTCTGGCGACGACTCGGGTGATCGCAGCAGTGATCTGCATCGTGCCGATCTACATGGTCGGACTCATCGCGACGTTCGTCGCGACGCGTCTCGTCGTCGTCACCTTCGGGGGCAGTTCGGCCGGGACCTACGACTACTACTTCCACCTCGCACTGTCCCCCGGCGACCTCGTCTACTCGGTCGTCAAGGCCGTCGTGTTCGCGATCATCGTCGCACTCGTGCACTGCTCCTACGGTTTTCACGCATCCGGTGGCCCCGAGGGCGTCGGACGGGCGGCCGGGCGCGCGCTTCGTACGTCGATCCTCGCGATCGGTATCACCGACGTGTTCCTCACCTTCGTTCTCTGGGGCGTCGTCCCCTCCGTCCCCGGGCTCGGTGTGTCGTGACACCACGTGTACTCGGCCCGAGCCGGACAGCGCTCGCCCTGCGCGGACTGGCCACGCCCGCAGCCCTCGTGGTCGCAGCCGTCGCCGCTGTGGCGTACGGGAACGGCGCGTTCGAACGTGCCCCCGAGGTGTACGCGGAGATCCCGTCGTCCGCGGGCCTACTGATCGGTGAAATCGGCGTCCAGTACCACGGAGTGCAGGTCGGAAAAGTCGTGGACATCGACAGCGGCGTCGATCGATCCCGCGTCACCATGCGCCTCGACACCGAGGTCCCCGCGTCGGCGCTCGTGCGCGTCGTACCGCGGACGTTGTTCGGCGACGTCTACCTACGCCTCGTCGACCATGACGGGGCAGGCTCCGAACCTCTGCGTGCGGGCGACGAACTCGCGATGGACACCGGGCAGGACGCCGTGCAACTGAGCGAGGTCTATCGACAGGTCACCGACCTGCTGGACAGCTTGAAACCGGCCGAGACACAGGCCGCGTTGACGGCGATCAGCACCGCCCTGCGCGGCCGAGGTGAACAACTCGGCGCCACGATCGAGCGGCTCGCATCACTGTCGACGACGCTCGAACCGTCCATCCACGCCGTCCTCGACAGCACCCCGCAGACCCTGCAGGTGGCCGATGCAGCCGCTGCGGCAACACCGGACGTCCTGGCGACCATCGAGGCAGCGACCAGCCTGTCGCAGACGATGCTGGACCACTCGACCGGGGTCGAAGCGTTGCTGACGACGGCCGCGCGACTCGGCGGCGCCGCAGTGACCGTCGCCGACGAGAACCTGCCCGGCGCCATCACCGTCGTTCGTCGCGGCTCGCCCGTACTGGGCACGGTGTCCGAGAACTCATCCGGCCTGGCGTCGACACTCGATCAGTTCGCGCCGTTCGGGGCAGCGGGAGCGCGGATCTTCGCGACCGGTCGCTTCGACATCACCGCCGTCCCGGACTTCTCGTCGCCGCTGCCCTACACCGCGGCGGACTGCCCCCGCTACCCCGGGCTGAACGGGCCGAACTGTGCACTTGCCGAGGTTCAGGACAGCGCGAGCGGGACATCGGAACCGTTGAACCCGGCCAGCACCATGCTGCTCGCTCCCCTTCTCCGCGGAACGGAGGTGACCATCAGATGACGTCGCTGGCACGTCCGATGTTCGCACTCGCTGCGTTCGCGGTGGCAGGGTTACTGTCCGCCGTAGTTGTCGTCGACACCCTCAGTGTGCCGGTGAGCGGTGAGACGAGGAGTCACACTGCAGAATTCACCGGTGTCGAAGGGCTCCGCACCGGCAACGACGTCACGCTCGCAGGTGTACGGATCGGCAAGGTCGACGACGTGCGCTACGAAGCCGACGGCGCCAGAACCATCGCCGTGGTGGATTTCGACGTGCAGACCTCCGTGCCGATTCCCGGAAACGTCACGGCAGCAATCAGATACGGCGACATGCTCGGTGCACGCTATCTTGCGCTCGTGCCACCCGAAGACCCCGCCGGCACCCTCGACTCCACGATTCCCCTGGACCGCACGTCGCCACCCGTCGACCTGACGGCCCTGGTCAACGGCTTCAAACCACTGTTCGACGCCATCGAGCCCAGTCAGGTCAACGCGCTCGCGCGGTCCATCACCGACGCATTCCAAGGCGAAGCCGGCACCGTCGACTCACTGCTGCGTCACGTCGCCGGCGTGACTCGGGGACTCGCGAACAACGACCAGATCTTCAGCGACCTGATCGCCGACCTCGACGCGGTACTGCAGACCATGAACAGCCACGACGCCGACATCACCCGCCTGATCACCGGATTGACCGATATGAGCCGGGTCGTCGCCGACCGTAACGACTCCCTCATCACTCTTCTCGACGACGGATCGACCGCTGTGGCGGCACTGGCCGAACTGGCGACCGACGCGTCGGCGCCACTCGACGGCACCGTCGCCGATCTCCGTGCGACGACCCGATCGTGGATACCCAACACCGAGCAGTTCGATCGCACGATGACGTTGCTGCCCGAGCTGGCGAGCTCCATCAACAGCATCGGCGACTACGGCGGCTGGCTGAACCTCTACACCTGCAACTTCACCCTGAAGGCGGGCGACGCCGAGACGAACATCTTCGGCGACGCGCACACGGAGATCTGCCGATGAACACCACCAGACTCGGCATCGTCGGAATTCTCGCCGTGACAGTCCTGCTCGCGTCCGCCCTCCTGATTCCACAGGGCTGGTATCTGATTCGAACTGCGCCGTACACAGCACAATTCGCGCACGCGGGCGGACTCACCGAAGCCGACCCCGTGTTCCTCGCCGGCGTGCCGGCCGGACGCGTCGACAGCGTCGAACTGGCCGGAGATCACGTCGACGTCCACTTCCGACTCGACCGCGACCAGCCGCTCGGCGACCGCACCCATGCTGCCGTCAAACTCCGCACGATCCTGGGGAAGCGATACCTCGAGATCGTTCCCGACGGAAGCGGACCCGTCGGCGACGATCGAACGATCCCGACGGAACGGACGTCGGTTCCCTACTCTCTCGACGACATCGGAACCGAAGTACGCACGGTCGCCGAAGAACTCGACGTATCCGCGCTCGAGTCCATGGTCACCACCCTGCGCGAGACCGTGCCGGAGGACTCGTCCGTGATGTCCGATGCTCTCACCGGTATCAGTGCGGCGTCGGAGGTCCTGGCCCGCAACGACGACAAGATAGCGAGCCTGCTCGACGTCGCGCAGTCGCTGACGTCGACCGTCGCCGCAGAAAGCCAGTCGATGACGACACTCCTCGGGAACGCACAGCTCGTGCTGTCCACGTTGTCGGATCGCCGAACCGCACTCGGCCGCTTGGTAACCGACCTCCGAACGCTGATCGGCACCGCGTCGGCGTTCCTCGACGACAATGCCGACGAACTCGACCGTCTCCTGGTCGACATGACGTCGGTGACCGACACCCTCGAACGGAACGGACAGAACATCGACACGCTCCTGACGACACTTCCTCCCGCCTTGCGCGCCGTCACCGACGCCACGGGTAACGGCAACTGGGTCGATGTCTCCGCCCCCGCGGGACCGATTCCGGACAACCTCCTCTGCTCCCTCGGAGTTCAACAGGGCTGCACCCGATGAACACCCGCGCCGCGAGAGCCGCGCTCGCCCTCGCCACCGTCGCAGTGACCGCAAGCGCGTGGTTCGTGTTCCACGGAAGCGGCGACAACACCACCGTCACCGCGGATTTCGCGTACATCAACGGAATCTACCCGGGTAGCCCGGTCCAGGTCCTCGGAGTCCCGGTGGGGACCGTCGACGCCGTCGCTCCACAGGGCACCTCGGTCCGCGTGACCATGACGGTGGCGGGCGACGTCGACATCCCCGCGGACGCACAGGCATTCGTCATGAACCCGTCGGTCGTCAGCGACCGCTTCGTCGAACTCGGACCGGCATACCGCGGCGGACCCGTCCTCGGCGACGAGGTCATCGGAGTCGAACGCAGTCACTCCCCGATCAACTGGGACCAACTGCAGGACAGCCTCGACACCATCGCCACAGCGCTCGGACCCGACAGTGGTACCGGCGGAGAGGGCGCCGATGTCGGGGGCGCTCTGTCCGCCCTCGCCGACAGAACGGCCGGTCTCGGGCCGCAGATCAACGACGCCATAGGAGACATCTCGCGCGCAACCGCAGTCGTCGGAGGCAACAGTGAACAACTCGGTGCGCTGATCGAGAACCTCGACCGCTTGATCACCGCCGTCACGGCCCGTCAGGGCGCGGTGCAGTCGGTCACCGACTCGCTTGCGGATCTGGGGAACGAGATACAGCGTCAGGACCTCGAGATCGGGGAACCCATCGCCCAGCTGAGATCGATGTTCGACCATCTGGACCGACTGCTGGCAGACCGAGGGGACGACGTGCGGGCCGTGGTGCAGAATGCGGGCGCACTCACCGGGCAGTTCGCGGCGCGAGAAGCACAGTTCGCCGAATTCATAGACGTACTGCCGCTGATGATGCAGAACATCGGCAACACCATCGGCGAAGACCAGCGCGCCCGGATCCGGTTGAACATCTCGACCGATCTCGACCAGTTCGCCGCCGCGGTACCGCTGTGTCGCGAATACGCGTTGCCCATCTGCACCGGTGCAGGCATCACCAACCCGATCACCGTGCCGTTCGAGACGCCCGATCCGCTGGGCCTGCCGCAACTGTTGGGGGGACCACGATGAGACGTCCAGCGCTGGTATCCGCCTGTATGTTGTTGTCCGGCATGCTGTTGTCCGGCTGCGGTATCGGTCTGGGACAACTCCCCGTCGGCCGGTCGGCGGACGGTGACGACTACCACGTCACCGCACAATTTCCCCGTGCCGACCGGGTTCGGCTCGGCACCGAGGTCCGCGTCGGCCAGCAGCTGGTCGGGCGTGTCGACGACCTGTCCACCGATGGCGTCGTCGCAGCGGTGGGACTGAGCCTGTCCCAGTCCGTTCCGCTCCCGGCCGATGTCACGGCGTCACTGGAACTCGCCTCCGCCCTGGGTGAACCCTACGTACGGCTGACGATCCCGGGCGATGCCTCGACGAACAACGACACGCTGGCCGACGGCGACACGCTCGAGAACACCGAGATCGGGCCCGAGCTCGAGACGTCGCTCGCCACGCTGGGTCTGGTGTTGAACGGCAGCGGACTCGACCAACTTCGCACCATCGGCACCGAGCTGAACGCCGCGTTCGACGGCCGGGGTCCCGACATCCGTGCGCTCCTGGTCGGTGCCGACCGGATTCTGGCGAACGCCGCCGAGCACCAAGCCGAGTTCGACCGCGTCCTGGCCGCGGCACGCTCCGTCTCTGCGATGCTGGCGGACAACCGCGCTGCGATCGACGCCGGGCTGACCGTAGCCGCTCCCACGATGGAGCTCCTCGTCTCCCAACGCGACCACATCGCCTCGCTCGTCGACTCCACTGCGTCACTCGCAGCCTCCGCACAGAAGCTGTTCGCGGACAACCAGTCCCAGATCTCCGACGGCATCGACGATCTGGCCCACATCGTGCACTCGATCCAGAGCTTCAACGCGTCCGTGACTCCGGCACTGACCAACATGAACCAGTTCATCGCCGGATTCAACGGTGCGGTCCACGGCGACTACCTCGTCTTCGACGGCGCACTCGACCTCCCCGAGACCGTCGGAGAACTGACCACCGGGGGTCGCCTCGCGGACATCCCCGGGGCACTGGATCAACTGCTCGCCCCCGAGGCACCGCGATGAACAGGCCGGTCCGCATACAGCTGGTGTTGTTTGCCATCACCGCCGTCGTCGCACTCGTCGTCGGCAGCACCTACGCGCTCGGATCGCAATCGCTGCGCGGCTCGATCGACGTACACGCAACCATGGCCGACGCGTCGAACATCGGTGTCGGTACCGGTGTGACCTACCGAGGTGTCGCGGTCGGATCCGTCGCCGACGTCTCGGTCACCGCAGGCGGCGCCGAGGTGAGAATCGCCCTCGATCCCGATACCCGCGTTCCCGTCGGATCCACCGCATCCGTGACCAGCAACAGTGCCCTCGGAATCCAGACCCTCGACATCTCGCCGACCACCGAACGAGGCCCGTACCTCACCGACGGCGACAGCCTGGACGTTCCGCCCGAACTGGCACCCGTTCGACTCGACGAGTTGCTGGCCCGGATGGCGGCCCTCGCCGAATCCATCGATCCAGCCTCGATCACCACGATCGGCGAGACGTTCAGCGCCGCCGTGGGCGGCACCGGCACCCAACTGCAGCAACTACTCGACGACGCCGACACCCTCAGCCGGATGCTCGACGAGCACGCCCCCGCGCTGGCGAACATCGTCGACCGTTCGGTACCGATACTGGATACCCTCGCGTCCCGCTCGGACGCGCTGCCAGGAGCTGCGCGCGCCGCCGCCGACGTCACCCAACAACTGCTCGCGCAGGAACCGTCGTTGATCTACCTACTCGATCGATCACCCGACGCCCTGGCACGAACACAGCGACTGCTCGACGACACGCGCGGAACAGTAGGCGCATTGATGACCAACCTCGTCACCGTCACCGGAGTCCTCGCAGAACGCACCCCTGCACTGGACGCACTGCTGATCGCGATGCCCGAAACGCTCGGAAAACTGACATCCATCGTGCACGGCGACCGAGGCGACTTCACCCTCGTCGGTACCCAAGGCCCGGTCTGCTGGTACGACACACCACGCCGCGTCGTCGGCGACACCACACCGCGCGAGGCGAACCTGAACCTCTACTGCCCACCCGGCGACGACCTCGAGCAGCGCGGCGCCCAGAACGCGCCGAGACCGAACGACCTCGGACTGTCCGGGTCGACCGTCCCCGGCAGCGTCACCGGGCCCCCGATCGCCGAAAATCCCCTCCTCGTCCCGACCGGTGTGGAGGCACTGAACTACTGGAAGCAACTCCTGGAAGGAGTACGGAAATGACACTCCGCACACGCGTCGTCGCAGTCGTGATCGCCGCTCTCACAGTGGGTGTGGCCGTCCTCGGATACCTCCACCTGAACGACCGCGAGCAGAACGACCTCCGGTCCACGGCACTGGCGTCGGCGACGCAGTACACCGAAGAACTCGCAACGTACGACTTCGGCGATCCGGGCGCGAACCTCGACCGAGTGACCGCCGCATCGACCGAAGAATTCGCCGGCACCTACCGCGACGTCTCCACGAAACTGCAGGACCTCCTGACGACCGGACAGGGCACCGCGACCGGGCACGTCGTCGCCGCCGGAATCGTCGAACTGACCGACGATCGAGCCACCGTCGCGGTGTTCCTCGATCAGCAAGTACGGAACCTCGCGGCACCCGACGGCCGCACCGATTCGTCGCGCATGATCATCGAGCTCGAGCGGAGCGGAGACCGGTGGTTGCTGGCGTCTGCCGAGCCTCGCTGACACCCGTCGCGGGGGTGCTCGCCGCATGATCGCAGGCCGCCGGATCGGGCCCAACTGCTGGTCGGGGCACACCCCGAAACGCAAAGGACGTAGCCTGGCGGGGAAGGAACGGTGGCTCTCGTCGAATCACACGCGTGTTGGTTCGATAGATTGTCGGAGCCACCAGGCACGATGCAAGAGGGTCGAAGACCATGTCAACAAAGCGACGGGTCACCACAATCGAGGAGAACAGGCCATGGCTTTACCAGTATTGACTCCGGAACAGCGCACCGCGGCTCTGGCCAAGGCTGCCGAGGCACGCACCGCCCGGTCGAAGCTGCTGGCCGCCGTCAAGTCCGGCGAGCTCAGCGTCGCTGACGTTCTCGCAAAGGCCGAGAACGACGAGATCGTGAAGAAGACCAAGGTGTCCGCCCTGATCAAGGCACTTCCGGGTGTCGGTTCGGTGCGCGCCGCACAGCTGCTCGAGCAGCTGTCCATCGCAGACACCCGCCGTATCGGTGGACTCGGCGCAAACCAGCGCGAGGCACTTCTGGCGGCTGTCGCGTCCTGATACGACGCTGGATCGGCCTGCAGGGTTATCGAGGACATATCTCGCTCGTGCGGGGCTAGCATTTCCCCATGAACGTCGAAGTGACCCTGCTGCCCGGGATCGGGGTGCGGAAGGATTTCGCCCTCGCATCCGGGCGCCGCATCGGTGTCATCACCCGCAAAGACGGGGCGAACGAGCTGATCGTTTCGCGTAAAGACGACCCCGACGCAACACAAGCGTCCATCACCCTGAGCAATGAGGAGGCGGCGGCGCTGGGCAACCTGCTCGGCACGCCGCAACTCATTGCTCAGCTCGGGGAAGAGCATCGCGACCTTCCCGGCATCAACACACGCCAACTGCCCATCAAACTGGGCTCGCGATTCGACGGCCGAACCCTCGGCGACACCACCATGCGCACCAAGACCGGTGTGTCCATCGTCGCCGTCATGCGCGCAGGCCAGGTGCAACCGTCACCCAATCCCGACTTCACGCTCGTCGCGGGCGACCTGCTCGTCGCCGTAGGAACCGCCGACGGCCTCGACGCCGCAGCCAAGCTGCTCGGCAGATAGCGACATGGCCGAGAGCGCGCTCGCGCTGATCGAACTCGGCGCGGTCTTCTTCGCACTAGGACTTCTCGCTCGCCTCGCCGGCAAGATCGGCGTGTCGCCCATCCCGTTCTACCTGCTCGGCGGCCTCGCATTCGGCAACGGCGGATTCGTCACCCTCGGCGGAATCGACGAATTCAGCGAAATCGCCAGCGAAATCGGCGTCATCCTTCTCCTGCTGCTCCTGGGGCTCGAATACACCGCCGCCGAACTCGTCACCGGACTACGCCGGTCATCGCTGGCCGGAATCGTCGACATCGTCCTCAACTTCACCCCGGGCGCGGTGCTCGCACTCGTACTCGGCTGGGGCGGCGTCGGCGCGCTCGTCCTCGGCGGAGTCACCTACATCTCGTCGTCGGGAATCGTCGCAAAAGTCCTCACCGACCTGGGGCGACTCGGCAACCGCGAGACGCCCGTCGTCCTGTCGATCCTCGTATTCGAAGACCTGGCGATGGCGATCTACCTGCCGATCCTGACAGCGGTGCTCAGCGGCGTCAGCTTCCTCGGCGGCCTCGAAGCGCTCGGCATCTCCCTGCTCGTCATCACCGTCGTGCTCGTCGTCGCCCTGAGGTACGGACGATTCGTGTCCGCGATCGTCGACAGCCCAGACCGCGAAGTCGTGCTGCTCAAAGTGCTCGGCTCCGCGCTCCTCGTCGCCGGAATCGCCTCCGAGCTGCAAGTCTCCGCCGCCGTCGGCGCGTTCCTCCTGGGAATCGCGATCTCCGGCTCGACGGCCGACAACGCCACCCGCGTACTCGAACCCCTCCGCGACCTGTTCGCAGCAATGTTCTTCGTCGTCTTCGGACTACAGACCGACCCCGCGACAGTGCCACCGGTACTCGGCTGGGCACTACTGCTGGCCGCCGTCACCACCATCACCAAAGTGATGACCGGCGCATGGGCCGCCGGACGTCAGGGCATCGGCAGACCCGGACAACTCCGCGCCGGCGCCGCCCTCGTCGCCCGAGGAGAATTCTCGATCGTGATCGCAGGCCTGGCCGTCGCAGCCGGAGCCGTCGAAGGCGAACTCGCCGCCCTGGCCACCGCCTACGTACTGCTCATGGCCGTCCTGGGTCCAGTAGCCGCACGAGTCATTGCAGCTCCACCCGCAGTCCGTGCAGACTGACAACCCCTCATCCCGCAGGCTCCCCTCCTGCTTCGACTGAGTCATTCCGCAGGCTCCACTCCTGCATCTATTAAGTCATTCCGCAGGCTCCACTCCTGCGACGCCTAAGCTGACCGAATGGCCCAGCAGCGTCGATCACCAGCGGACGGTGCCCCCGCATTGCGTCGGCGCCCACAATTGTCCGAAGACGTCGCCAACCACGTGCGGCACATCGTCATGTCCGGCGCGGTCCGTCCGGGCGACTTCATCCGACTCGACGAGACGGCTGCCGAACTCGGGGTCAGCGTCACCCCGGTCCGCGAAGCACTGCTCACGTTGCGGGGCGAAGGAATGGTGGAACTGGTGCCGCACCGCGGCTACGTCGTCTCCCCGCTCACGCCCGAGGACATCGTCGACATCTTCTGGCTACAGGGACAGATCGCAGTCGAACTGGTCCGCCGGGCGGCACCGAAGATCACCGACGACGTCGTTGCCGAGCTGGAGAAGTTCAACGAGTCCCTGGCCGCGGCGGTGGAAAAGAATCAGGCCGAGGAAGTCGAGATCGCCGAGTTCGAGTTCCACCGGGTTCTCAATCGCCTCACCGGTGCAACCAAGCTGGCGTGGTTTCTCAACAACGCCACCCGCTACACCCCCACCCGGCTGTACGCGTCGGATCCGGAATGGGGGCGAGCGGCGGTGCGTAATCACGAACAGTTGATCGACGCTCTCCGTGCGGGCGACGTGGATGCGGCCTGCACGCTGATGCGCCGACAGTTCACCGATGGCGCGGAACGCCTGATCGCGTACCGCGCCCTGTGAGTGGAAATGTGTCCCAGGGGACACATTTCCACTCACCTAACGGAGCGAGTCCGGCGCGGTGAACCGCTCGCCGTACTTGGCAGCCAGCTCGTCGGCACGCTTGACGAACGCAGCCTGACCGAGGGAACCGTCCTGGGCCTCGTAGCCGACGATGTACTGGTGCACACCACCGGTCCAGGCCGGGTAGCCGATGCCGAAGATCGAGCCGATGTTGGCGTCGGCGGTGGTGTTCAGGACACCCTCGTCGAAGCACTTCTGCGTCTCGATGGCCTCGATGAACAGCATGCGCTCCCTCAGATCCTCGAACGGGATGTCCGCGGTACCTGACTTGAACGCGTCACGCAGGCCAGGCCACAGGCCGGCGCGCTTGCCGTCGGCGTACTCGTAGAAGCCTGCGCCCTTGGCCTTCGACGGACGCTCGAACTCGTCGACCATCTTGTCGATGACTGCGCCGGCCGGATCCTCGGGAGGAGTTCCACCCGCGGCCTTGATGGCGTCGTAGGTCTCCTTGCGGATCTTCTGCATCAGGTTGAGCGTCAGCTCGTCCGAGAGCTGCAGCGGCGCCGCCGGGTAGCCGGCCTGCAGACCTGCCTGCTCGATGGTCGACGGCTCCACACCTTCACCGAGCATCGCGATGGCCTCGTTGATGAAAGTGCCGATGACGCGCGAGGTGAAGAATCCGCGGCTGTCGTTGACGACGATCGGAGTCTTCTTGATGACCTGTACCAGGTCGAAGGCCTTCGCCAGCGCAGCGTCCGACGTCTTCTCGCCGCGGATGATCTCCACCAGCGGCATCTTGTCGACGGGCGAGAAGAAGTGGATTCCGATGAAGTCCTCCTGACGCTTCACGCCCTGAGCGAGGCTCGTGATCGGCAGCGTCGAGGTGTTGGAACCGAGCAACGCCGACGGGTCGACGAGGTCCTCGATCTCCTGGAACACCTTCTGCTTGAGCTCCTCGGATTCGAAGACCGCCTCGATGACGAGATCGGCGCCTTCGACGTCCTTGGCGTCGGCGGTCGGATGGATCCGCGCGAGCAGCGCGTCGGACTTCTCCTGAGTGGTCTTGCCACGCGAGAGTGCCTTGGCCTCGATGGCCTCGGAGTACGCCTTGCCCTTCTGCGCGGATTCGATGGCGACATCCTTGAGGACCACCTCGATGCCCGCTTTGGCACACACGTAGGCGATACCGGCGCCCATCATGCCTGCACCGAGCACTGCGACCTTGGTGAACGTCGTCTTCTCGATGCCGTCCGGGCGGGACTTGCCTGCATTGATCGCCTGCAGATCGAAGAAGAACGCCTGGATCATGTTCTTCGATACCGAGCCGGTGACCAACTCGGTGAAGTAGCGGGACTCGATGGTCGACGCATTGTCGAAATCGACTTGAGCGCCCTCGACTGCGGCCGACAGGATCGCGCGCGGCGCCGGCATTGGCGCACCCTTGATCTGCTTACGCAGGTTCGACGGGAACGCAGGCAGGACGGCAGCGAGCTTCGGGTTCGACGGGGTGCCGCCGGGGATTTTGTAGCCCTTGACGTCCCATGGTGCGACGCCACCCTCGGGGTTGGCCTTGATCCACGCCTTCGCCGCGGGCACGAGGGCGTCGATGCTGTCGACGAGCTCGTGCACGAGGCCGATCTCCAGAGCCTTCTCCGGACGGAACCGGGTGCCCTGGGCGAGGACCGTCATGAATCCGTTCTGGATGCCGAGCAGGCGCGTGATGCGTGTGACGCCACCGCCACCGGGCAGAAGACCGAGGGATACCTCGGGCAGACCGAGCTGAACGCCCGAGACATTCGCGGCGATCCGGTGGTGGGTCGCAAGAGTGATCTCGAGTCCACCGCCGAGTGCAGCACCGTTGATCGCGGAGACGACGGGCTTGCCGAGCTTCTCCAGGCGTCGCAGCTGCGCTTTGACTTCCTGTACCTCGTCGAACACGCGCTGGGCGTCCTCGGGCTTCGCGGTGATGAGGCTGTTGAGGTCACCACCGGCGAAGAACGTTTTCTTCGCCGAGGTGATCACGACGCCGGTGATGGAGTCGAGTTCCTTCTCCAGTCGATCGACGGTCGCGCCCATCGAGTCCTTGTACAGCTGGTTCATCGTGTTGGCGCCCTGGTTGGGGTCGTCCATCGTGAGCACGACGATGCCGTCGGAATCCTGGTCCCAGGTGATCATGTTTTCGCTCATGGTGTGTTCCTCAGACTCGCTCGATGATGGTGGCAACGCCCATGCCGCCGCCGATGCACAGGGTGATGAGTGCGTACCGGCCGCCGCGACGCTCGAGCTCGTCGAGCACGGTTCCGGTGATCATGGCTCCGGTGGCGCCGAGCGGGTGGCCCATCGCGATGGCTCCACCGTTGACGTTGAGCTTCTCGTTCGGGATCTGCAGATCCTTCTGGAAGCGAAGGACGACGGACGCGAACGCCTCGTTCAATTCGAAGAGATCGATGTCGTCGACGGTCAATCCTGCGGTTGCGAGAACCTTCTTCGACGCGGGTGTCGGGCCGGTCAGCATGATCGTCGTGTCTGCACCGGAAGTGGCCGTCGCGACGATGCGCGCACGCGGAACCAGGTTCAGGTCCTTGCCTGCCTGCTCGCTACCGACAAGGACGAGGGCTGCACCGTCGACGATGCCGGAGCTGTTACCACCGGTGTGGACGTGATCGATCTTCTCGATCCAGTGGTACTTCTGCAGCGCGACGTCGTCGAATCCACCCATCGCAGCGACACCGGTGAAGGCCGGGTTCAGTTTGCCGAGCGATTCGACCGTGCTGCCCGGACGCATGTGCTCGTCGTGGTCGAGGATCAGCAGGCCGTTCTGGTCGGTGACCGGTACGACGGACTTGGCGAAGTAGCCACCCGACCATGCAGCGGCGGCACGCTCCTGCGACTGCACTGCGTAGGCGTCGACGTCTTCGCGGCTGAACCCCTCGATCGTCGCGATGAGATCGGCGCCGATGCCCTGCGGCGCGAAGTACGTGTCGTAGTTGGTGGCCGGATCCATCGCCCACGCGCCGCCGTCACTGCCCATCGGGACGCGGGACATGGACTCGACACCACCGGCGATGACGACCTCGTCCCAGCCGGAACGCACCTTCTGCGCAGCCAGGTTGACGGCTTCGAGGCCGGACGCGCAGAACCGGTTGAGCTGGAATCCGCCCACGGTGTCCGGCATCTTCGCGGCCAGAACCGCGGTGCGCGCAATATCGGCACCCTGATCGCCCACCGGGGAGACCACACCGAGGATCAAGTCGGAGATGCGGTTCTCGTCGAGGTCGGGGAACCGTCGACGCAACTCGTCGATCAGGCCGGTGACCAGCGAAATGGGCTTGACGGAATGCAGTGAGCCGTTCTTCCCCTTGCCGCGTGGGGTCCTGATGGCTTCGTAAATGAACGCTTCTGTAGTCACAGCGCGGTCGTTCCTTCCACGTACTTCTGACTCGGCGGCGGCACCCGAGGGCGCCGCAGGACTCGAGGATCACACCTCGGCTCCTCTCACACTAGAACGCGGTACACAACCCGGTGAAGGACCGAAACGAGCGCGGTCCGTGACCGGCGCGTGCGTTTCAGCTCGACGAGACAGGGGTAGAGATAGCATCACCACTCGGGGGGATATGGGAGTGCAGCCAGCGGAACGAACCGGTTCCACAGAGTGGAGCCTGCGGGGGAGGTTCGAGCTCGGCCAGTTACGGAGATGATGACCATGGACACCCAGAAGCCGCTCGCGGTCGGAGCGCACGTCAAAGTGCGCTACAGCTCCGATTCTTCCCTGCCACGCGACCAGTGGCCCAAGGAATCAGGCGTCGTCAAGGAAGACTTCGGTGAGCAGACGGCATCGGTCGACCGCACCTGGGCCCGGGCTCACCGCTACGCCGTCGCCCTCGACGACGGCCGACTCGTCTTCGTCGACCCCGAGGACATCGAAGCAACCTGACCAAGGTCGGTCATGTGGTCGACTCAGCACCCTTTCTACCGACCCAGCACGCCTTCTATCCGCGGACTGGGCGTGTCAGCTCGGCAAGAAGGGTGCTGACTCCTACTCCTTGAGCGGAGTTGCTCCGAGTTCTGCCTGCAGCAGTTCCATGGCCACCGTTTCCGGGTCGCGCCGCACCGACGGGTCGGCAGGTTCGGCGGCCGCTTTGAGCAGCTCTTCCTCGTCCTCCGGTGTTTCCGGGGGCGGTGGACCGGCCGGCTCGGGGTCGTCGGGATAGTCGGGCGCCTCGGGGGGCGGTATGTCGTCGTATCCGTGGTCGGTCGCTCCCGATTCCCGCGCCGTCGAAGCCGGCTTGTTCGCCTGGCTCGGACGCGAGAACTTGGTCGGAGGCGCTTTCGGAGGCTCGGGCGCGGCCTTGGCGACCGGAGCTTCCTCAGCAGGAGCTGCTGCTCCGACGACGCACGTCACCTGCCAGTCGACACCGAACACATCACGCAGCGCATCCCTGATGACGTCGGCATTCCGTCCTTCCTGCAGCCGCTTCGCGAGCGGCGCGGAATCGTGGCCGAGCGTGATCGAGCCGTCGCTCACCGCTCGAACCGAGGCACCGGACAGCATGACCTCGACCGTGCGGCTGCGCTCGCGCACCTTGGCTCGGACCTCGGACCAGACCGCACGAATCGCCGCGGCGTCCGGCTGAGTGGACGCCGCCGCAACCGGCTCGGGCTCCGGATTCGGTACTGGTTCAGGGGCTGGTATCTGTTCCGGGGCAGGCTCGGGCTCGACCGGCGCAGGGAAGTCGAACGCGCGGGTCGGTTCGGCGACCGGACGCTCGGGCTCTACGGGCGCCGCTTCAGGTTCCGGGGTCGGCTCGGGTTCCGGGGTCGACACAGGCTCCGGAACAGGCTCGGGTTCCGGGGTCGGCTCGGGGTCCGGCTGCGGCACCGCAGTGGGCTCGGGCTGCGGCTCGGGCTCAGGAGTGGGTTCGGGCTCGGGCTGCGGCGTCGGCTCGGGCTCAGGAGTGGGTTCGGGCTCGGGCGTCGTCGGAATGCTGGCGGCAGGTGCCGGAGGGACTGCGGGAGCGGTCGGAACCACGGGAGGTACGTCAGGCGCGGGCGCTGCAGGCTCGGGGGCCGCAGCCGCCCGTTGGGACGGCCGGACGAACTTGGGCGGTGTGTCGTCGACCGGCGGCGCGCTGGGGGTCGACGGCTCAGCACGACGCTGCGGAGCCTGGTCGACGGCTGCTTGCTCGCCGGCGGGCAACGTGACGTCCAGGCGCCGCTCGAGACGCTCGAGACGTTGCAGCACAGCAGATTCGGCGTCGGATGCCGAGGGAAGCAGCATCCGCGCACACATGACTTCGAGCAGCAGGCGCGGTGCGGTGGCGCCGCGCATCTCCCCCAGACCGGCGTGGATGATCTCTGCATAGCGCGCCAGGGTCGCCGAGCCGATGCGGCCCGCTTCGTCGCGCAGACGTTCGAGAACGTCACCGGGAACATCGACCAGCCCGCGCTCACCTGCGTCGGGGACGGCGCGCATGAGGATGAGGTCGCGGAGCCTTTCCAGCAGGTCCGTCGCGAAGCGGCGCGGATCGTGTCCGGCGTCGACCACTTTGTCGACCGTCCCGAACAGTGATCCACCGTCCCCGGCCGCGAGTGCATCCACGGCTTCGTCGATCAACGCGACGTCGGTGACGCCGAGCAGGGACAGTGCCCGCGGATACGTGACGCCTTCGGGTCCTGCGCCTGCGAGCAGCTGGTCCAGCACGCTCAGCGAGTCACGCGGCGATCCGCCGCCGGCTCGAATCACCAACGGATAGACGGGATCCTCGACGGGGACCGACTCCTGCGCGGTGATCTTCTCGAGCAGCCCACGCATGGTCGACGGCGGGAGCAGCCGGAACGGGTAGTGGTGCGTACGCGAACGGATGGTCGGGAGCACCTTCTCCGGCTCCGTCGTCGCGAAGATGAAGACAAGGTGCTCCGGCGGCTCCTCGACGACCTTGAGCAGTGCGTTGAAGCCTGCTGTCGTGACCATGTGGGCCTCGTCGATGATGAAGATGACGTAGCGCGATTCGGCGGGCGCGTAGACCGCCTTGTCTCGGAGATCTCGTGCGTCGTCGACGCCACCGTGGCTTGCCGCGTCCATCTCGACGACGTCGAGGTTGCCCGGCCCACCCGGCGCGAGAGCGACGCAGGAGTTGCAGACGCCGCACGGCGTGGACGTCGGGCCTTCGACGCAGTTCAGCGACCGCGCGAGGATGCGCGCCGACGACGTCTTACCGCAGCCTCGGGGCCCGGAGAACAGGTATGCGTGGTTGATCCGATTGGAGTTGAGCGCGGTGCTCAACGGTTCGGTTACGTGCTCCTGCCCGACGACCTCAGCGAACGTCGCAGGACGGTACTTCCGGTAGAGAGCCACGCATGGAAGGGTACCGGCGCGCACCGACACCGGCACAACCCCGTCGGGCGGTCGAGCATGCCCGCCGCCATGGCCGGAGCGCGTCTCACTTGTTCTTCGCGGCTGCCTTCGCTGCCTTCTTGAACTCGCGGACCTCGAGCAGGGATTTCTCGTCGACGACATCGGCGATGGAACGCCTGGAACCGTCGTCGCCGTAGGCCCCTGCGGCGTCCCGCCAGCCTTCGGGAGTGACGCCCATCTGCTTCCCGAGGAGCGCGAGGAAGATGCGGGCCTTCTGGTCGCCGTATCCCGGTAGTGCTTTCAGCCGCTTCAGAACCTCGGCGCCGTTCGGGTCGCCGCGACGCCAGATCTCGTCGGGTTTGCCGTCGTAGTTCTCGGCGACGAACTCCGCGAGACCCTGAATCCGCTTGGCCATCGAGCCCGGAAAGCGGTGCACTGCAGGGGTCGTCGCGCACACCGCGGCGAACTCGTCGGGGTCGGCCTGCGCGATGGTGTCGACCTTCAGGTCACCGAGACGGTCGACGAGTTTCTTCGGGCCCGCGAATGCCGATTCCATGGGCACCTGCTGATCCAGCAGCATCCCGATGAGCAGCGCGAACGGGTCCTCGGCCAACAACGCGTCGGCTTCCGCGTCGCCAGTCAGATGCAAGGTGGGAGACATGTCGTCGATCATGCCACCTGTGGATCGAGGCTCCTAGGTGATGGATACCAGTTGAGTGATGTCGTCGAAGGGCAGTGGTCCGTCGACGACGGCCCCGACGACTGCGTTGTTGAGCGTGATGGAACCGCCGTGGTTGTCGAGGAATGCCGTGTCCGCGGCGTCACGACCGGTGGCGATCCGCACCAGCGTCGACCGCGGAGCCAGGCACGTCGCGTCGACCACACGCCACTGGCCGTCGACGAATGCCTCGGCGACGGCGTGGAAGTCCATGGGGTCGCATCCGGGTGCGTACACCGCGACGAGCCGTGCCGGTACGTTCACCGCACGCAGCAACGCCACGACGAGATGGGTGTAATCCCGGCACACACCTGCACCTGCGAGGAGGGTGTCCACTGCACCGTCGATCGGGTCACTGCTTCCCGGAACGTAGTTGAGCCGTGAGCCGACCCAGGACGACACCTCGGCGAGCAATTTCTCCGACGCCGCGTAGGAACCGAATTCCGTTGCCGCGAAACCGAAGAACTTGTCGGCCTCGGCATATCTGCTGGGACGTAGATACAGCGAGAGATCGTAATCCGACACAGGCGCCGGGTCGGTGTTGCCGTACACGGTGGCCGAGTACGACACCTCGAGCTTTCCGACGCCCGCATGCAACTTGTGGATTCGGGTGCCGTGCGCGCCGCTGATCTCCTGGAAATCGACCGGCTGGCCATCGAGAGTGAACGACAGCGCTTCCCACACTTCGGCGCCCGGGTGTGGAGCGATGGCGATCTGGAATTCCAGGGTGCTCGCCTCGGTGACGTCCACGTCGAGGTAGGCCGAGACTTCGCGTTTCATTGTGATGATCCTGCCACCGTTCATTCGATCCTGCAGATCGGACTCGAGCACCCTCAGGACTCGTCGGGGCGGAATTCGCCCGTGACGAGAAAGATGACACGCTTGGCGACTTCGACCGTGTGATCGGAGAAGCGCTCGTAGAAGCGTCCGAGGAGCGTCATGTCGACGGCGGCGGGGACACCGTGCGGCCAGTCGGGAGACGAGGTCAGGGTGAACAGGCTGCGGTGCAGCTCGTCCATTTTCTCGTCCTTGACCTGCAGCTCGGCGGCCAGGTCCGCGTCCCTGGTCAGCAGAACCTCGCGGGTGGCGTCGGCCTGCTCGACCGCGACGCGGCCCATCTCGGCGAAGACGCTCTCCACCTCGACGGGGAGGACGTGAGCGGGGTGACGTCTGCGCGCGAGCTCGGCGATGTGGATGGCGAGGCCACCCATTCGCTGCAGATCGGCGACGATGTGGATCCCGCTCACCATGATTCGCAGGTCCAGCGCGACGGGTGACTGCAACGCGAGTACCGAAAATGCTTTGTGCTCCCACGCCGCGGCGAGTTCGTCGATGCGTTCCCGGCTGCTGATGGTTTCCTCGGCCAGCGCCAGATCGGCCGTCAGCAACGCCTGCGTCGCCGACGCCATCGCCTTCTCGGCCAGGGTGCACATGTCCGCGAGGTCGGCTCGGATCTCGACGAGTTGCTCGTTGTAGTTCTCACGCACAGCGAGCCCACCTGTCCATCGAGATCCCCATCCGCCGTCCTCTGCCTGTCGAAAGTCCTTCAGTCCTGTACCCGGACCTTGATCTTTCTACACCAGGCGCTGTGCTGGTGGGATCGCCTGCGTCAGCAGTTGGTCGGGGCGGGCACGCCGTAGAAACGGTCCTTGATCCAGTTCTGCGCCTCGCCGAGTCCGAGGAGGTCCGGAATGATATGTCCCGCACCCGAACCGGGGACGATGGACGGAACATTCGCGGCGCTGAACTGAACCGTCGCTCCCCTGCTGCACCAGGCACCCGCGAGTTCGACGGCTTGACCGTGCGGGACGATGTCGTCGGACGTCCCGGACTGGACGAGCACCGGGGCGGTAGGCGTGCGCAGGCCGATCTTGTTCTTCGCGAGGATCTCCTGGGCCTTGGGAAGCCGATCCAGGACGACCGACATCGGCTCGCCGGTGCGGGTGTACTCGGTGGTCCGATGCAGTCCGACGGTCAGGATCGTCTCGCCCACACATTGATTCGCCACCTGCCGCAGCATGGCCTGGCCTGCGTCGTTGATGTTCTCGTCGATCAGAGGTTGAAGGTCGGGATCCGATTTCAGCAGACCGTTGAGGGTGTACCCGATGACGCCGGTGAGGATGGTGCCGTCGACCTGTTCGAGGGTCTGCTTCAGGTCGGCAGGCGGAGCGCCTGCGTAGCTGCCCACGAGGTCGAGTTCGGGAGCGTAATCGCCCGCCACCTCGGCTGCGGCCGCCACTGCGCCACCGCCCTGGGAGTATCCGTACGTCGCGACGGGTCCGCCCGCAGCGATCTTGGTGCCGGGTAGCTGCTGGGCAGCGCGGGCGGCGTCGAGAACAGCGTGCGCCTCGGCCGCGCGGTTGACGTAGGTGTGCGCGCCGGGTGTTCCGAGACCGTCGTAGTCGGTGATCACGACGCCGTATCCCTGCGAGAGCAAGGAGTACGCGGCCAGGACCTCGTACTCGACCATGAATCCGAGTGGTGGCGTGTACGTGATCAGCCGATTCAGCATGCGCGACGGCGCACACTGATCTCCTTGGCCTTGCGTCCCCGGTGCCAGCACGACGAGCGGCCGCGGGCCGGGTCCCGTCCATTCCGCCGCCGGATCGATATAGGTACCGGTGACCGCGTTGGGTGCGTCGTTGGAGTCGGTGCTGCGGTACATGATTCGCGTCGCCGTCCCCGGGAGTGGTCCGCCGATACCGGGGACCGACAGCGCCAGAGGCGACGGCTCGGTGCGAATCACGTCTCCGGCACCGCCGTCGGGCAAGGGGGTGGGCGGGAGGTAGAAGTCGGACTCACCCGTCGACCCGGTGGACGATCCCGCTCCAGGCTGCGCCGACGCGAGCGGGACTCCCGTCACCGCCGCCAGCAGTGCAACGCCCACCGCAGTGCCCAGCAATCGTGATACTCGCATCGATCGTCCAACCCCCGTACTTACCCACCGGTAGTGATATCCGACTGGGACCATACGTGACAGGGGACACACTTGGGAAGAGTGGGGTAGCGCATCACCGAGAGTGCGTCAGCGTCGTCGGCGATGCATGTCCGCTTTCGCGATCGAGATCTCCTCCGCCGTCAACGGCCTACCGGGTAGCTCCGTCGCGGCGCCCGGCGTCGAACGCAGGCCGTCGAGCACGATCGTGAAGTACCGCTTCCAGTTGTCCGGCTCTACCGTCTTCATGAATTCCGAAGCCGCACCGATCATTCCGATCAGCGGAAACAGGTCGTTGACCTCCACGTCGGCGCGCAGTTGGCCGGAGTCGCGCGCACGCATCACGATACGGTCGACGTACGGGTCGATCCGCTCCCTCATCTGGGCGATTCCGTTGCATCCTTCGTCCGTGCCGAGCACGACCTCGCCCAGACCTTTGTCCGCCGACATTCCTGCGAACAGATCCGCGAGAAACAGAACGAGTCCGTCCCACGGATCTTCAGCAGCCAGAGCGCTTTCCGCGGTGGCCAGCATTTCCTGCATACGCTGCTCGAACACGCCGTCGATCAGCTCCTCCTTGCAGGAGAACCGCCGATACACCGTCCCCACACCGACTTTCGCATGAGCAGCAACGTCGTCGAGCGTGATGTCGATTCCGCGCGAGGCGAACAGTTCGCGAGCCGCGTCGACGATTCGTCGGCGGTTGCGTTCCGCGTCCGCTCGCAACGGTTTCTTCACGCCTGTGTCGGCTCTCACACTCATTCGATGTCCGTTTCACCCGAAAAGCGGAGGACATTCCTCCACTTAGCTGCTACCTTCGTCTTCGTAACCGGAGGGTACACCTCCGTATAGCCGAATCGAAGGATGACCATGACCGCATTGTCACCGGACGACACCTCGTCGTCGACCTTGGCGACGGAGGAGACCACCGACGCCAGGGCACACCGAAACCGCTGGCTGATCCTCGCCACCCTCGGCCTCGCCCAGCTCATGGTGGTGCTCGACGCCACCGTCGTGAACATCGCTCTGCCCGCCGCCCAGCTCGACCTCGGCTTCGACAACGCCAACCGCTCCTGGGTCGTCACGTCCTACGCCCTGGCATTCGGCAGCCTCCTGCTGCTCGGCGGGCGACTGAGCGACCTGTTCGGACGCCGTAACACCTTCCTGATCGGGCTCATCGGATTCGCCGTGATGTCCGCGGTGGGTGGCGCAGCCGTCAACTTCGGCATGCTGGTCGCGGCACGCGCCGGCCAGGGCGTGTTCGGCGCCCTGCTCGCACCCGCGGCGCTCTCGCTCCTGGCCACCACGTTCACCGACCCGAAGGAACGAGCGAAGGCGTTCGGCATCTTCGGCGCCATCGCAGGCGGCGGCGGTGCACTCGGCCTACTGCTCGGCGGAATGCTCACCGAATGGGCCAACTGGCGCTGGAGCCTGTACATCAACCTGGTGTTCGCCGCACTCGCGTTCGTCGCCGGATTCCTCCTGCTCGCCAAGCACAAGGCCGACGTCCGCCCACGCCTGGACATTCCCGGAACGCTGACCGTGTCGGCAGCGCTGTTCGCCATCGTCTACGGCTTCGCTCACGCCGAGTCCGACGGCTGGAGCAACACGGTCACCATCGCATTCCTCGCCGCCGGCGTGGTGCTGCTCGGCGTGTTCTTCGCCATCCAGCAGCGTGTGTCGCACCCGTTGCTTCCGCTGCGCATCATCCTCGACCGCACCCGCGCCGGATCGTTCCTCGCCGTCTTCGTGACGGGTGCTGGCATGTTCGCGGTGTTCCTGTTCCTGACGTACTACCTGCAGAACACACTCCGGTTCACACCGATCAGCACCGGTTTCGCGTTCATGCCGATGATCGCCGCCCTCATCGTCACCGCGACGCTGTCGACGGCAATCGTGCTGCCGCGCTTCGGACCTCGCGTTCTCATGACGTCGGGCCTTCTCGTCGCCGCACTGGGCATGGGACTGCTCACCCAGATCGCCGTCGACTCCGCGTATGCGACGCATATCCTGCCCGGCCTGATCATCATGGGCCTCGGCTTGGGCGCGACGATGGCTCCGGCCATGCAGGGCGCGATCTCGGGAGTGAACCCCGACGATTCCGGTGTTGCCTCGGCAACGGTCAACACCATGCAGCAGGTCGGCGGGTCCATCGGTACCGCACTTCTGAGCACCATCGCGGCCACCGCGGCCACCAACTACGTGACCGACAACCTGGCGTCGGCGTCGAGTGCAGCCGCACTCCAAGCCAACGCTGAGATCGCCAGCTACACGACGACGTTCTGGTGGGCGACGGGCATCTTCCTGCTCGGAGCCGTCATCTCGGCCATCGTCGTCAAGCCCGGTCTGCTCCCCGCAGCCCCGGAAGGCGCAGTCGTAGTAGGCCACTGATCCGCTGTGAGTACTTGTGTAGGCCAGGGGGCAGGAGCGAAGCCTGCGGAGCGACCATGAGCGCTACATAAGTACTCACGTGGTGCGGAGGAGTTTTTCTGCCGCGGCCAGAAGTACGCAGGTCGCAACGCCGTTCATCGACTTCTCCAGCTCGGAGAGCGACGGGAAGCTCGGCGCGAGGCGGATGTTGCGGTCCTCGGGGTCCTTCTTGTACGGAAAAGCCGAGCCTGCGCCGGTCAGTGCGATGCCCGCGTCCTTCGCCAGAGCGATGGACCGGGCTGCCGTACCGTCCAGCACGTCGAGGGAGATGAAGTACCCGCCCTTCGGCTCCGTCCAGGAGGCGATTTTCGACGCTCCGAGGCGATCCTCCAGAATCTGTCCGACGAGAGCAAACTTCGGTGCCAGGATCTCCCGATGCTTGGCCATGTGGGCCTTCACACCGTCGGCATCACCGAAGAAGCGAAGGTGGCGAAGCTGATTGAGCTTGTCCGGCCCGATGCTCTTGGTGCCGAGACGCTTCAGGTACCACTCGAGGTTCGCGTCGGAACTTCCGAAGAAGCTGACGCCTGCACCGGCGAACGTGATCTTGGAGGTCGACGCGAACACGAACGGGCGGTTGGGATACCCGGCTTCGGCTGCCCAGCCCAGAATGTCGTACGCGGGTGCGAACTCCGCGGTCAGAGGGTGAACGGCGTAGGCGTTGTCCCAGAAGATCCGGAAGTCGGGTGCCGCAGCCGGGACGGACGCCAGTGCGCGCACGACCTCTTCGGAGAACACCGCACCCGTCGGGTTGGAGTAGTTCGGGACCGCCCACAGGCCCTTGATCTGCGGATCCGACGCCACGAGCCGCGTGATTTCCTCGACGTCGGGGCCGTCCGGGTTCATCGGGACCGGGATCATGTCGATGCCGAAGCTCTCGGAGATCGCGAAGTGGCGGTCGTATCCGGGAGCTGGGCAGAGGAAACGGATGTTGGGTTCCGCCGACCACGGCCGCGGTGAGTCCGGCAGGCCGTGCAGCAGGGACCAGACGACGAGGTCGTGCATGATCTCGAGGCTTGCGTTGTTGCCCGCAAGGAGGTTCGAGACGGGAATCCCGAGCAGCTCCCCGAAGATCGCGCGCAGTTCCGGCAGGCCGGCGAGGCCGCCGTAGTTGCGGCAGTCGGTGCCGCTGCCGTCGCGGAAATCGTCACCGGGCAGTGTCAGCAGATCCGAGGACAGATCGAGCTGCTCGGGCGACGGCTTGCCTCTGGTGAGATCGAGGGAGAGATTCTGGGCCTTCAGCTGCTCGTAGCTCGCTGCCTGTCGCTCGTGCTCGGCGACGAGCTCCTCATGGTTCATCAACCCGAACTGGGTTTGCGCTGACATGCGGAGCGGCCTCTCGTGATGCTGGTCCCTTGACATAAAGGGGACCCCGCGCACCCGGCAGAGCCCGTTGACCCTTGCTGCCTTCCGGCCCTGGGGGAGTTCACAGGATGCGCGCCGCGCGGGATCCAGTGAAGAGTGTAGCCGCACCGTCGACGACGGGTGACCGGCAGGGTTCCACGACTGCCGCGAGGCCCCGCTACAGGCCTCCGAATCGGCCCACGAGCAGCCGGTTTGGGATCGGACGGGGGTAACCCGGTATGCTTCCCTACGGAGGATTCGCCTAGTGGCCTATGGCGCTCGCCTGGAACGCGGGTTGGGTTAACGCCCTCAGGGGTTCAAATCCCCTATCCTCCGCGGTGAGAAAGCCCCCTGCACGTGCAGGGGGCTTTCTTCGTTCTCGGGTCCGCGAGCATCACGTCCGGACGTGACGGGCGACAGCCCTATCGCGCCGACCAACCACCGTCCATGGTGTACGACGCTCCGGTGACCATGCCGGCATCCGAGGACGCCAGCCATCCGACGAGGGATCCCACTTCTGCCGGTTCGACGAGTCGTTTGACTGCGCTCTCGGTCAGCATGACCTTCTCCAGCACCTGGTCTGCGTCGATCCCGTGCGCGGCCGCTTGGTCGGCGATCTGCTTCTCCACCAACGGCGTTCGCACGTAACCGGGGTTGACGCAGTTGCTCGTGACGCCGTGTGGGCCGCCTTCGAGTGCCGTGACCTTGGACAGTCCTTCCAAGGCGTGCTTGGCGGTCACGTACGCGACCTTGTATTCCGATGCGCGGAGGCCGTGCACCGAGGAGACGTTGACGATTCGTCCGAACCCTCGCGAGTACATGCCGGGCAGCGCAGCTCGGATCAGCAGGAACGGGGCTTCCACCATCAGGGTCTGGATCCGCCGGAACGCGGCTGGGTCGAAGTCGACGATCGAGGCGACGGTTTGGATTCCCGCGTTGTTGACCAGGATGTCGGTGTCGAGGTGCAGCTCTTCGAGCGAGGCCACGTCCAGCAGGTCCACTGCCCAGGTCTCGCCGTGGAGCTCGGACGCAAGTTCCTTCGCCGCTACTTCGTCGACGTCGGCGATGGTGACGGTCGCTCCGCGCGAGGCCAGTTCGCGTGCACACGCTGCCCCGATTCCGGACGCACCACCGGTGACGAGTGCGGTGCGTCCGGTCAGGTCGGTCATCGCTTCACGTCCGGTTCGAGCAGCCCTGCCTTGGCGAGCTCGGCTTCCGTGGCCAGATTCTTCGCGTCGGCGATGTCGATGGTCTCGAGTGCCAGGCCCTTGGTTTCGCGGGCGGCGATGACGGCGATCAACGTGACCGCGCAGGACGCCGCGAGGTACCAGGCGATCGGAACGCCCGAGCCGAAGCGGTCGAGCAACGCAACCGCGATGATCGGCGCCAGCGAGCCCGCGACGATCGACGTCACCTGATAGCCGAGGGACACGCCGGAGTAACGCATACGCGTCGGGAACATCTCTGCCATGATCGCCGGCTGCGTTGCATACATGAAGGCGTGGAACACGAGGCCGATGATGATCGCGAGCATGATGACCACGTTGTGACCGCTGTTGAACATCGGGAAGGCGAAGAAGCCCCAGGTTCCTGCGGTGACTGCGCCGAAGAAGTAGACGGGACGGCGGCCGACGCGGTCGGCGAGCCTGCCCACCAACGGAATCACGCAGAAGTGCACGGCATGGGCGACGAGCATCCACCACAGAATCGTCTGGGTGTCGGTACCGACCTCGACCTTGAGGTACGTGATCGTGAACGTGACGACGAGGTAGTACATGACGTTCTCACCGAAGCGCAGGCCCATGGCCGTGAAGACACCACGCGGGTAGCGCTTGAGGACCTCGAAGACACCGTACGACGCTGCCTTGATGACCTCGGCCTGCTTCTGTGCTTCGACGAAGATCGGGGCGTCGGTGACCTTGGTGCGGATGTAGTAACCGACGAAGACGATCACTGCGGAGAGCCAGAACGCAACGCGCCAGCCCCAACTGAGGAAGTCGTCCTCCGGCAGGACGGTGGTCAGAATGAGCAGCACCACGGTGGCGAGCAGGTTTCCGGCGGGTACGCCTGCCTGCGGCCAGCTGGCCCAGAATCCACGGCTCTTGTTCGGGCTGTGCTCTGCGACGAGCAGAACCGCGCCACCCCATTCGCCGCCGACGGCGAAGCCCTGGATGAACCGGAGCGCGACGAGAAGAGCAGGCGCCCAGTAGCCGATCTGGTTGAACGTCGGCAGACATCCCATCAGGAACGTTGCGCCGCCGACCAGGACGAGGCTGAACTGCAGCAGCTTCTTTCGGCCGTACTTGTCACCGAAGTGACCGAATACGATGCCGCCGAGCGGACGTGCGACGAAGCCGACGGCGTACGTGACGAAGGCAGCGAGAATGGCGTCGAGCTCACTCGTGCCTGCTGCGAAGAAGATCTTGGAGAAGACCAGCGTGGCAGCGGTGCCGTAGAGGAAGAATTCGTACCATTCGACGATGGTGCCCGCCATCGATGCACCGACGACCTTCTTGAGGCCGCTCGGAGTGGCGTCGGGGTCGTTCCCCGGTGATTCGGTGCGTTCTTCGACGCTCATTGCTACTCCTCGTGTTCTGGGACATGCGCGGGCTAGATTGTGACTACCACCACACATATCGGTATCGCTGAGTATCGATGCAGATCGGACCGCCCGCAATACCCAACAACGCATGTGGGATCTGCAAGAATGCACATGTGTCGCATGCTCACCCCGATCATGGTCGGCCGCCCAGCGCAGACGACTTGCTGATCCTGTTGGCAGTGGGCAGAACCGGCCGGTACAACACCGCGGCGGACGACCTCGGGGTCAACCACACCACCATCTCCAGGCGTATCGCCGCGCTCGAAGCACGCCTGGGCGGCAGAGTTCTCGCCAGGTCCGGCAACGGTTGGGAACTCACCGCCCGCGGCAAGGATGCACTCGCCGCCGCCGAGAACATCGAAGCCGCGGTCCGTTCCCTGATGGGACCGGACGACGACGCAGAAGGCGTGGTCAGAGTGTCCGCGACCGACGGGTTCAGCGCATACGTCATCGCTCCCGCAGTCGCCCGAGTTCGGCTTCGCCACCCCGGTATCGCCGTGGAGATCGTCGCGACAACCAGGCGCGCCTCGCAGCAACGCTCCGGAATGGATGTGGAGATAGTCGTCGGCGAACCTCAGGTGCACCGCGCGGAGGCGATGAAGCTCAGCGACTACCACCTCGGGCTGTATGCGTCGACGAGTTATCTCGAAGCCCACGGCAGACCGGCCACCGTCGACGATCTCGCTGCTCATCCGCTGGTCTACTTCATCGACTCGATGCTGCAGGTCGACGACCTCGACATCGCTCCCGGCTTCGCACCGCTGATGCGGGAGTCGGTGACGTCGACCAACGTGTTCGTGCACGTCGAGGCGACCCGTGCGGCGGCAGGGATCGGACTGCTCCCCTGTTTCATGGCCGATCGGCACGACGATCTCGTGCGGTTGCTGCCGCAGGAAGTATCCGTCCGGTTGGATTATTGGCTGGTCTCGCGCGCCGAGACTTTGCGACGCCCGGAAGTCGCCCGAGTCGTCGAGGCCATCAGAGCCTCCGTCCTGGACCAGCGCGACGCGCTGTTGGGTCGCGCGTAGCCCGAACTTCGCGCAACTGCCGCTCCACGCCCGCGGTGTCCTAGCATCGAGACTGTCCTAGCATCGAGCCATGCCTGCCGGCCGATTCGCCCCGAGCCCGTCGGGCGACCTGCATCTCGGCAACCTCCGTACCGCGCTGCTCGCGTGGCTGTTCGCGCGATCCACAGGACGACCGTTCTTGATGCGCGTGGAGGATCTCGATCGCGTGCGCGAGGGCGCCGAGGCCCGTCAACTCGCCGACCTCCGCGCCATCGGCCTCGACTGGGACGGCCCCGTTGTTCGACAGTCCGAGCGCACCGCGCTGTACGACGACGCCATCGCCCACCTCACCGCGGCGGGAATGACCTACGAGTGTTTCTGCACGCGTCGGGAAATACAGGAGGCAGCGTCGGCACCCCACGCGCCCGACGGCGCCTACCCCGGAACCTGCAGAAATCTGACGGCCGCAGAACGGGCAACGAAAACCAGGCCTCCCGCAGTGCGCCTGAAGGCCGACGTGACCGAGTTCTCCGTTCACGACGACGTGCTCGGCGCATTTCACGGCCAGGTCGACGACCTCGTACTTCGCCGCGTCGACGGTGTCGCGGCCTACAACCTCGCGGTGGTGGTGGACGACGGCGAACAAGGCGTGGATCAAGTGGTCCGCGGGGACGATCTCCTGACGTCGTCCCCGCGTCAGGCGTACCTCGCGTCGCTGCTCGACATCCCCGGTCCCACCTACGCCCACGTGCCGCTCGCACTCAATGCTCAGGGAAAACGATTGGCGAAGCGCGACGGCGCGGTGACGCTGGAGGACCAGGCTGCGCTGGGTCTCGGGCCGCGAGACGTCCTGCACCTTCTGGCCCGATCACTGGAACTGGCCGAAGCCGACGAGCAAGTGTCCCCGGGCAACATTCTTCGGCGATTCGACCCGCAGAAGCTTCCGACGACCCCCTGGGTATTCGAGACATAACGGACTCGGTCGGTCGATTCTGTGCACTTCCGATTCGGACCTGGGGATTTCCCGTGTTTGGATGAGGCACGTGACAGCTCAGAAATCCGAAGACACGCCAGGCGCCGTTGCGCAGTTCGCGCACGTCAGCCGCGGCTACTACCCGACCATCGTGGCCTTGTTCGCCGCAACCCTGATCATCTCGAATGTGACGGCGAGCAAAGGCGTCGCGTTCTTCGGTGACAGCGAAGTATTCCTCGGCCCGTTCCAGGTGCTGCCGATCAACACCGACGGCGCATTCTTCCTCTTCCCACTCGCCTACATCCTGGGCGACGTCCTCAGCGAGGTGTACGGCTTCAAGGCGACGCGACGCGCGATCTACCTCGGGTTCGGGTCGATCATCCTCGCTGCCGTCTGCTTCTGGATCGCCATCGAGCTCCCCGCAGCCAGCTTCTACGAGAATCAGGAGTCACTCGAAACCGTCGTCGGCGTGGTGCCGCGGCTGGTCATCGCCGGCCTCGCCGGATACTTCGTCGGGCAGATGCTCAACGCCCTCGTCCTCGTCAAGATCAAACAGCGCACCAAGGAAAAGCACCTCTGGGCGCGACTGATCGGCTCGACCGTCGTCGGCGAATTCTTCGACACCCTGATCTTCTGCTCCATCGCCGCCGGCGTCATCGGCATCTCGACATGGGAAGACTTCATCAACTACGTCATCGTCGGCTTCATCTGGAAGACCCTCGTCGAAATCCTCGTACTTCCCATCACCTACCGCGTCATCGCCTACATCAAGAAGCGCGAACCCAGCTACCAGGAATCCGTCGCGGCATAGCTTCCGGCCTGGTACCTCTCACCCCTCGGGCGTGACCGAACGACACATTCGGTCACGCCCGAACTCGTCCATGCACCTTCCCGCGCCTATTGAGCCATTGACAAATGGCACAATCGGTATGAGTCTGAACGAATGAATCCGTCGTACAACGCTCGTGCCGTGGTGACCGGAGCGGGCAGTGGCATCGGCCGTGCGTTTGCGCTCGAACTCGCGAAGCGAGGTGGTGAGGTGATTTGCGCCGATATTTCCCTGACGCGCGCCGAGGAGACAGCTGCTCTCATCGGCGACAAAGCGCATGCGGTGAAGTGCGATGTCTCTCGACGTGAGCAGGTCGAGGACCTTGCCTTGTTCGCAGAACTGACCCTCGGCCGTCCTCCGACTCTCGTGATCAACAATGCGGGCGTCGGGATCGGTGGCACACCCGTCGGCGATATCGGGTTCGAGGACTGGAACTGGGCGCTGGGGATCAATCTCTGGGGAGTGATCCACGGATGCGAGATCTTCGCGCCTGCAATGAAGGCGGTCGGCGAGGGCGGGTTCATCAATGTCGCGTCCGCAGCCGGATTCGGTGCTGCGCCGTTGATGGCGCCGTACAACGTGGGGAAGGCCGGCGTGATCTCGCTGTCGGAGACCATGGCTGCCGAAGGCGTGCGAGTCACCGTGCTGTGTCCGACGTTCGTGAAGACGAATGTCGCCAAGGACGGACGTATCACCGCTGCCGGCAACAAGATCGCCGAAACACTGATGCGCACGACGGGGTTCACGCCGGAGAAAGTCGCGGTCGACACCTTGAACAAGTACGACCGCGGACGCCTCTACGTCGTGCCGCAGATCGACGCCAAGGTCATCTGGCGCCTCAAGCGCATCGCCCCTGCGCTCTACACCCGAACGCTCGGGTTGCTCGCTCGGTTCGCACCACAGGAAACCACACAGGAAGCAGGAGTCTGACATGGCATTCGACTTCGACGAGATGCTCGTCAAGATCAAGGACAAGCAGTGGGCGTTGGCCGACATCGACTGGGACGCACCGGGAGCGGAGACCATCGGTCCTGAACTCTGGACCAAGCTGAAGCCGTTCATGTCGGACCTGATGTGGATCGAGAACGTCGGCGCCCGCGGCTTCGCGGCCATGGCGAAGAAGGCTCCGACGGACACCTTGAAGGAGATCTACACCTACTTCCACGCAGAGGAACAGAAACACGCCAACGCCGAACTCGCACTGATGCGGCGGTGGGGCATGCTCGACGGCGACGAGATCCCTCAGCCCAATGTCAACGTCAAACTCGTCATCGACTGGCTGGACAAGTACTCGGATCAGACGTCACTCGCCGTGCTCGGGACCGTCATCCCGATGCTCGAGGTCGCACTCGACGGCGCACTGGTCAAGTTCATCGTCGACGAGATCGACGACCCGGTCTGCCAGGAGGTCTTCAAGAAGATCAACTCCGACGAATCACGCCATCTTGCAGTCGATTTCCAGGTCATCGAACTCCTGGGGCACGCGACGATGCGCAAGATCCTGGTGGAGACCGTCGGAGCCTGGATGAATCCGTCGCTGATCATCGGCACCCTCCGCTACATCCCACTGCTGAACAAGATGCGCGACAACATCGTGGCCATGGGTGTCGACGAGGAACGCCTCTACACCGCGATGCGGAGGTTCAAGAAGGTCGGCGAGAGAAGCGAATTCCCGAAGCGTCTGCCCATGTACCGCTTCATCAGCTGGCACTCCGGCGTCGTCATCAACCGCGCGCACCCGTACCACAAGTTCGCCGACGCCCTGGTCCGAGCAACGGCCAAGTACCCGAAGAAGCTGCTGCGCCCCCAGCCGACCTGGTCGAAGGAACTCACCTACGAGCCAGTCGCATGAGCGAAACGCAGCTCTCATCCCAGCAGGCTCCACTCCCGTCCCATGGGTCATTCCAGCAGGCTCCACTCCCGTCCCATGGGTCATTCCAGCAGGCTCCACTCCCGCTCGATGTAGCCATCATCGGCGGCGGCTTCGCCGGGATCGGTACCGCAATTCGACTCAAGCAGAAGCGAATCGAGAACCTTGCGATCTTCGAGCGGGGATCGGCTCCGGGCGGCACGTGGCGTGACAACACCTACCCCGGCGCGGCGTGTGACATCCCGTCGAGGCTGTACTCGTACAGTTTCGCCCCGAATCCGGATTGGTCGCACACGTATTCCGGTAGCGCCGAGATCCTGAAGTACATCGAGCGGATGGTCGACGATTTCGCCCTGCGTCCGATGCTGCGCTTCGGGCACAACGTCACCGGTGTCCATTGGGACGAGGCATCGTCACTGTGGGAGGTCACGTTCGACGATCACCCCTCGGTACGTGCACGGTCTGTCGTCATGGCGTCGGGCCCGTTGGCGAACGTCAGCTTCCCGGGCATCCGCGGCCTCGACACATATGAGGGCCACAAGATCCACAGCGCTCGTTGGGATCACGAGTTCGACTTCACCGGCAAGAAGGTGGCCGTCATCGGGACCGGGGCGTCGGGTGTTCAGATCGTGCCGGAGCTGGTCAAGGTGGCGCAGTCGGTCAAGGTCTTCCAGCGCACGCCGGGCTGGGCACTCCCCCGCACCAATCTGACCACTCGTCAGACCACCAAGGATCTGTACCGAAAGTTCCCGGCTGCGCAGTCGATCGCACGCAAGGCCTGGTTCTGGGGTCACGAGTCCGTCGCCCTCGGCGTCGTCTGGAATTCGCCGCTCACCCGCGTCGTCGAAGCCGTCGGCAAGCTGCACCTGCGGCGACAGGTTCGAGATCCCTGGCTTCGACGGCAGCTCACTCCCGATTTCCGGGCCGGATGCAAACGACTGCTCATGACGAGTGAGTTCTATCCGGCACTGCAGCGGGACAACTGCACTCTGGTGACCTGGCCGATCGCGCGTCTGGCACCCAAGGGAATTCGCACCGTCGAAGGTATCGAACATCAGGCGGACGTGATCGTCTTCGCAACCGGATTCGACGTGTCCAAGACGGGCACGCCGGTTCCCATCACCGGACGCGACGGCCGTGTGCTGGCCGACGAGTGGAGCTCGGGCGCGAAGGCCTACAAGTCCATCAGCGTCGCGGGCTACCCGAACATGTACTTCACGTTCGGCCCCAACTCGGGTCCGGGGCACAGTTCCGCGCTGGTCTACATGGAGGCACAGATCGACTATCTCGTCGACGCCATCTCCCACGCGATCGCACGGAACTCGGTTCTCGAGGTCAGGGCGGACAGGCAGCGCGAGTACAACACGGATCTGCAGCGTCGGCTGCAGCGGACGACGTGGAATTCCGGCTGCTCGAGCTGGTATCTCACCGAGGACGGTTTCAACGCGACCATGTTCCCCGGCTTCGCGAGCCAGTACGTCGGGCAGCTGAAGTCGGTGAACTACGACGACTACACCGTCACCGAGCACCGGGCGAGGGTGACCGCCGCCCGTGCGGCTACCGTGTAACCGACACAGGCAGGCTGTCGGGAGGATCACGGGTGGAGTATCGGATCGACGATCTGGCCCATGCGGCCGGTACCACCACCCGGAACGTGCGCGCCTACCGTGAACGTGGCTTGTTGCCTCCTCCCGAGAAGCGTGGTCGCGTCGGAATCTACGACGACACGCACCTGGCGCGTCTGAAGTTGATCGACATTCTGCTGCAGCGTGGTTTCACGACGTCGCACATCAGCGACTTCATCAGTGGGTGGGAGAACGGTAAGGATCTCGCGGAGGTCCTCGGGTTGCAGAATGCCGTCACCGAGCAGTGGTCCCGCCAGGACTCGGTGGAGATTCCACTGACGCTGGTCGACGAATTCCTCGGTGAGGGTGACCAATTGGCGCGGCTCGAGGCGCTGGGCCTGGCTCGGGTCGAGGGTGAGAACTGTGTGTTCACCGACCCGGAGTTACTCGAGGGGTTCTCGTCGTTGTCGGGCCACGGCTTCACCGTCGGGCAGCTCATCGACGTCCACGAACGTATTCATGCAGCGGTCGACGGTGTTGCCAAGGACATGATCGCCACGGCGAAGCAGCACATCGTCGACCAGCACGGTGAAGGGTGGCTACCAGGCGAGACCGAGGTGGGCGCGACGGCGGACATGCTCACCCGCATGCGCGAGCTGGCCGTGTATTCGGTGAACTCGACGCTCGCCCGGGCTCTGGACGAGAATCTTCAGCGCGAGCTCGGTGACTATCTCACGACCGCGATGCGTAGAAACGACCGAGAAACTCGTCCTTGAATTCGTGGAATCTGTTCTGCTGGATGGATTCACGGATGTCGGCGACGAGTTTCACGGTGAATCGTTCGTTGTGTATGGTGCACAGCGTCGACGCCAACATCTCCTTCGCCTTGAACAGGTGATGGATGTAGGCCCGGGTGTAGTGCGCGCAGGTGTAGCAGTCGCAGTTCTCGTCGATCGGCGTGAAGTCTCGACGATGCTTGGCGGTGTTGATGTTGAATCGGCCGGTCGGTACGTAAATCGCTGCGTTGCGGGCCACGCGTGACGGGTTGACGCAGTCGAACGTGTCCGCGCCGTTCTCGATGGCAGTGAAGAAGTCGTCCGGCTCGCTGATGCCGAGCATGTGGCGCGGTTTGTGTTCGGGCAGTTCTTCGTTCACCCACCGGGTGATGGTGCCGAGGTTCTGCTTCTCCAGCGCGCCGCCGATGCCGTAGCCGTCGAAGCCTCGGCCGGTCTCGCCGGTGATGGTCTCGAGGTCGTGTGCGGCCTTGCGGCGCAGATCCTCGTACTGCGCGCCCTGCACCACCCCGAACAGTGCCTGATACGGCTTCCCGACGCGCTCCGCCGTCAGCCGCTCGTGTTCGAGGACACAGCGTTTCGCCCATGCCTGTGTGCGGTCTACCGACATCTCCTGGTAGCCGCGGGTGTTCATCAGGGTCGTCAACTCGTCGAACGCGAACATGATGTCCGCGCCTAGTTGGTGTTGGATCTGCATCGACACTTCGGGAGTGAACCGGTGCCGCGATCCGTCGAGGTGCGATTTGAACGTGACTCCGTCGTCGTCGACATGGGCGAGGCGTTCCTTGCCCTCGGCGATGACGTCGTCGGATTCGACGCGGCTCGCGTCCATCGAGATGACCTTCTTGAATCCGACACCGAGCGACATCACCTGGAAGCCGCCGCTGTCGGTGAACGTCGGACCGTCCCAGTTCATGAACGTGCCGAGGCCACCGGCTTCGTCGACGATGTCGGGGCCGGGCTGAAGGTAGAGGTGGTAGGCGTTGGCGAGCACCGCCTGCGCACCGAGGTCCTTCATGGCCTCCGGCAGCACCGCTTTCACCGTCGCCTTCGTGCCGACGGCGATGAACGCGGGCGTCGCGATGTCTCCGTGGGGCGTGTGGATGGTCCCCGTACGTCCCAGGCGGTCCTCCAGCCGGGTGTCGATGCTGAAGAAGGGATCGTTCGGAGTGCTCACAGGCCCAACCCTAAACGTCCTTCCCTGGCTAGCTGAATTGAGAGGCGTACAACCGCCCGTATGCACCGCCCGCGCCGACGAGCGAGTCGTGGTCGCCCTGCTCGACGATTCGGCCGTCCTCCATCACGACGATGAGGTCCGCGTCGCGGATGGTCGAGAGCCTGTGGGCGATGACGAAGCTGGTCCTGTCACTGCGTAGAGCGGCTGTTGCCTTCTGCACGAGCAGTTCGGTGCGAGTGTCGACGGAGCTGGTGGCCTCGTCGAGGATCAGGATCAGCGGTTTCGCCAGAAACGCGCGCGCGATGGTGATGAGCTGCTTCTCGCCTGCGCTGACGTTGTTGCCTTCCTCGTCGATGATCGTGTCGTAGCCGGCCGGCAGCGAATGCACGAACTTGTCGACGTAGCTGACGCGCGCAGCTTCGAGAATTTCTTCCTCGGTGGCGTCGGGATCTCCGTAGGCGATGTTGTCCCGGATGGTTCCACCGAACAGCCAGGTGTCCTGCAGCACCATTCCGGTGCGCTCGCGGAGTTCGTCTCGCGTCATGGAGCGGGTGTCGACGCCGTCGACGGTGATCCGGCCTGCGTCGATGTCGTAGAAGCGCATGATGAGGTTCACCAGTGTGGTCTTGCCTGCACCTGTCGGGCCCACGATGGCGACGAGGTGCCCCGGCTCCGCGACGAGCGAGAGATCCTCGATGAGCGGTTGATCTTCGCGGTAGCTGAAGGACACGTTCTCGAATTCGACGCGGCCGTGATCGGTGGCCGGGAGGGCAGGGCGAGAAGGATCGGGGTCCTCGTCGTCGGCGTCGAGGAGGTCGAAGATGCGTTCCGCGGACGCCACTCCCGACTGCACCAGGTTCACCATGGAACCGACCTGCGTCAGTGGCTGAGTGAACTGTCGCGAGTACTGGATGAAGGCCTGGACTTCACCGAGGCTCAGGGTGCCCGACGCCACGCGCAGTCCGCCGACGACGGCGATGATGACGTAGTTGACGTTCCCGAGGAACATGATGGCGGGCATGATCATGCCGGAGATGAACTGTGCCCGGAAGCTGGACTCGAAGAGCTTGTTGTTTCGTTCGCCGAACTCGCGCTCGACCTCGGCTTGGCGGCCGAACGCCTTCACCAGTTCGTGTCCGGTGTAGGTCTCCTCGATCTGACCGTTCAGTTTGCCGGTGTATTTCCACTGGTTGACGAAGTGCGGTTGCGAGCGTTTGGCGATCACCGCGGTGACGAGGAACGACGCCGGAACCGTCAGCAGGGCAACGAGAGCCAGCAGCGGCGAGATCCAGATCATCATGCCGAGGATGCCGACGACGGTCAGGATGCCGGTGATCAGCTGGCTCAGGGTCTGCTGCAGGCTGGTCGAGACGTTGTCGACGTCGTTGGTGACTCGGCTGAGCAGTTCTCCTCGGGTGTGAGAGTCGAAGTACTTCAGTGGAAGCCGATGAATCTTCCGTTCGACGCTGCCGCGAAGGTTGCGGATGGTGCGCTGCAACGCAATGTTCAGGATGTACCCCTGAGCCCACGCCAGCAGTGCCGAGACCACGTACAGCGCGAGGACGAACAGTAGGACGTTGCCGACGGCGGAGAAGTCGATTCCGATGCCGGGCGTGACGTCCATTCCGTTCACCAGGTCGGCGAACGTGTCCTGCCCTTGCGCGCGAAGGCCGTCCACCGCTTGCGCTTTGGACTGTCCGGGCTCGAGTTGACCGCCGATCACGCCGTTGAAGATCAGGTTGGTCGCGTGTCCGAGGATCGTCGGTGACGCCACCGACAGTACGACGCTGGAGGCCGCGAAGACGAGCATGATCGAGAGCAGCATCTTCTCGGGAGCGAGAAGGCCGATCATGCGTTTGAGCGACGGCTTGAAGTTCTTCGCTCTCGTTCCCGGCACTATCGTCTTGCCGGGTTTCGCCGGCGCAACCGGTGCATTCGGCGGTGCGGGTGTGGGCTGGCTGGTGGGAGGGACCGGTCGCGTCATGATGCAGCCACCGCGTGCTGGGAGTCGACGATCTCCGCGTACGTCGGGCACGTGGCGATGAGCTCGTCGTGTGTTCCGAGCCCGACGGGTTGCCCGTCGTCGAGTACGAGGATCTGGTCGGCGTCGATGATGGTGGAGACTCGTTGGGCGACAACGATCATGCAGGCGTCCTTCATGACCGGCTTCAGCGCGGCTCGGAGTTTGGAGTCGGTGGTCAGGTCGAGGGCGGAGAACGAGTCGTCGAAGAGGTAGATGCTCGGCTTGCGGACCAGCGCTCGTGCGATGGCCAGGCGTTGACGCTGGCCGCCGGAGACCGTCGTGCCGCCTTGTGACACTTCGGTTTCGAGGCCTTCCGGCATCTTGCGAACGAAGTCTGCGCCCTGCGCGATCTCCAGTGCTTCCCAGAGTTCGTCGTCGGTGGCGTCGGCTTTGCCGTAGCGGAGATTGGATCCGATGGTGCCGGAGAACAGGAAGGGCTTCTGCGGGATCAGGCCGATCTCCTGCCGGAGCGCATCGATGTCCAGGTCACGAATATCGGTGCCGCCGACGAGAACCTGGCCGGCGGTGACGTCGATGAGCCGTGGGACGAGGTTGATCAGAGTGGATTTTCCGGATCCGGTTCCACCGATGACGGCAGTCACCTTGCCGGGTTCCGCTGTGAAGTTCACGCCGCACAGAACCGGGAACTCGGCTCCGGGGTAGGCGAACTCGGCGTTTCGCATCTCGACGATTCCGGGCGCTGTTGCGAACGGTTTCGGCTGGGCGGGCAGGACGACGGAGGACTCGGTCGACAGGACTTGGCTGATCCGGTCGGCGCACACCGAGGCGCGGGGCACCATCATGGCGATGAACGACGCCATCATGACCGACATCAGGATGAGCATGATGTAGCTGAGCAGGGCGGTCAGTGCGCCGATTTCCATGGTGCCGTTGTTGATCGCGTGTCCGCCGAACCAGATGACGGCGACGCTGGTGACGTTGGAGATCAGCATGACCGTCGGGAACATCAACGCCATCAGACGGCCGACGTGCAGTGCTGCGGCGGTGAGCGAATCGTTCGCGACGCCGAACCGGTCGATCTCCTTGCGTTCGCGGACGAAGGCCCGCACGACACGGATGCCGGTGATCTGCTCACGGAGTACCCGGTTGACCGCGTCGATCCGCACCTGCATGGCGCGGAAACCCGGGACCATTCTCGCGACGATCAAGCCCATGGCGATGGCCAGGCCGGGTACGGCGATGAGCAGAATCCAGGACAGTCCGATGTCTTCGCGCAACGCCATCACGACGCCGCCGATGCACATGATCGGCGCCATCACGACGATGGTGAAGCCCATGACGATCAGAAGCTGGACCTGTTGAACGTCGTTGGTGTTACGAGTGATCAGTGAGGGTGCACCGAACTGGCCGACCTCACGAGCGGAGAACGTGCCGACGCGGTGCAGAATGGCACCGCGCAGATCCCGGCCTGCGCCCATCGCGGCCTTGGCCCCGATGAGTACCGCCGCGACCGAACACACGATCTGCACCAGCGACACGAGCAACATCCACCCACCGGTCGTGAGGATGTAGCCCGTGTCGCCGCGCGTGACGCCGTTGTCGATGATGTCGGCGTTGAGGCTGGGCAGGTACAGCGACGCGGCCGTGGCCACGAGCTGCAGGGTGACCAACCCCGCGATCGCGCCCTTGTAGGGAGCGAGAAATTTCTTGAGAAGCGGGATCAGCATGATGGCCGAAGATTACTCGTACACATGGGTAACAGTCTCCACATTTCTACCGGTGAACATCAATCTTCGGCCATCGAGGCTGGTCAGGACTTCGGGGGCGCCTTCTGCAGCTTGGCACCTTCGATGTCGACGTCGGGCAGGATCTTGTCCAGCCACTTCGGCAACCACCACGCCTTGTCGCCGAGCAGTGCCATCACCGACGGGATGATGACCATGCGGACGACGAACGCGTCGAAGAACACTGCGGCCGCGAGGGCGAAACCGATCGACTTGATGAACGAGTCGGGCTCGGCGATGAAGGCCGCGAAGACCGAGATCATGATGACCGCTGCCGACGTCACCACACGGGCTCCGTACTTGAACCCGTTGACGACGGCGTCCTTCGCCGGAGTGCCGTGGACGAACTCTTCGCGCATTCGCGACACCAGGAACACCTGATAGTCCATCGCGAGGCCGAACACGACACCGATGAGGAAGATCGGCATGAAGCTGACGATCGGCTGCGGGTTGCTGATCAGCCCCAGCCCGCCTTCCTGGAAGATGAACACCGTCGCACCGAACGTCGCGAGGACGCTGAGCAGGAATCCGAGTGTCGCGGTCAGCGGCACCAAGATCGACCGGAACACCACCATCAGCAGTACGAACGCCAGTCCGACGACCACGGCGAGGTACGGCACGAGTGCATCCTGCAGACGCTCGGACACGTCGAGTTCGAGCGCGGTCTGACCGGTCACGCCGTAGGACACGCCGTCGGTCTCGGCGAAGCCCGGCTCTGCTGCACGAAGGTTCGCAACGAGGTCCTTCGTCGCATCGCTGTTGGGCGAACTGTTGGGCGTGACGAGGATCTGTGCCGTGTCGCCAGCCTGGTTCACCGCGACGATCTGCGCGTTCTCGACGTCGTCTTCCTCGTAGATCGACTCGATGACCTTGCCGAATCCGGCCGTGCGATCCGCTTCCGGCGTTGCGGAGGCGTCGGCGATGACGAGAAGCGGTCCGTTGCGGCCGGGCCCGAAGCCCTCGTCGACCAGGTCGTACGCCTTTCGGACCGAGGTCGACGGGTCCGACGTGGCGATGCTGGGCAGTGCCAGCGACAGGCCGGTCGTCGGGCCTGCGATGACGGCGAGCAGTACGACGCCGCCGATCAGGCCGATCGCGGGACGCTTGACCAGCGCACGTGCCCAGCGGAGACCGTTGGTGGGCGGTGCGTTCGGGTCCTCGGGATCGGTGGTGTTGACGAACTTGATCTTGCCGCCGAACGCCTTGCCCTTGAACACACCGAGCAACGCGGGGAGGAACGTCAGCGCGATCAGGACTGCGACGAACACTGCGAAGCCGGCTGCGTAACCCATCTGCGACAGGAACGGGATGCCGACGACACGCAGTGCGACGAGCGCGATGAGCACCGTTGCGCCGGCGAACACGACCGCAGATCCGGCGGTACCCACCGACCGTCCGACGGCTTCCTCTCGGTCGTCGGTGAGCGTGAGCTCGTGCCTGTACCTGGCGAGAATGAAGAGGGAGTAGTCGATCGCGACGGCCAGGCCGATCATCACCGCGAGGATCGGGGTGAAGGTGGACAGGTCCGCAAATCCCGACGCCGTGGTGATCGTCAAGCTGCTGATGCCGATGCCGACGATGGCGGTGACGAGCGGGAGGCCGGCCGCGAAGGCGGAACCGAACATGATCAGCAGGACGACGGCGGCGACAGCGAGGCCGACGAGCTCGGACGTGCCGCCCGGCGGCGATGCATCCTGGGCGACGCTGCCGCCCAGCTCGACGGTCAATCCGGCGTCACGTGCAGGCTGAGCAGCCTCGTCGAGCGAGGTGCGCAGGTCCTCCGTGACGTCGGCGAGCTCGACGGACAGCGGAACTTCGAGCGTGCCGATGTTGCCGTTCGGGCTCAGCGGCGACAGTGCAGCCGCGTTGGCTGCGGCGGTGTCGGCAGGGGTTCCGTCCTGCTCGGCCAGCGAACTGTACTGCTCGACGATGGCGGTGTTGCCCGCGACCGGGTTGGCGAGCGGCTGGGCCCCACCGGGCTTGGCGGCGGCGTCGACGTCGGCGATCTGGTCGATGTCCGCGATGGTCGCGTCGATCGCGGCGGTGTACGCCGGAGTGTCGAGAGTCTGGCCGTCCGGCGCCTTGAAGACGTACTGCGCCGATACCGCCGTCAGCGGATCCTCGGCGTTGCCGAATCGCTCGCTCTGCAGGTCGAGAGCTTCCTGCGCCGGAGTGCCGGGGATGTTGAACGAGTTGGCCGTCGGGCCGGACAGAGTGGCGGCGCCGACGCCTGCCAGTACGAGAATCGCCAGCCATAGGGCGAGGACAATGCCTTTTCGTCGGAAGGCGAACTTACCGACTCGATAGAGAAATGTAGCCACAGGTCAGCTCCTGAAGTCTGTGTTCGGTGCGCTGGTTTTCGTTTCGCGAGGGTCCGGAAGCCCGGCCTGCAGTTGGTCGAATGCGTCTTCGACGAGCTGTTTCGGCGAAGAATCTCCTTCAGGGTCGGCGGTCCAAATCGTCAAGGCAGCTGTGACGGCATTGCCGACGGCAGCTTGGAGAAGGTTCGGGTACAGGTCACGGTCGATGTCCGTGCCGGTACGCGCGGCAATTGCTTCGCCGAGAACTCGGATGAGCGAGTGGTGAACTTCGAGCTTGCGGGCCATGACACTCGGCGTCGCTTCGATCAGTTGCGCAACGGCGAAGGTCTCCGCGAGGTCCTTGTCCGGATCGGACACGATCGACACTGCCACGTGTCTCATCGCGTCCCAGATGGGCTCGTCGGCAGGGCGATCACGCAGCATCTCGAACCATTCGAGCGCCGAAGCCTCGATGTGGTGGAGAACCGCTTCTTCCTTGTTGGCGAAGTAGTTGTGGAAGGTCCGCGTCGACACACCCGCCTCGGCGGCGATGGCGTCGGCGGTGACGGCGTCGAGTCCCCGCGCTTTCGCCAACTGAACTGCTGCGAGGCCTAGAGCGTCGCGCGTGGCGGCCTTCTTCAGATCACGAAGGCCAGTGCGGGGAGCGGTCACGAACTCCAAGGTACGGAAGTTGCAGAGTTCTGCACTATTGCAGAAGGGTGCAAGTTTGACGATTGAGTCACACCCAACGCACAGGGTGTGTCAGCTCACACCCCGACGTGAGTCAGCGTCGCGCCCAGGCCGCCGGGTCGGCAGTCAGCTCGAACACGAACGCCGGAACATCATCGGCAACGATCTCCGCCAGCGACACTTCCTCCAACACCGCGCGCATGTTCGCCCGCACCGCCAGCCACACCAGCTGCAACGGCTTCGCGGGGCCCGGGTAGTCGACATCCTCCGGACGCTGCCCGCGCACCGACGCCAACGGCCCCTCCACCGCCCTGATCACATCCGCAACCGAAATCTCCGACGCCGGCCGAGCGAGCCAATACCCTCCGTCGGGCCCTCGCCGACTGCGCACCAGGTCAGCACGCCGCAGATCCGACAGCACCGACTCCAAGAACTTGTGCGGAATCTTCTGCGCACCCGCCAGCGCCTCAGCCTTCCCCGGAACCCCATCCGCGGCCGCCAGCTCCAGCAAAGTCCGCACGGCATAATCCGCCTTGGCGGTAATGTGCACAGCAATCTCCTCGGCCGACGAATGGTTCCTAATTCCTACCATTCGAATAGGAAATAGGCGAATCCCGAACCCCCTCGGGACCGAATGAACCGTTCGGTCACTCCAAGTGACCAAATGCCACGTTCGGTCTCGAAGAGGGTCGGCAGGGTGTGTTCCACGACACGTCGAAGCGTTACACTTCAGCTACAAGTGTCACGCAAAGGAGTCGAATGGTGGGCGAGTGGGTTCAGTCGGCCTGGAATGCACTCCCCGAGCCGTTACGTGATCCGGTGGCGTTGGCGATTCCGGCGTTTGCTCTGCTTCTGGTGATCGAGTGGTGTGCCGCGATCAAGCTCGAGGACGGCGACCTGGGCAGCTACAAGGGGGCCGATGCGCGGGCCAGCCTCGGGATGGGTGTTGTCTCGATTGCGACGACGACGGTGTGGAAGACGCTGGCTCTGTTCGGTTACACGGCCTTGTACGTGTACGTCGCTCCGCGGCATTTGCCGGCCGACGCCTGGTACACGTGGGTGATTCTCATCGTGGGCGTCGATGTCCTCTTCTACGCGTATCACCGCACTGCACACCGCACGCGGATCATCTGGGCGACGCATCAGGCGCATCATTCCAGTGAGTACTTCAACTTCAGCACCGCTCTTCGCCAGAAGTGGAACAACAGTGGCGAGATTGTCATGTGGCTTCCGTTGCCACTGTTGGGGATTCCGCCGTGGATGGTGTTCGTGGGTTTCTCGATCAACCTGGTGTATCAGTTCTGGGTTCACACGGAACGGATCGACAAGCTGCCTCGCGTGATCGAGTTCGTGTTCAACACGCCGTCGCATCATCGGGTCCATCATGGGAACGATCCGCAGTATCTCGACAAGAACTACGGCGGCATCTTCATCGTGTGGGACAGGCTGTTCGGCAGCTACGCCGACGAGGTGGCGCGGCCGCATTACGGCCTGACGAAGAAGGTCGACACATTCAACATCTGGACACTCCAGACACACGAATACCGCTCCATCGCACGTGATGTAGCGGCATCGCGGTCGTGGCGTGAACGGTTCGGTTTCGTCCTCGGCCCGCCGGGGTGGACGCCGAGCAGGGCCGAGGCGAAAGAGACTAGTTCGAGTTCAGGTTGATCAGGAAGTCGACCGATCCCGAGCCCTCGACGGTCACGAATCCGAGCGACGGAGGCTCGATGCCGAAGTCCGTCCACGTCGTCGGAATGCTTCCCGACGCGATGAGCGTGTCACCGGACTGCAGGACCTCCATCTCGACGGAGACAGGACGGGACTGGTCCTTCAGGGTCAACGTTCCGTTCGCGGTGACGGTGGCCGTCGTTCCGTCCTTGGGAAGTGATGCCAGGTCCACGGGCGAGTCGAAGGTGAAGGTCGCCGTCGGATAGGTGGCGGTGTCGAAGATGTTGCCGCGGAACTGGTTGTCGCGACGGTCGCTGTCCGTGGTGATCGACCCCGTCTGCACTGTCACCTCACCTTCGGTGAGGGTGTTGTCCGTGATCGTGACGTCGCCGCTGACCTCGGGGGTCGTGCCGACCACTGTGACGTCGGAGCCGTTGAGCACTTCGTCGACGGTGTATCCCGCGGCCGTGGTGTTCGACGCGTCGCCTGGGACGATGGTCCATGTTCCGTCCAGGTCGTCGGTGGAGGCGGCTTGCGCTCCCTCGGTCGAGACCGTCGCGGCGGGCGCGTCGTCTTCTTGGAACGACGCATAGATCTTGGGGCCGAAGTACGCACCGAGCGCGATCACGACGACGAGTGCGCCGGCTATCCACCATTTCTTTGTCATGCCTCGCAATGCTAGTTGCACCTTCAACCCTGTGGGGGTTCGTGCACCTGGCAACTTGCTGAGAAGTTTGTCCGATACCGCCGTGTCGGGCTGCCACCCCGCTGCTGGACAATAGGGACATGGACCCGATCGAAGCTCTGCGCGAGATCGCCTACTGGCTCGAGCGCTCGCGCGCGGACACTCACCGCGTCAAGGCGTATCGGCGTGCAGCCGACGTGGTCGAATCGTTGAGCGAGACTGCGCGATCCGAGCGCCGGAAGGCCGATTCGTGGTCCGCGTTGCCGGGCATCGGAGCCAAGACGTCGCTCATCATCCGTCAGGCCCTCTCGGGCGACGTACCGGACTTTCTTGCCGAGAAGCGTGCCGAGGCCGAGCCGATCGGCGACAACGATCTCCGGTCTGCCCTCAGAGGGGATCTGCATACCCATTCCAACTGGTCCGACGGCGGCAGCGGGATCGAGGAGATGATGCGCACCGCAGCCCGGCTCGGTCACGAGTACTGCGCGTTGACCGATCATTCACCCCGGTTGAAGGTGGCCAACGGATTGTCGGCCGATCGGCTGAGGAAGCAACTCGACGTTGTTGCCGAACTCAACGAGGAACTCGCGCCGTTCCGCATTCTCACCGGTATCGAGGTGGACATCCTCGACGACGGCAGCCTGGATCAGGACGAGGGCTTGCTCGCCGAACTGGATATCGTTGTCGCCAGCGTGCATTCGAACCTGCGGGCCGACTCCGAGTCGATGACCCGCCGCATGGTCAACGCAATAGCCAACCCCCACGTCGACGTGTTGGGACATTGCACCGGCAGGCTCGTCGAGGGTGGCCGGGGAACGAGGCCGGAATCGAAGTTCGACGCCGACGTGGTGTTCGAGGGATGCAAGCAGTTCGGTACCGCGGTGGAGATCAACGCCCGGCCCGAGCGTCAGGACCCGCCGGAGCGCCTCATCGATGTCGCCCTCGAGCGGGGCTGCCTGTTCTCGATCGACACCGACGCACATGCGCCCGGGCAGCTCGACTGGCAGGGCTACGGGGCCCTACGCGCCGAAGCTCGGGGCGTGCCGGCTGAACGCGTCGTCAACACCTGGTCGGCCGACGAACTTCTCGCCTGGACCGGTGGCAGCCGGTGAAATTCACACGACTAGCGGCCTTCCTCGTGACGGCAGCGTTGACGGCTGGATGCAGTGGATCCACCGTGCACACGCCGCCCCCGATTCCGACGCCGTCTCCCGCACTGATCCCGGCCCTGGCGGATCCGCCGATCAGACTGCTCTACGGCGCCGACGAGGACAACGTGGGTGACCTGTATCTGCCGGACAACGGCGCGGACTCCCTGCCTGTTGTCGTGATGGTGCACGGTGGCGGGTGGCAGCAGCGGTACGACATGTCGTACTTCGGACCGATCTCGGAAGCCGTGGCCGATCGCGGAATTGCCGTGTGGAACATCGAATACCGCCGTGGCACCGGCGATTACCGCGATACGCTCGCTGACGTCGACAACGCGACGGAGGCGCTGGCCAACACGGTCCAGGAGGCTGCGGGGGGCCGGTTGGACCTGGGCCGCGTTCATGTGGCCGGCCACTCGGCCGGCGGCCAGCTGGCCGCGTGGTTGGCGGGGCGTCACACCCTGGATGCGTCGGCTCCTGGCGCGCAGCCGAAGATCATGCCCCGCAGCGCGACGATCATGGCCGGCGTCTTCGACATGGCACGTGCCGCGAACATCGGGGGCGACAAACTCGTGCCCGCGTTCCTCGGTGGTATGCCCGATCAGGTTCCGGACCGGTATCGCGTCGCCTCACCGATCGAGCATCTGCCCATCGGCACACGGGTGACGGCAATCCACGGCGACGCCGACAAGACCGTGTCCGTGAACCAGAGCACGGCCTACGCCGACGCCGCACGTGCCGCGGGCGATACCGTCGACGTCGTCGTTCTACCGGGAGCCGGGCACGGGGATTTCACGAACAGCGGTTCGGTTGCGTGGCGCACGACGGTCGACGCCATTGCTGCCCACGCGGCCGATGTCGAGTGACGTCTGGTACACAGTTGGCCATGAAGCGGACCATCGTCACCGGCGCAGTGTTGATGCTCGCCCTCGCTGGATGCGGCTCGGACGAGCAGCCCTCGGCCGCGCCCAGCACACCCTCCACGTCGACGACGACGACGGCCGCCCCTTCCACGACTGCGGAGTCGATGCCGGCCGCTCCGGCCGAATCCGTCGCACCCGAGACCACCCCGGCGGACGCTCCCCCACCGGCACCCGTGCAATTGCCCATCGACCAGGGCGACGGGTCGAACCGGCCCACCGGCGAGCAACTGTACGTCGAGACCTGCCAGCAGTTCCTTGCCGCGATCGATGCCCTCGCCGTCACCGGCGCTCCACGGAACGTGACCGTCGACGGGATTTCCGCACAGCTGCAGGCCAATCCGAGCTGGTCGGCGGTCCCTCCCGAGGACCAGCAGCAGATGCTCCGCGGTTTGGACGCAGCCGGCCTCGGCAGCTGCTGAACCGAGGCGGCAGGAGTGCAGCAGATGTCAGGTGTACAGCTGTCAGGTGTACAGCTGTCAGGTGTACAGCCTGGCGATGAATGCTTCGATGTTCTCCTGAACCCGTACGACGCGCTCCTCGGTGCTGAGGTTCTCGCGGTACCGGTTGCCCAGCGCCGGGGTCTTCTTGCCTCGTGCGTACAGAGAGCACAGTAGGTCCGTGCACATGTAGGTGCCGACGGTGTTTCCGCGCCGCCCTGATTCGCCGGTCTTCTTGGCGGTCATGAGCGATACGTCGCCGCGTGAGTGCGTCGTCGTGCAGATGGTGCACATCTGCGCGCGGTCGGATCCGCCGGATTCGTGTTTGAGCGCGACGCCGACCAGCTCGTCGCCCTTGGGTAGGACGATGTAGCTTCGACCTGCGTACGACGGGTCGGACCAACCGAGGAAATCCAGTTGTTCCCAGTCGGTGTCGGTCAGGGTGGATGGCAGGTTCATTCGTTTGGCGTCGCCCTTGGAACAGTTCACGAACGACTGTCTGATCTCTTTCTCGGTGATGGACTGCATGTGTGTTCTCCCGGAACGTCAGGCCTTCGGCCAGTTTTCGAGTGCGTGGTGGAGTACGTCGAGTACTCGCTGCCACGTCTGTTCGGATTCTCGCGGGGGGATGCCGTAGCCGAACCCCCCCGAGCTCTCGATCTCGATGAAGCCATGAAATGTGCTGCCCAGCAATCGGACTGCATCGGTTTCGTCGGGTTCGGGCAAGTTGTACGCGCGTAGGATCGCGCGCGACATGTGCGAGTGTTTGCGTGCGTCACTCGCGAGCGCTACGTCCGCGTCGAGCTCGTATCGAGTCGAGTTGTATCGCCCTGGATGTTGACGGGCGAAATCGCGGTACGCGTTGGCGAACGCGACGAGCGCATCTCTGCCCGCCCGCCCCGCCACGGCGTCGGATACCCAATCGGCCAGTTCGGACAGCGAGGCGACAGCCACCCGTTGCCGGAGATCTCGCAAGTTCTTGATGTGCGAGTAGAGGCTGGCGTCTTTCACGCCGAACGATTTGGCCAGGGCAAGAACAGTGACGTTCTCGAACCCGATCTCGTCCGCCATGTCCGCGGCCGCCGCGGTGAGGCGAGCAGCATTGAGGCCTGCGCGTGCCATCGTTACCTCCTCCCTAGCCGGAACCGGCTTTTGCCTAATAACACTAGGAAATAGTAGACGCGGGCAAGGTTTGCTGCAAACCATTTACCCCGGCACACAGCGACCGCTCGTAACGGACCTGCCGGTTTTCGAGGTTAGCCTTGCCTACCGAGAATGTGTAAGGATCTAATCCGACCGGTGGGCTGGTGCCCGTGAAGAACAGAAGATTGCGAGTGCGCATGACGGTGCAATCCGAACCGCTGACCGCGGACGATGCAGGCAACAGCCTTCCGCGGACGGTTGCTCGACAGAACAAGAAAGACCAAGCGCATGCCCGACGCGCAATCCTCGCGCCGGTCGGTCGCACCCTGACGGTGGCCAGTGTCATCGCAGCAGTTGCCGCGGTGTGCGCCGTCGCCCCGTTCATCGTGATCGTCGAGATGTGCCGTGAGCTGCTGGACGAATCCACCGATACCGGGCGTATCTGGGTGCTGCTGTTCGTCGCGTTCGGGGCACTGGGTGCGCAGATACTTCTGCAAGCGGTAGCGATGACTCTGTCCCACCTCACGGATGCGGGGTTTCAACTCTCGTTGCGTAGAGCGTTGGCGCTGAAACTCACCAGGGTTCCACTCGGCTGGTTCGCATCTCACAATTCCGCGGAGATCAAGGGCTATCTACAGGACGACGTCGACGCACTCCACTACCTCGTCGCGCATGCGCGGCTGGAGTTCGTCGGGGCCGTGGTGATACCTCTCGTCACGCTGGTGTACCTCTTCACTGTCGAGTGGAGACTGGCATTGTTGCTGATCCTCCCGCTGCTGGTCTACGCAATTCTGTTGAGCCGCATGATGGATCAGTCCAGTCGCGACCGTCTCGCGGTATTCAATCGATGGAATCGTCGGCTGCGTTCCGCAACAATCGAATACGTCGACGGCATCCAGGTGGTCCGCGCATTCGGCCAAGCAGGGAAAGCACACAGGTCGTTCCAGGACTCCGTCGACGGTCAGGCCGACGCCCTCGGCAAGTTCAAGACACCGATGATCCCATTGCAGGCGACTGCGGACGTCGTCATCTCTCCGGTCTTCGTGATGCTGTTGACGGTCGTAGGCGGGTTGATCGGGGTGTCCCAGGGGTGGTTCGACGCCATCGACGTCCTGCCGTTCCTCCTCGTCGGCCTCGGGATAGGCAGCGCTGCAATGGGACTCGGCTACAGTGGTCAGGCCCTGAGGGACGGCGCCGTTGCCGCGCAGCGACTGCACGCTCTGCAGGAGGAGTCCGAACTGGCCGTCGCTGCCACCGATGCGCCCGGCATCGTCGACGGGACGGTCGAGTTCGAGTCCGTGAGCTTCGGCTACCGACAAGACCGTGCCGTTCTCCACGACGTATCGTTCGAGCTCTCGCCGGGAACCATCACCGCTCTGGTGGGCCCGTCGGGATCGGGGAAGTCGACCCTCGCGGCCCTGTTGCCTCGGTTCTACGACGTGGAGTCTGGACGAATCACGATCGGCGGCAGGGACATCCGCGCCATCGGACCGGAGGAGCTCTACAGCACAGTGGGGTTCGTGTTCCAGGACGTCCGTCTCATCGCCGGAAGTATTCGTGACAATCTGCTCCTCGCACGTCCCGACGCCGACCAAGCGGCGCTGGAGGTCGCAACTCGCGCGGCTCGGATCCATGAGCGCATCGCTGCACTCCCGCGCGGTTACGACTCGGAAATAGGCATCGACGCCTCCCTGTCCGGCGGTGAAGCCCAGCGACTATCGATTGCCCGCACCTTGCTCGCCGACACACCGATCCTGGTTCTGGACGAGGCGACCGCGTTCGCCGATCCGGAGTCCGAGGCCTCGGTGCAGGACGCTCTTGCGGTGCTGGTCTCCGGAAGAACCGTGTTGGTCATAGCACACCGCCTGCACACCGTTACCGGCGTCGACCAGATCCTGGTGTTGGAGAAGGGAGCGATCGTCGAGCGCGGCACGCACGACGATCTGGTCCACGGCGGTGGGCTCTACCAGAGGCTCTGGGATGTCAACGAAGCTGCGTTGGGCGCCGCCGTACACGTGGAGGAGAACCGATGATCGCTGCAGTCTTCCGTCTCGTACCCGACGAGTACGCGCATCTCAACCCCCGACTGATCGCCGTCACGGTCGCGCAGGCACTGTCGCAGGCCGCGGCGTATTGCTTGCTCGTGCCGCTGCTCGAGGCATTGTTCGACGGCGACACCGGCCGCGCATGGCGCTGGGCGGCAGTCATGGCCGTTGCCGTCGCTCTGATGGGCGGGCTCACGGTCCTGCAAGCAACGCTCGGTCTGCGAATCGCCATCGGAATGCAGTCGGGACTGCAGACTCGCTTGGGTGATCGGCTCAATGCTCTCCCACTCGCGTGGTTCGAGACCCACAACGCTGCATCGGTGTCCCGCATCGTCATCGACAACGTCCTCGACATCCAGCACGCCGTCGCGTACCTCACGGCCAAGCTGATCACCAGCATCCTCGTTCCCGTCGGAGTTGGCGTGGGAATGCTGTTCGTGGACTGGAGAATTGCTCTGTCCATGCTCGTCGCCGCACCGATTCTCCTCGCCGTCAACCGACTCGGGAACGCAGCGTACGTCCGAGCGGACGAGCGAACACATGCAGCTGCCACCGAGGCGGACACACGCGTCGTCGAATTCGCGCAGGCTCAACCCGTTCTGCGTGCGTTCGGCGCTGTCGGCGACGGTAACCGCGCGCTGGGCGCGGCCTTGGAAGCGCAGAAGTCCGCGGCAACTCGTAACGTCGTATCGGCCGTCACCGGCGTGATCATGTTCGGCCTTCTCGTGCAGGCCGCATTCCTGGCTCTCACCTATATAGTCGTCGGCCAAGTGACGGGCGGTGCGATCTCCACCGCCGCAGCCATCGCGCTGATCGCGGTGAGTGCGCGTTTCATCGAACCACTCAATCAGGCGGCACAGATCGGAACCGCGTTGCGGTCGGCATCGACGTCGATCGCCCGCGCGACGGAGTTGCTCGTCGAACCTGCTCTGCCCGAGACGAATTCGTCGGTGCAGCCCGACGCGCCCGCCGTGGAATTCACCGGTGTCACCTTCGGCTACGGTGAGACCCCCGTCGTCTCCGACGTGTCGTTCTCCGTCGAGGCCGGTACGACGACGGCAATCGTCGGCCCCAGCGGATCGGGCAAGACCACACTGCTTCGGCTTGCTGCTCGATACGCCGACGTCGACGAAGGCAGCATCACGGTCGGCGGCCACGACGTGCGTGCGCAACCGTCGGAAACGTTGTTCGGGCAGTTGTCACTGGTGTTCCAGAACGTCTACCTGTTCGAGCGGTCCATTGCCGAGAACATCAGGATCGGGAGACCCGACGCTTCCGACGACGACATCCGTCGAGCCGGCGCGATCGCCTGCGTGGACGACATCGTCGAACGACTCCCCGACGGATACGACAGCGAAGTCGGCGAAGGCGGAACCACCCTGTCCGGCGGCGAGCGTCAACGTGTATCGATCGCCCGGGCGTTGCTCAAGGACGCACCGATCGTCCTTCTCGACGAAGCAACCAGTGCCCTCGACCCGCACAACGAAGCCGTCGTCGTCCGGGGCATCCATGAGCTGACTCGGGACAAGACCGTCATCGTCGTCGCACACCGACTCGCCACCATCGCGCACGCGAATCGAATTCTGTTCCTGCACGACGGGCGCATCGTCGAACGTGGAACACACGACGAACTACTCGCCCTCGACGGCCGATACGCCGGCTTCTGGCACGAGCGCTCGCGGTCCAGCGGCTGGAGGTTGGAGCGCGATCCCTCCATCGCTTGACGCGACCCCGGAACGGAGGGCCGGCCCTACTTCCAGTACGCCTGTGACTTGATGCGGTCCTTCGCGAAGCCGTGGACGGTTTTGAAGGTCTTGACGATCGAGCGCGTGGTTCGGCCGTCGCATGCGACCCAGGCGAAGGCGTCGGCCGCTGGGGTGAGAGCTTCTGCTTGCTCGCGCAGGAGACGACCGTCGTCGACGCGCTGGAGCCAGGTCACTTCGGTGTTGGGTCCTGCGTGGACGGGGAGGGTCGGGTCGGATTCGTACTGCCATTCGAGCCATACCTTCGCCGGAGTGTCGCCGAGGGTGTCGAGGATGGTGTTGATCGCCGGGAGCGATGCGGTGTCGCCGAACAGCAAGAACTCGGACGGCGCAGGCTCGGGGATCTCGAAGCTGGAACCGTTGTTTCCGCGCATCAGGGTGGCTTCGAGGACGTCACCGGCTTCGGCGGTTTCGGCCCACTTCGACGCGGGGCCGTAATGGACGGCGAATTCGATGACGAATGTGTCCGTTGCGGGGTCCTGCTGCGTCAGCGTGTACCCACGCTGGCGTTCCTTGCCGGTGCCGTCGTCGATCCACAGGCGGACCCATTGCGTCGGGTGGACCGGGTGGTTCTTCAGCAATCCGCCGCCGTCGAAGCCGACGCGAACGTACTTGTCGGTGACGTGTTCCCTGGACGTGACGGTCAACTTGTAGTCGTCCGTCTTGTACGCCTTCATGATGATGCCTTCAACGCCTCTGCTCATGAGGGCAGGGTACCCTAATCAACCGAGTGGTTTGTTGTGTAGATCGACGCGAGACAGTGACACAAAAAATCTCCCCACCTGCGTGATGCAGGTGGGGAGATTTGGCGGTGGCGGAGGGATTTGAACCCTCGGACGGGGGTTACCCGTCACACGCTTTCGAGGCGTGCTCCTTAGGCCGCTCGGACACGCCACCGCGGAGAACAATACCGCAGTAGCGGCCTGTGGCTAAATCGCCTGGTCAAGCGGCCGGATCAGTTTCCGGTGAGCTTGTCCTTGATGTTGGAGGCTGCGTCCTTGACCTTCTCGGCGCCGTCCTTGACTGCGGACGAGAGCTGATCGCCTTTGCCTTCCTGGCGGAGCTCTTCGTTGCCGGTGGCTGCGCCGGTGGCTTCCTTGGCCTTGCCGCCCAGATCCTCGGCCTTGTTACCGATCTTGTCGTCGAGTCCCATTTTTGCCTCCTGAGGATGCGTCGTTCAGAACGCGTGTTCCGCGTTCCTCGACGACGGTTTACCCACAGGTAGAGGCCACAAACATGAGAGTTTCATAAGCGTCTGGCGTCGAAGAACCGGCGTAGGACGTCGCCGCATTCGTTCTCCAGGATGCCGCCACGGACTTCGGGGCGGTGGGCCAGCCGCTGGTCCCGCACGACGTCCCACAGCGAGCCGACGGCGCCCGTCTTCGGTTCCCATGCTCCGAACACGACGCGCGAGACCCGTGCGAGCACCAGAGCTCCCGCACACATCGTGCACGGCTCGAGCGTGACGGCCAGCGTGCAGCCTTCGAGTCGCCAACCGTCGCCGTGAAGCGACGCTGCGGCGCGGAGTGCAAGAACTTCGGCGTGCGCCGTTGGATCGCCGGTCGCTTCACGGGCGTTGGCCGCGCGGGCCAGCTCTCGCCCGTCGGCGTCGTACACGACGGCACCGACGGGTACGTCGAGGTCGGACGCTCCCTGCGCAGCGGTGAGCGCTGCGCGAACGAGGTCCTCGTCGGTCACCGAGGCAGCTTGTCCAGCACAGCGGACAACTCGTCGGCGAATCCGAGGCGGCCTGCGATGGAGCCGAGCTGCTCGTCCGGGTACAGGTCGGTCTCGGCGACGATGATGCCCATGACGGCCTCCGGCAGCCCCAGATCCGACAACAGGCCCATGTCGCCTTCGGGCCACGGTTCGATGTCGTCGAGTTCGTCCGGGTCGAAGTCGGGAATCTCGATATTGAGTTCGTCGAGAACGTCGGCGGCGATGTCGTACTCGCCTGCAAGACTGGCGTCGGACAGAAGAAGACGGGTGCCCGACGGTGCGGGCCGCAGCACCACGAAGCATTCGTCGTCGACGTCCAGGAGTCCGAAGACCGCCCCGGAACTGCGCATTTCCCGCAGTTCGGTCTCAGCTGTCGACAGGGAGGACAACGCAGCCGTGGTCAACGGGGTCACGCGCCACTTGCCGTCCTCGCGGACGACGGCAACGCCGAACCCTTCGAGGTCGTCGAATGTCTCCTTGCTCGGACCGTCGAACTTCTTCGCCTTGGCGGAGTTGTTACTCCCGCGCTGTGCAGCCATGCGCGCAACGGTAGTCGCCTTACCGCCTCGAAATGAAGTCCACCGTGTCCACCTGTGAAACTGGGTGCCGTGACCAACACTGATGTCTGTGTACTCGGGCTCGGGCTGATCGGCGGATCGGTCCTGCAGGCTGCTGTTCGTGCGGGACGAACCGCATGGGGATACAACCGTTCCGCCGACGCCATCGCCGGCTCGGCCGACGCCGGGTTCGACACCGGCACCGACCTGACGGCAGCACTCACCCGGGCGGCGGAGACCGGCGCATTGATCGTCGTCGGGGTGCCGATGCCCGCCGTCGACGGCATTCTCGCCGCCATTGCCGAGCACGCCCCGAACAACCCGATCACCGACGTCGTCAGCGTCAAAGCAGAGGTCGCCGCGGCGGTCGCGCGTCGCGGGCTGTCGTCGCGTTACGTGGGCGGGCACCCGATGGCGGGAACGAATCGATCCGGCTGGGCGGCGGCCGATCCCGACCTCTTCCAGGACGCGGTGTGGGTCGTCGGCGTCGACGACGGGGCCGATCCCGATGTGTGGCGTCAGGTCGCGTCGCTCGCCGTGGACTGCGGATCCGTCGTGATCCCGGTCGAGAGCGTGGAACACGATCGCGCCGTCGCACGCATCTCGCACCTGCCTCACCTGCTGGCCGAGGCATTGGCCCAGGTCGGGGCAGCCAACCCTCTCGCGCTGGGGTTGGCCGCCGGCTCGTTCCGAGACGGGACGCGAGTGGCGTCGTCGGCGCCCGATCTGGTTCGGGCCATGTGCGAAGGCAACGCCGTCGCCCTCACCGACGCGCTCGATGCGGCTCTGGACCTGCTGACTGCAGCCCGTAGGGAACTCGTCGACGAAGGGTCGACCCGCACGCTGGTCACCGCCGGCCATGCCGCGCGCGGACAGTACGAGCAGCACGAACGTTTCGACATCACCGGCATCGAGCCGGGCGACGAGAACTGGATCGAAGAATTCCGGGCAGCCGGCCGACGGGGCGGCGTCGTGCGTCAGATCCGTTCGGCAAGCCCCGGGTAGTCGAGAACGAAGCCGTCGGCGTCCACGGTCACCGACGAACTGGACACCGGCGACAGCACGTGAATGCCGTCGGCGCCGCTGCTGTAGGTCAGGCCTGCTTCCTGGATGCTCAGGTCCAGAAGGTTGACGTACACGACCGGTACGACGATGTCCGACGAGTCGGTGTGCAGACCGAGCCTGCGGATCGGCAGGGTGTTGAAGAACGGGCTCAGGACCACGTCGACGTCGAGCGCACCGTTGTAGGTGGAACGCTGCGACGCGTGGGACCCCTCGATCATCCAGTAGCCCTCGTTGTCGCGGCTGACCGATGCCTGCTTCTCGCCGCCGGCGACCGCGGTGCGCAGGGAAAGCCTGCGGGTGATGCCGTTCTCGTCGGTCACCAGGTCGTACGACGCACTGAACGCCGGATGTTCGTCGCAGGCACCGCCGATGATGCGGCCCGACGCCTTGATTCGGTTTCCGTTCAGCTGGACGCGGACCGACTCCATGCGGGGTACGTCGTGTGCTCGCCAGGTCAGAATCGCCGGCCAGGTCGAAGTGGTCACGGAAGGGGCGGCTTCTGCACCCGAAGTTGGAGTGGTCACCCGACTACGTTAAGCGACAGGGGGGCCATCGGAACAAGCTGTGGTGATTTTTCGTTCTCGAGGCGCATTATTGTGATCGACATGACTGGAGGTGGCTTCGACTTCGCGCACTCCGAACAGGCCGCGAAATCGCGACAGGACAAGGCAACGGCGTTGGCGCGCTACATCTGGGAGCGCGGTATCGACGGCAGCGAACTGCTCGCGATGACCGACGCCGCCCGACGCAAGCTCGCGAGGGCCGCGGACATCACTCCCCCGAGCACGCTGGAGACGTGGACGATGACCGCGGAACTCCTCGACCGCAAGAACGAGTGGGCGGCGTCGAATTCGAGTCACCCGTCGGCCTCCCCGAAGCACGCCGACGAGAAGATCATGTGGGTCAAGCCGCCCATCGCACCCTGGTGACGACACTCAGGTCGACGCCACCGCGAGCTCGTGCAGGTCGGCGAATCGCCCCTTCTCCTCGATGAGTTCCGACGGCGTACCGTCCTCGACGATCCGCCCGTTCTCCATCACCAGCACCCTGTCGGCGATGGCGACGGTGGAAAGCCGGTGCGCGATGATCAGCGCCGTACGGCCCTGCAGAATCGTCTCCAGCGCGCGCTGGACCAGCCGCTCGCTGGGGATGTCGAGGCTGGAGGTGGCCTCGTCGAGCACGATCACCGCGGGCGCCGCCAGGAACACCCGCGCGAACGCGACGAGTTGACGTTGACCGGAGGAAAGCCGTCCACCGCGTTTGCGGACGTCGGTGTCGATTCCGTCCGGCAACGTGGAGATGAATTCCGTGAGCCCGACGGCGTCGGCTGCGGCCGCCACCTCGTCGTCCGTCGCCGACGGTTTGCCGAGGCGGATGTTGTCCGCGACCGATCCGGAGAACAGGAACGACTCCTGCGTGACCATCACGATGTGTCGACGCATGTTCTCGTCGCCCAGTTCTCGGAGGTCGACGCCGTCGAGACGGACCGTTCCCTGCGTCGGGTCGTAGAACCGCGCGAGCAGCTTGGCGAGCGTGGACTTTCCGGCGCCGGTGGCACCGACCATCGCGACGACCTGCCCGGCCGGGATGTGCAGCGAGAATTCCGGTAGCACGACGCGGTCGCCGGTGTAGGCGAAGCGGACCGCGTCGAATTCGATGTCCCCTCGCGCACTGTGCAATTCGACCGGATCCGTCGGCGCGTGCACCGACGGTTCTTCTTCCAGCACACCCGAGATCTTCTCCAGCGCGGCCGCTGCCGACTGGTAGGCGTTGAAGACCATGGCGAGTTCGTCGAGCGGGCCGTAGAACCGACGCAGATACAGTACGTACGCGGCGAGCACTCCGATGTCCAAGTGTCCGTTGATCACTCGGTAGCTGCCGAACACGAGGATGATCGCGAGAGTGACGTTTCCGATCCATCGGACGGCGCCGGTGTAGGTGGCCATTCCCCGCAGGGCAGCCGTCGTCGCGTCGCGGTATTCGGTGTCCTCGGTGTTCAGGATCGTGTTGTTTCTTCTCTCACGCCGGAAGACCTGAACTGCGCGAATACCGCCCATCGACTCGACGAAGTGGACGACGACCTTCGCGATCGCCACTCGCGTCCGCCGGTAACCGGTGCGCTGCCTACGCTGCGACCACCGAGTGATCAACACCAGCGGCACGAACCCCGCGAGCACCACCAACGCAAGCGGCACATCGAGATACACCAGGATGATCGCGATACTGACGATGGACAGCACCGCGGACAATGCATCGTTCAGGGCACTTTCGAGCAGCGTCTGCAGCGACTCGACGTCGCTCGTCAGCCGCGAGATGAGCTTGCCCGACGTGTAACGCTCGTGGAAGGACAAGCTCAACCGCTGGGCATGATCGAACACACGGCCGCGAAGGTCGAACAGAATTGCCTGGCTCAGCCGTCCGGACACCATCAGGAACGTGTACGTGGTGATCGTTCCGAGGATGCCGAATGCGATGTAGCCGAAGACGGTCCACGCCAGCGGCGCCCACCTACCCTCGATCGCAGCCGACACTCCGTGGTCCAACGCGTACGCGATGAACAACGGACCGGCGACGAACGCGATGTTGTCGACGACGATGATCGCGAGCGCCAGCAACGCCTGCTTCCGGTACGGCCTCACCAGCGACGCCAACAACTGCCTCGATCGGCCGGCGAGAATCGAGTTGCCGGTGCGGTCGATGTCGGATTCCTCGTTCGCCACTCCGCGCCAATCGACCGTGTCGTCGTGCGGGCTCTGATCGTTCTCGTTCTCGTCAGTCATCGAGGGACCCCATCACGTGGCGGTACCGCGTCGACGTCGCCAACAGACGCTCGTGCGTACCCTGCTCCACGATTGTTCCGTTCTCCAGGTAGAGCACTCGGTCTGCGAGTGCGGCAGTCGACGGCCTGTGCGCGACGAGCAGAGTCGTCGAGTGCGTCAGTACGCGTCGTAGATCGCGTTGCACGAGGGCCTCGGTGCCCACATCCAGCGCGGACAGCGGGTCGTCGAGCACGAGGATTCGAGGCTTGCCGAGAACGGCTCTGGCCAGCGCGAGTCGCTGACGCTGTCCGCCGGACAGGCTCATTCCCTGCTCACCGATCCGGGTGTCGAGTCCCCACGGCAGTGCGTCGACGAACTCGCGTGCGTGCGCGACGCCGAGAGCCTCGTCGACGTCCGCGTCGGTCGCATCGGGTCGACCCAACGCGACGTTCTCGCGGACACTTGCCGAGAACAGCACCGGGTCCTCGAACGCGACCGACACCACCGACCGAAGATCCGCGAGCGACATGGTTCTGATGTCGATGCCGTCGACGGTGATGGAACCCGAGGTGACGTCGAACAACCGGGGAACCAGATTGGTCAGCGCGGTCTTGCCGCTACCGGTGACGCCGACGAGGGCAACCGTCTCACCCGGATCGATCCGGAAGTCGACGTCGGTGAACAGCGCTGCGTCGGAGTCGGGGAACGCGAATCCGACGCCGCGGAACTCGAGGACACCGCGCGTGTCCTGCGGGAGGGTGACCGGGTCGTCGGGTTCGGTGATGGTCTCCGCCGTATCCATGATTTCCCAGTACCTGTCCGCGGCAGTGCGCGCGTTGTTCAGCTCGGCCAGCAGGAACCCGAATGCCTCGATCGGCCAGAGCAGGAACGCGACGATTGCCATGGCCGCGACGAGCATGCCCGCCGTCATCGTCCCCTGGACGATCGAATACGCGCCGAACGCCAGCATCGCACCGATCCCGAGCGGTGGAATCCCGACGATCAAGGACCACAGAACGGCAAGGTAGCGAACCTTTTTCATCTCCGTCCCACGCAACGTCGCGGCTTCTCGCAGGAAGCGACGCCCGAGGTGGGCGCTGCGGCCGAACGCCTTCAGCACCCGGATGCCCTGGATGGACTCCTCGACGGTGGTGGTCACGTCGCCTGCCTGATCCTGCGCATCGCGGGCGACGACCCGGTACAGCGTCTCGAACCTGGTGCAGATCACGACCAGCGGAACGGACGTGACCAACATGATCAGCCCGAGCTGCCAGGACTGGAGAAACAGCACTCCGAGGCCGACCACCAACGTGACGCTGTTGATGATGATGAACGGCCCGACGAACGCGACGAACCGTCGCAGCGAGGACAGGTCGGCGATGGCGCGGGAAAGCAGCTGACCCGATTCCCAGCCCTCGTGAGCGGATACCGACAACCGCTGCAACTTCTCGAAAACCGTTGCTCTGGCCGATATCTCGAACTGACTCGACGGCCCGGACACCAAGTAGCGCCGGATCCAGATACCCACGGCATCGATCGTGCCCAGCAACAGCACCAACGCCGCCGGCCACCACACACCGGCGAAATTGCCGTCGGTGATGGGGCCGTCGATGACGCCCTGCAGCACCAGCGGAATCACCAGACCCGTCAGCGTGGCGACGATGGACGCAGCGATCGACCCGATGAAGTACCACCTGTACGGGGCCAGAAACGGTACGAACCTCGCCAGCGAACTGGGTGCGTCCTGCCGAAGGTTCGGCACTGCAGCCGTCGTCTCCTGCGTTTCCAGTACACCCGTCGACACGTTTGCTCTCCCTACTCGGCCGTGCGTGAATGGTTTCATCGCGACAGCACTTCGACCAACCGATTTTTCGACTGCTGAATTCCATCGTCGAACCTGAACCATTGTTCAGGTCAAGCACGCCTCGGCCCTGCTACCGTGCGCCTGCGAAAACCTGTCGTACTTCTCGAGTAACGTTCTCCACGAGTTTCGGTTACGGGAGAGAAGGGTGCACGTGGGTTCGCGATCGATGGTCGGGCTGTTCGCCGGGATCGGCGGGCTCGAGTTGGGGCTCTCGGAGCAGGGCTGGTCGACGGAATTGCTGTGCGAAATCGACCCCGGCGCCGGCGCGGTTCTCGCTGCTCACTTTCCCGATGTGCCGCTTCACCGTGATGTCACCAAGCTCCGAGCGCTGCCGTCGGGCACCGAGCTCGTCGCAGCCGGATTTCCGTGCCAGGACCTGTCGCAGGCGGGGCGCACGGCGGGCATCACCGGGGAACGCTCCGGGCTCGTCGACGAGGTTTTCCGTCTGGTCAAGCGCCGAAACGGGCCTCGATGGTTGTTGATCGAGAACGTTCCCTTCATGCTGCAACTCGGCCGCGGCGCCGCGATGCGTCACATCACCGACGCCCTGTCGGATCTCGGGTACATGTGGGCCTACCGCGTCGTCGACGCCAGGTCGTTCGGTCTTCCGCAACGCCGTCAGCGAGTCCTCATGCTCGCATCCCGCACCGAGGACCCCCGCGAAATCCTGTTCGCGCAGGACGAAGGCCCGCTTCCCGACGGTGACCCGTCGGAGCAGCCGTGCGGTTTCTACTGGACCGAGGGCACCCGTGGGCTCGGCTGGGCAGTCAACGCCGTTCCGACGCTGAAGGGCGGCTCGTCCCTCGGTATCGCCAGTCCCCCGGCTGTTCGGTTGCCGTCGGGCGAGATCGTCACGCCGGGGATCGTCGGCGCGGAGCGACTGCAGGGGTTCGACCCGGACTGGACTGCACCGGCGCTCGGTCTGCCGGGGGTCAGGGCCGGGCACCGATGGAAGCTCGTCGGCAACGCGGTGAGCGTTCGGATGGCGTCGTGGGTCGCCGCGCAGATCGAGCGCCCGCAGGTCCACGACGACTCCGACGACGTTCAGATCCTCCCCGGTCAAGCCTGGCCCGCCGCCGCGTGGGGCGCGAAGGGCTCGGCGTACCGCGTGCACCGCTCGACGTGGCCGGTGCACGAGCCCTACGAGAACCTCAGCGACTTTCTCGACGATTCCCAGCTGCTCTCGGCTCGGGCGACGGCCGGATTCCTCAAGCGCGCTCGGATGGGCAATCTTCGGTTCCAACCGGGATTTCTCGACGACGTCGAGTCCCACCTCGACCGTATGGGCGGGCATCCCAGCCCGACGTCTCGTGCAGTCCCGGCCGCATGAGCGACCACCTGTTCCCCGATCCACCGGCACTCGCCCGGCCGCTTGCTCTCGCCGGAGACAAGCCTGCGCCGGACGCCGATCGCAGCGACAAGAAGAACTACGCGCAGCGGCTCTCGAACCACCTGGCGCAAACCGTCGCCGACGCCCTGCGCCCGCACTATCCCAACATCACTCCCGACGCGATGGGCGTCGGCCAGGAAGCACAGGTCGACGTCGCGAAAGGCCGCAAGCGGCTGGACGTGAAAGCGCTCGACCCCACGCTGGGACTGATTCTGTGCGTCTCCATCAAGACGTACAGCTTCCGGGACTTCAGCCCCCGGACCGGCAAGTTCGGCCGCTGGACCAAGAACATCGTCCGCAACGACCACGAGTTGCGCGGTGAGGCCATGGTCCTACACCAGCGCCAGCCGTACAGCGTGCTGATCGCCGTGATGTTCGAGCCCTTCGCCACGTGCGACGACGGTGACGCCTCCAAGGCCAGCGACATCGGCAAGTCCTCCTTCGCGCACCACGTCACGACGCTGTCCAAGCGGTCGGGTCGCGGCAAACGCGCTGTCGTCGGCGGAACCGGCAAGATGTGGGTCGACCTCGGCGCCGAGGACACTCGGTACGACCTGTTCGAGAAAGTCTTCATCGGCCTCTACGACCCGGACGGTGAAGTCCGGTTCTTCGACGTCGACGAATCCCCTCCTCGCAACGGCAGGCCGTCGGACACTCAGACCTTGTCCTTCGACGACTTCGTCTCAGTCGTCCACGGCGAAGTCGAGCGCCGCAACAAATTCGCGCCCACCTGGTCCGAGCCCGAGGACAGCGAAGACGGCTAGGGGAGACCGTAACGTGGGGGTGTGGGGAGACCGGTCACCGATGCCGCTACGAGTGCGCGGCTGAGCAAGCAACGGCGACGCGACACCAAGCCCGAGGTTGCGCTTCGACGAGAACTGCACCGGCTCGGCCTGCGATATTTCGTCGACCGTGCCCCTCTGAAGGGTATGAGGCGTCGGGCCGACGTTGTTTTTCCTCGCCGAAAGGTTGCCGTGTACGTCGATGGCTGCTTCTGGCACAGCTGCCCCGTTCATGCGACGAAACCGCGCAACAACGCCCAGTGGTGGGCGGACAAACTCGCCGCGAACGTCGCGCGTGATCGCGACACCGACGCGCGCCTCGAAGCCGAAGGGTGGACCGTCGTCCGAGTCTGGGAGCACGAACCCGTCACCGACGCCGCAGCACTCGTCCTGCACGCCCTCGAATCCTCGCCCCCCTTCGGGAGCGAACGTGGCGTTCGGTCAGTCTGACTGACCGAACGCCACGTTCGGTCCGGGAAAAGGTGCACCCACCACAGCGGGTGAGCGTGGAACTACTGTCGATCGAGTGGAACGACGGAGGATCACTGCGCTGACGGTGTTGCTGGTGCTGGCGGGGGTGTTGTATTCGGCGTGGGTGGCGGAGTTCTTTCTCGATACGGGATTGGACCCTGCGCATTCGTTCCTCAGTGAACTCGATGCGGCTGATCAGCCGTATCGACATTTTTTCAGCACGGCGGATTTGGTCACCGGGGTTCTGCTGATCGTTGCGGGTGCGGCGGGGTTGACGTTGCCTCGTCGTCGGTTGACGAATGTCGGGTGGAGTGCGCTGGTTGTTTTCGGGGCAGCGACGATTGCCGATTCACAGTTGCCGATCGAGTGTGTTGCGGAGAACGATCCGTCCTGCCCGGTGGAACCGAGTGGGCTGTTTCCTCAGTTGCATCACATTCACGCGTTGACCAGCACAGTTGTTGTGTTCGCGGTGTTCACTGCCATGGTTGCGTTCACCGTTGCGGCGTTCCGGTACCGCAGTCTTGCGCTGCTGCGCACGGTGGGACTCGTCGTGTTGATCGTGACGTCGCTGGCGACAGCGTGGTTGATGATCGCCGACAATCTTCCGGGCTCGTACGGCCTCGGTATCGCTCAGCGGCTGCAGGTGACCGGCATGTCGCTCTACCTCCTGACGCTCGGTTTCGCGGTGCGCGCGAGGCTCCGAAGCGCCGATACCTAGAATCGGGCCATGTCGTTCACCGCAACTGCACTCGAAGGTACGAAGTCCGAGCAGTACGCACAGCTGACGCAGCAGGCGCGGGCACTGGTCGACGGCGAGTCGGATCGGATTGCCAACGCCGCCAACCTGTCTGCCCTTGTTTTCAACTCCGTCCCGGATGTCAACTGGGTCGGGTTCTATCTGTTCGACGGCACAGAGCTGGTCGTCGGACCGTTCCAGGGTCTGCCTGCATGTGTGCGGATCGCGCTCGGCAAGGGAGTGTGCGGTACCGCGGCGTCGTCGCGACAGACCCAGCGCGTGGAAGACGTGCACGCGTTCCCCGGTCACATCGCGTGTGACGGTGCGACCCGATCCGAACTGGTGGTGCCGCTGTACGACGGGGACACACTCGTCGGAGTATTCGACCTGGACAGTCCCCTGCTCGCCCGCTTCGATGCCGACGACCAGGCCGGTCTCGAACAGATCGCCGCGGTCTTCGTCGGATCCCTCGCCTGACCCGGGTGTGGTGTGACAATCGCGCCTCTGACAGGCGGGATCCCGCCTGGGGAATGCGCAACTGTTACGCCACACCCAACCTCTAGCCCCGAACAGCGTCCGCGGCCGCTTCGAAGAACCACGCAATGACCAGTGCGCCCGGATCGACGACGCCTCGGGCGGCGTCACCGACGTAGGACGCTCGCCCCCTGTTGGCGGTGAAGTTCTCGGTCGACTGCGCACCTTCGGTCGCGGCGCGAGCTGCGTCGGTCAGACCTGTGCGCAAGTCCGTCGCGTTGTCGAGGGCGTCGACTGCTGGGGCGATGGCGTCGACCATGGTCTTGTCGCCGACGCGGGCGCCCCCGAGTTCGGTGATTCTCTCCAGTCCGTTGCGTGCGGCGGTGGTGATCGCGGCGAGGTCTTCCGCGTGCAGTGCGAGGTAGAACTGTCGGAACCAGATACCGAACAGTGCTCCGGAGGTGCCGCCCGCATGGCCGAGGTACGCAGCGGACACGGCTTCGAAGATCGTCTGCGCGGAATAGGTTTCACGGATCTGCGCCAGATCCACCTGTTCGAGCGCGGACACCATGTTGGTCCCGAAGTCTCCGTCACCCGCGCGGCGGTCGAGATCGGTCAGTGCGGGTTCTTCGGTGAGCACTCGCTGCACCCACGACGCCATCCAGTCCGACACCCACTCGCTTCGCGGCGAGTCGTTTTCGCTCGGGGCGAAGCTCGGGCCGAATCCCGTACGCTCCCCCAGCACTGTGTCACGCACCAGAGCGGGCCATGCCGGAGCGTCGGTCGGGGCGTCGAAAAGTTCGAGAACGGAGTCGTCGACGCGGACGAGCGTGATCGATGCGCCGGCCATGTTCAGGGCGGTGACCAGGCTGCCGACGAGTGGACGCGCCACCTCGATTCCTCTGTCGGACAGGTATTCCGCCAGTTCGCCGTACAGCAGGTGCAGCTCCATCGGGTGGGTTGCCCCGAGTCCGTTGACGAAGGCGATGACGGATTCGCCGCGTTCCAAGCCCAGCGAATCGATTACCGGTTGCGTCAGTGCAGCAACGATGTCCTGGGCGGGCATGTCGGGTACGCGTGAGGTGCCCCGCTCGCCGTGGATTCCGATGCCGAGTTCGATTTCGCCGTCGGGCAGGTCGAAGGAGGGTTCGTTCGAGCCCGGTGCCGTGCATGCCCGAAGTGCCATGGCCATACTTCGTGAATTCGCCGCGACTCGGCGTCCGAGTGCCACGACGTCGGCGAGTGTGTCTCCGCGTTCGGCCGCGGCGCCGCAGATCTTCTCCACGATCACCGTCGCTGCGGTTCCGCGTCTGCCCGGCCCGTCACCATCGGCCCGCTCGGTCGCGACATCGTCGTCGATCAGTACGTAGTCGGATTCGATGTTGTCCTCGCGCAACAGCTCTCGCGCGATCGAGAAGTTCATGACGTCACCGGTGTAGTTCTTGACGATGTGCACCACGCCGCCTCCGACGCTCACGGACTTCGATGCCTCGTGCACTTGGAGTGCGTTGGGTGAGGTGAACACCAGCCCCGGGCAGACCCCGGCGAGCATTCCGGCTCCGATGAATCCGGCGTGCATCGGTTCGTGGCCGCTACCGCCGCCGGACAGGAGAGCTACCTGTCCCGCTGCGAGTGGTTCTTCCCGGGTCAGGAAGCCTGGATCGGGATGCCAGGAGATGTCTGCGGTGGAGGCGACGAGCCCTCGAATGGCGTCGGCGACGAACGTTCGGGCGGAGTTGACGAACATTCCTCCACCCTAACGATCCGTCAGGAGACCGCGAAGGAGCGTTTCGCCAAACCGAATTGGAAGCCCGTGATCTCGGTGTGCACAGGGGCTTCCGGATCCGATGCGGCCCCGAGCGTGACGAACAGCGGTGTGAAGTGCTCGACGGTGGGGTGCGCGTACGGCATTCCTGGAGCTCGGGTGCGGAAGTTCGCCAGCGCGTCGACGTCGCCCCGGGCCAGCGCCTCGGCGGACCATTGATCGAAGTCGCGTGACCAGGTCGGAACGGTGTTGGTGAAGAAGTTCTCGCGTGAGAGGAACGGCAACCCGTGGGTCATGAATCCGGAACCGACGACGAGTACACCTTCTGCGCGAAGCGCTTTCAGCCGTCGCCCGATATTCAGCAGGGCGTCGGGAGAATCCGTCGGCAGGCTCAGCTGGAGGACCGGCACGTCGCCGTACGGGTACATGACCTTCAGCGGAACCCACGCACCGTGGTCGAGTCCACGCGACGAATGCCTGTGCAGGTTCGCCGATGCCGGAATCATCGCGGCCACTCGGTCGGCCAGCGCGGTGGCGTCGGGCGTCGCGTAGGTCATCGAGAAGTATCGCTCCGCGAAGCCGCCGAAGTCGTAGACCAGCGGTGCGTCGATGGCGGACAGACTCAGCGGCGCTTCTTCCCAGTGCGCACTGACGATGAGGATGGCTCTGGGCTTGGGCATGGCCTGTGACCAGGTGAAGAGCTGGTCGATCCACAGGGGGTCGTCGAACACCGGCGGTGCACCGTGGCTGATGTACAGCGCGGGAAGCGGTCCGTCGGCGGCTGTCCACAGCTTCTGGCCGAGACTCGCGGGGGCTGTGTCGGCGAGAAACGCATCGAACGCACCGCCGGCGACCGGCGGATTCATCACAGACGTCATGGGCTGTCCTTCGACCACTTAAGTTGAAGGTTCAACCTTACCACGAATTCAGACGAGCGCTACTCCCGTTGCGTGCTCCACCTGAGTACGCGTGACGTCGGGCGCCAACTCGACGAGCGAAAGTGTCCCGTCACCGACGACGTCGAGGACTGCGAGGTCGGTGATGATGCGGTTCACGACGCCTTGGCCGGTCAGCGGCAGGGTGCAGGCGTCGAGGATCTTGGGGTTGCCCTCGCGGTCGGTGTGCTCCATGACGACGATGACTCGGCGTGCACCGTGCACGAGGTCCATGGCGCCGCCCATGCCCTTGACCATTTTGCCGGGGACCATCCAGTTGGCGAGATCGCCGGTGCGCGAGACCTGCATGCCGCCGAGAACGGCCGTGTCGATGTGACCGCCGCGGATCATGCCGAAGGACAACGACGAATCGAAGTAGGCGGCACCGGGATTGACCGTCACGGTTTCCTTGCCTGCGTTGATGAGGTTGGCGTCGACGTTCTCCTCCGTCGGGTACGGGCCTGTGCCGAGGATGCCGTTCTCCGAGTGCAGGACCACTGTGACGTCGTCGGTCAGATAGGCGGGTATCAGTGTGGGCAAGCCGATTCCGAGGTTCACGTATTCACCGTCGACCATCTCCGCTGCTGCGCGTTGGGCCATCTGGTCTCGTGTCCAGCTCATGCCTGTCCTCCTGCAGTGACGGTGCGCTTTTCGATGCGTTTGTTCTGCGGTCCTGTGTGGACGATGCGCTGGACGAACACGCCGGGCAGATGCACTGCGCCCGGGTCGATCTCACCGGGTTCGACGAGCGTCTCCACTTGGGCGATGGTGATTCTTCCCGCCATCGCGGCCAGAGGGTTGAAGTTCATCGCCGTCTTGTCGAACACGAGATTGCCCTCGGTGTCACCGATCTCGGCGTGCACGAGCGCGTAGTCCGCATCGATGGCTTCTTCGAGGACGTAGCGCTTGTTCCCGAACACCCGGGTTTCCTTCGGCGGCGACGCCACCGCGATGCCGCCGTCGGCGTCGTGGCGCCACGGCATTCCGCCGTCGGCGATGGGGGTTCCGACGCCTGCGGGTGTGAAGAATGCGGGGATGCCGGTGCCTCCGGCGCGCAGTCGCTCGGCGAGGGTGCCCTGGGGGGTCAGTTCGACTTCGAGTTCGCCTGCGAGGTACTGCCGCGCGAATTCTTTGTTCTCGCCGACGTAGGACGCGGTGACTCGGCGGATTCTGCCGAGGGACAGCAAGATGCCCAATCCGTGGTCGTCGACGCCGCAGTTGTTGGAAAAGACCTCGAGTTCGGAGGCGTCCGTCTCGCTGATCGCGTCGATCAGTGCGTCCGGGATTCCGCACAATCCGAATCCTCCGACCGCGATCCGCGCGCCTGTGCCGATGTCGGCCACGGCAGCGGCGGCCGACCGGTACACCTTCCTTGCCATCCGAATACTCCTCACGTGTTCATTCAGTAAACGCACCTCCAGTAGACCCTGACGTGGAGATGATCCGGAAAGATTGACCGAAACTGCTCGTTCACCGAAAAGCGTCGAGCATTGCGTTCGTTGAATGAACGCAGCGGGTAGGGTTGCCCCTATGCAACCCAACGTCGTCGCGCGCTCGACCGCGCTTCTGAAGGCCGTCGGTGCGGCCGAACCGGCCGGGGCGTCGACCACGGAACTTGCACGCGCCACCGACCTTGCCCGACCGACTGCGCACAGGTTGCTCACTTCGCTCGCCCACGAGGGGTTTCTCGACCGCGACTCCGCCACCGGTTCGTGGACCCTCGGACCCGAGATGTATCTCCTCGGCGCTGCGGCCGCCAGCAGATACGACATCACCGGCCCAGCGCGCGGCGTCGTACATGCTCTGGCTGCGGCCAGCGGTGAGAGTGCATTCCTGTCTGCTCGGCGTGGAGACGAGACGGTCTGCCTTCTCCGCGAGGACGGCAGCTTTCCCCTGCGGTCACACGTGTTGTACGAGGGGATTCGGCTGCCGCTCGGAGTGGCGTCGGCGGGCCTGGTGATTCTGTCGCATCTACCGGATCGCGACATCGATCAGTACCTGACGAGTGTCGACCTGGAGCCGGCGTGGGGCCCGCAACACGCGACTGCCGAGCTCCGGCGGCGCATCGTCGCAACACGAACGACGGGTTATGCCGTCAACCCCGCGCTGCTCGTCGAAGGCAGCTGGGGCATCGGTGCCGCGGTGTTCGACCGATCAGGAAAGCCCGCATGGGCCCTCAGTCTCACCGGCGTCGAGACTCGCTTTCGCCCGGATCGGCACCACGAACTGGGCACCCTCCTGCTGGAACATGCCCACGCACTGACGGGCCTCCTCAGGTGAGTGGACGGGCTGCGCGGTGCTGCTTCAGTAGTTCGCGGTAGACGGCGGCGTTGAGTCCGTTGTGGTTCACCTCGTCGTCGGTGAGTTCGCGCCGAACTTTCGCGGGCACACCCGCGACCAGTGAACGCGGCGGCACCTGGGTCCCTTCGAGCACCAATGCACCGGCTGCCACCAGGCTGCCCTCGCCGATGACGGCGCCGTTCATGACGATCGCGCCCATTCCGACGAGGCTGCCGTCGCCGATGGTGCAGCCGTGGAGCACAGCATTGTGGCCGACGCTGACGTTCTCACCGACCGTCAGCGGAAAGCCTGGGTCGACGTGGGCGGCGACGCCGTCCTGCAGATTGCTGCCCGCGCCGATTGTGATGTCCTCGAACTCGGCACGCAGCACCGCGCCGTACCAGATTCCCGACGTCGGGCCGACCTTCACGCGGCCCACCACGGTAGCCGTCGGCGCGATCCACGCGTCCTGGTCGATGTCCGGGCTTCCCCCTTCGAGTGCCCACAGCTGTCCTGCCATCGTCACATCCTTTTCTAGTACACCGTTGTGTCGACCACTCTGCACCATGGCCACTCTGCCGGGTTCAGTCGAGCAGGCTGGGGTGCCCGGTGTCGTCGACGGGAACAGGATCCGGGTCGTCGGTGTGTCCGACGACGGTCATCTGCACCAGCATCAATCGCGGGCTCGACTTCTCACGCGGCAGCAGCGCCGCGCGAGCGTCGACGACGGTCCATCCTCCGCCGATGCGACGGAGGCGGATGCCGTCGACGGAGGTACTGGTTTCCGTGCCCGCGTACATCCCCGACGCGGCGGCGAAGATGCGTGTGACGTCGTCCGGGTGCGGAGTGTCTCTGTCGTCGACGATGCCTTTCCACTGGATCTGTGGCACCGGATCGGTCAGCCACCGAATCAGTCGGTTGTGGGTGACGTCCATCAGGACCAGCGCCATCTGCGGAGACACCTGCCCCAGAGCGGCGAACGCCGCGGTCTCGAGCCGCGGCTGTGCCACCGTCTCGGACTCGACGGCGTGGACCAGGCCCCGCCATGTCGACCCGTCGTCGTCGGCGGTGAACACGAGGTCGAGGCGGGAAACGCCGGGCAGGTGCGTCGTCGACGCCAGGCCGGTCCAGGTCGCGCCGTCGTCGGGAGCGGGTTGGAGAAGCGCGCCGATGGCGCCCACCGCGTCGTCGACGTCGATCTTCCGGAACACTTCGGGCGAGGTGAAGCTGGTTCGGATGTCGGAGGGCAGGTCCGTGGCAAGTGCGCGGAGGCAGTCCGCGTCGACGACGAACGCGCGGCGCTCGGACTCGAACGTCACGGCGAGCGCGTCCTCGGGCCGCTGCGGGACGGCGGACTCTGCGTCGCCGACCCACAACGCAATGCCGTGCACGGCACCCGACGGGCCGACGACGGGATGCAGTACGACGCGGGTGCGTCCGCTGCCGGTGGGGATCGTGACGTCTCGGGAGGTGGCGTGTTCACGGACGACGTCGATCGACCGGGCGACTTCCGCCCAGACCTGTGCCGACGATCGACCACCGACCGTCGACCTGACGGCGCGCGGCAAGGACGACATCTCGCGTAGTCGTCCGCCGAGGGAGACCAGAGTCGCTCTGTCCTGATGTAGCGTCTCCACCAGCATCCATGGCTGTGCCCCCGCGTCGACGTTGCGCTGCGGCGCCGCGGCATCCGGTTTCGATTTCACACAGCCACCCTAGTGCGAACCGACTGTTCCGAATTATTTCCCCGGGGGACTCTTGACTGGCCGAATCGTCACCGCGACCATCGCCGACGCCGCCACCTGCGGCTCGGTTCTGGCCGACGCCTTCCGCGACGATCCGTTGATGGCGACCATCTGGCCCGATCGCGCGCGACGGCACGCGGCTTTGACCGGCTACTTCACCGCGTCGCTGCGGCACTTTCACATCGCCGGAGGCGGGGTGCGGTTCGTCGAGGAGGACGGGGCAGCCGTTGCCGTCGAGGTGTGGGATCCGCCCGGTCGGCAGCACTCGTCGCTGCTGCGCACCGCGCGCGCGTTGCCGGCGCTGCTTCCCGCGTTGCGGACCCGAGTCGGCGCGGCGGTGGGAGTCAGGTCGACGCTCGATGCCCATCATCCTTCCGAACCGGCGTGGTATCTGGCGAATCTGGGTAGTACCCAGTCGGCTCGGGGCCGGGGCTTCGTCTCGACGCTCCTGCTCGACCGGCTCGCGCGCTGCGATTCGGACGGCGACGACGCCTATCTCGTGTGCACGTCGGCCGACAACGTCACCTTCTACGAGAAGTTCGGGTTCGAGGTGACCGAGACGTTCCCGTTGGCGTCGGGCGCCGTGATGACGTCGATGTGGCGGCGCCCGGCCGGGAGCTGAGGTCAGCCGTTGTTCTCGGGAAGTCCGCTCTGCCAGGACACGTCGTGCACATCTGCGGTCAGAGCCAGCACTGCATCGAGGACGTCGGTGTCGATGGGTTCCGTCGCGGCGCGGATAGCGGAATCGAGGTGATGGACTTTGGTCGTGCCGATCACGGTTGTCGGGCAGCCGGATCGTTGCAGCGAGAACTGATTGGCGAGGAACGAGATGTCCTGTCCGTTGTCCGCCGCCCACTGGCGAGCCCGTGCGGCCGCCGCCTTGACGTCGTCGGTCGCGGGAATGTGCGGCTTGACGCCTCCGGGTGTCAGCAGGCCCAATCCCACTGCCGCAGCGTTGATCACGCCGACGCCTCGCTCGTCGCACACGGGCTTCAATGCGGTCGCGAGTTCGGTGTTGAGCAGCGTGTAGTGCGCGTAGGACAGAATGACGTCGAGGTCGGTCTCGGTGACAGCGCGCGTCAACGTGTGCATCGGGTACCCGGTCATGCCGATGTAGCGGCACAATCCCTCGTCCTTCAGCTTCACCAGTTCCGCGTAGGAGTCCTCGAACACCGGGGACAACGGCACGAATTCGATGTCGTGGAGTTGCAGCACATCCACGTAGTCCGTGCGGAGCAGCTTCAGGCTGGTGTGGATGCTTTCCCGTAGTTTCCGTGGCGAGAAGTCGAAGTCCTCGTTGCCGTATCGGCCGGCCTTCGTGCCGATCAGGACGTCCTCGCGCCTGCCCGCCAAGGCTGCGCCGAGCCGTTCCTCCGCCAGGCCCCCGCCGTAGTACGGCGACGAGTCGAAGAAATTGATCCCGGCATCCAGGGCATGGTGCACCGACGCGATGGCCTGATCCTCGTCGGCAGATCCGAACATGTCTCCGAGCGGCGCGGTCCCGAAGGACACCTCGGACACCTCGAGGTCGGTCCGACCCAGCTTGTTGTAGCGCATGGTGAGCAAGTATTCAGCGCCGATCACCGCATTCGCAACGTCACAGTCCCTCAAATTCCCCTCGAGGCGACACCCGGCAACTTGCCACTCTTTTTCCCGACGTGACACGCGTGCTCGGACCTGAAAGCGTGTGCGAACTCCGGAAAAACTGTGCGAAGACCACCGGACCAGTGGCGCCGCAGGCAGGACTACCGAGCCGTCGCCCGATCGACGACCTGACCGCGCCGGTGTGATGCGCTCGGTAGAGGAATCCTCCATGTCGTAGGTGCCTGATCCGTGGTTGCATCGGGAGCGACCCGAAGGAGTGCCCATGCCCACCGTCGTCACCAACGACAATGTGACTCTGAACTACATCGACGAGGGCGCCGGGCCCGTGATCGTTCTGATCGCAGGTTTCTGCGCTCCTGCGACGACGTGGGTGATGCAGCAGGACGCACTGGTGAAAGCCGGTTATCGAGTTCTTGCTCTGGACCGCCGAGGGCATGGTGACTCGGAGTCTCCCGAGCACGGTGCCACGATGGCCAGGCACGGTCAGGACGTCGAGAATGTGCTCGCGTCGCTTGGCGTCGACGATGCTGTGCTGTGTGGTGGCTCCATGGGCGCGAGCACCATCTGGTCGTACGTCTCGCAGTTCGGGACCGGCCGTGTGAAGGCCGTCGTGTCGGTGGATCAGACCCCGAAGATGATCAACGATGCCGAATGGTCCAACGGGTTCTACGGATTGACCGACTCCAACAAGGACACGTTCTTCGCCGACGGGGTACCGGACACGGGCAAGGGTCTGCCGAAGTGGAAGTCCGCGTTGCCAATTCTGAAGCTCGTCGCGAAGCTCCGCGCGATGCCGAAGATGGTCTCACCCGATACGCCACCGATGAAAGCGCTTCTGCACGATCACGCAGTAGCGGACTGGCGCGAGGTCGTTGCCACCGTCGACGTCCCGGTACTGATGGTCGCCGGTCGGGAGAGCCAGTTCTGGCCGTGTACGCACGCAGCGGACTCCATTGCCGGAAACCCACTCGGACGCTCCGTGGTGCTGGAGAACTGCGGTCACGCGTCCAACATGGACCGCCCCAAGGACTTCAACGCTGCGCTGCTGGACTTTCTCGGTTCACTTCCCCAATAGATCCGCGCTTCGTCGGAGTCGCATCAGCACCTGCAGGTCCAGTGCCTTGTCCGGGTCACGCCATTGGGAACCGATGAGCCGGTCTATGGCGTCGAGTCGTTGGTAAAGCGTGTTGACGTGCACTCCAAGGCTTGCTGCGGTGGCCGAATGGTGACGCCCGTGGGCGAGGTACACCGACAGCGATTCGAGCAACGGTACGCCCCGCTTGCTCTGCTCGGCCATCAGCGGACCCAGTTGCTCCTCGGTCAGTTCGTCGAGATGCTCACGAGCCATGTGGCTCAGCAGGATTCGGTAGATACCGAGTCCGCGTGCCGACGACACCTCGCCATCTCGTCCGAGCGTGATCAACACGTCGACGGTCTGCTGAGCCTCGCGGTATGCAGCCGCCAGTGCGACCGCTCCGCGGGCAGGCTCCGAGATCCCCACCGTTGCACCCGTCGTGAACATCGGCCGAACCACAGCCGATTCCTGCGCGGGCACCGCGACCAGCACCCTCGAACCATGTTCTGCCACAACCGTACCCACCGGGAATTCCGATCTGCCGATCTCGGTACGGGACACCAGACCCTGTGCGACGGCGATGCAGTACGAGGCACCCGGGGACAGGCCGGCAAGGCGAAGTTGCCGTCGCTCGTCGTCGGTGGTCGATGCCGGATGAGAGAGCAGATCGACCAGAAACGCGTCCTGCGCCCGCCTGGCGGCTTCGGCCGCCGCGCGCTCCTCGGCGAGCGACAACGCGATGGCGGGCACCGCGCGGTCCAGGAGCAGCCGCGTCTGCTGATCGTCCGGACCCACCGAGATCAGGACACCGAGAAACTCGCCCGCAGCGGCAACACGGTGGGCAACGACGACGTCGTCGGCGACGATGTCGGCGCCGTCGCGGCATTGCCCGAACAGGATCTCGACTGGAACGACCCGTTCCTCCAGAGACTCCGGAACAGACGAGGCGTCGGTGAGAAAGAACGCCGGTCGACCGGACAGAGTCGCCACCTCCCGAACGAGACGACCCACCCCACCCCCGCGCAGCACCACCTGAGTCAGCGTCCTGTCCCACTGCAGTGTCTGTTCCAGTTCGGCGGTCCGTGCCGACAGCTCGGCGTTCACCACTTCGAGCCGTTCGATGGCGCGGACGTTCTCGATGGCAATCGCAGCGTGCGCGGCAAGAGCGGACAGCAATGCGATCTCACTGTCCGCGAAGTCACGCTCCTGACGCTTGCACGCGAACAACGCACCGATGACCCGATCCCCTACCTTCAGCGGTACCCCGAGCAGCCCCCGCATGTTCTCCGACCGCGCCGCGCTGTCCGCACCGGTGATGTGCCGGAACGCCGGCTCGCTCTGATAGTCGGGCGTCCACGACGGCGACGCTCCGCGCACGATGACGCCCACCAACCCCTCGTCCTGAGCCAACCGGATCCCGATCAGATTCGGAGTCAGAGCACCGCTGGTGACCTCGATGACGAATTCGTCGTCGTACACCGAGCCCATGTAGGCGAGGTCGACTCCCAACAACCGGCGCGCCTGGTCGACGACCTCCTGAAGCAGGACACGGTCGTCACGTGCCGTCGTCAACCGCACTGCGATGTCGTTCAGAGCCGCCAGCTCGGTGCTGCGTTGGCGACGCTGGTCCAGCAACGCACGAAGCCGCAGGGCAGCGTGCGCGTCGGGACCGGGGAAGGCGAGGCGATGCGCCTCGAGCTCGTCGATCGAAGCGTCGTCGAGCAGCAAATCCATCCATGATCTATCCGACGCCATGGACAGAACCTACATTGGTGGAGACCCAGCTCACAGATAAACTCGGAGACATGACGCTCGTCGAACAGCTGTTGGACTCCCTTCCCGCGGACCGCATCGTCGTCGATCCGGACGTGATCGCGTCCTACCAACACGACGAGGCCGAGTGGGCTCCGTACGCCGTGCCGGTGGCGGTCGTCCGGCCGCGGACCGCAGAAGAAGTCCAGGCCGTCGTACGAGCCTGTCTGACGCACGGCGCCCCCGTCGTCACGCGCGGCGCCGGCACCGGACTGTCCGGCGGAGCCAACGCGACCGAAGGGTGCGTCGTTCTCGCCCTCGACGGTATGGACGCCATCAAGGAGATAGATCCGCTGGAGCGGTACGCCGTCGTCGAACCGGGCGTCGTCAACGACCACCTGCGGGCCGCCTGTGCAGAACAGGGACTGTGGTATCCGCCGGACCCGGCCAGCGCACCCTGGTCCACCATCGGCGGCAACGTCGCCACCAACGCCGGAGGCCTGTGCTGCGTCAAATACGGCGTCACCCGCGATTACGTCATGGGCATGCAGGTGGTCACCGGAACCGGCGAGCTGGTCCGGCTCGGACGCAAGACCGCCAAAGGTGTTGCCGGATACGATCTTGCCGGACTGATGGTCGGGTCGGAAGGAACCCTCGGCATCATCACCGAGGTCACCGTCAAACTGCGGCCCCTGCAAGATCCCCAGCGGACGATCGCCGGATACTTCGACTCGATCGTCGACGCCGGAAGAGCCGTAGCTGCCGTTGCCGCAGCGGGACTCACGCCGTCCGCGCTGGAACTGATCGACAAACAATGCCTCATCGCCGTCGACGCCTGGAAGAACATGGGCCTCTCGGTCGAAGCGAACGTCGTCCTGCTCGGCCGGATCGACGACCCAGGAATCGTCGGGGACCAAGAAGCAGAGAAGATGCTGTCCTGCTTCGAGGAAGCAGGTGCCACGTGGTCGGCCGTCTCGACCGACCAGGAGGAGGCCGACGCCTTGTTCGCAGCACGGCGACTGGCCTACCCCGCGATGGAGCGCCTCGGACCGGTCCTCACCGAGGACGTGTGTGTCCCGAAGAGACATGTGCCGGAAATGCTCTCACGGATCGAGCAGATCGGCCGGCGGTACGAGACCACGATCGCCAACATCGCCCACGCGGGCGACGGCAACCTGCACCCTCTGCTGATCACCCCGCACGACGATCTTCCTGCGCGCGAACGCGCGCAAACTGCTTTCGCCGAGATCATCGACGCAGCATTGGAACTCGGCGGCACCGTCACCGGTGAACACGGCGTCGGGTTGCTCAAGATGGACGGACTGGTTCAGGAACTCGACCCGATCGTCCTCGACATGCACCGCTCGGTGAAGAACGCCCTCGACCCACACGGCATCTTGAATCCGGGCAAGGTCTTCTCTATGTGAGTGGAAATGCAGGCCCTGGCCTACATTTCCACTCACATAGGGGGTCAGTGCGCGTGCAGCGGCTTCCCCGCCAGTGCGAGGTGAGCTTCCCCGAAGGCCTCGGACTGCGTTGGGTGAGCGTGGATCAGGTGCGCGACTTCCTCGGGGTATGCGCCCCAGTTGACGACCAACTGCGCCTCACCGATCAATTCGCCCACGCGTGCGCCGACCATGTGAATGCCGACGATGGAGCCCCCGGCCCGCACCAGCTTGACCCCGCCCGACGCGCCGAGGATCTGACTCTTGCCGTTGCCGGCGAGGTCGTAGACGACGGAATCCGCAGAACCGTGACGCTCGATCGCCTGCGCTTCCGTCAGTCCGACGGACGCGATTTCGGGGTTCGAGTACGTGACCCGGGGGATGTTCTCGTCGGGGACTGCGGTGGGCTTCAGACCCGCGATGTGCTCGGCGACGAAGATGCCATGCTGAAATCCTCTGTGCGCCAGCTGTGGTCCACGCACGATGTCACCGACGGCGTAGACGCCGTCGTCCGAGGTCATCAGGTTGCCGTCGACGCCGACGAATCCCGAATCCATCGAGACGCCGCCGAGGTCGGACGTAGTGGGCCCGCGCCCGACCGCGACCAACAGAACATCGGCATCGAGCGTCTCCCCGGAGTCGAGGGTCACCGTCACACCGTCGGGGGTTTCCTTGACGCCGGTGAACGGCGACGATGTCCGTGCGACGATGCCGCGTTTTTTGAAGGCGCGGGTGAGCTGTTTGGACGCCCACTCGTCCTCGGCTGCAACCAGTCGGGGCAGTGCTTCGACGATGGTCACCTCGACGCCGAACGATGCCCACACACTGGCGAATTCGACGCCGATGACTCCCCCGCCCAGCACGATGGCCCGCTTCGGGACGTAGTCGAGGGTCAACGCCTGGTCGCTGGTCAGCACTCGCGGCCCGAGTTCGATTCCGGGGAGCACCTTCGCGTACGACCCAGTCGCGAGGACAACCGATGATCCGGTGATCCTGCGGCCGTCCACGTCGACGGTCTTGTTTCCGACGTATTTACCTGTACCGCTGACGAATTCGATTTTGTGAGCCTTGACGAGGCCCTGCAAGCCCTTGTACAGCTTGGAGACCACGCCGTCCTTGTACGCGTGGACGCCGCCGATGTCGATACCCTCGAAGTTCGCACGAACCCCCACCGACGAGCTCTCCCGGGCGGTGTCCGCCACCTCCGCCGCGTGCAGGAGGGCTTTGGTCGGGATGCACCCGCGGTGCAGGCAGGTTCCTCCGACCTTGTCCTTCTCCACCAGGGTGACCGAAAGTCCCAGTTGCGCAGCACGAAATGCAGCTGCGTACCCGCCCGATCCGCCTCCGAGGACGACGACGTCGCTCATGCCAACGCCACCAGGTTCATCGGGTCGGCGAGGATCGACGCGATGTCGGCCAGGAATCTCGATCCTTGCTCACCGTCGACCAGACGGTGATCGAACGACAGGCTCAGCGTCGTGACCGAGCGCAGAGCGATCTCTCCCTCGAACTCCCACGGCTGACGACGGATCGCGCCGAAGCAGAGGATCGCTGCCTCCCCTGGGTTGAGGATCGGGGTCCCCGAATCCACACCGAAAACACCGACATTGGTGATCGTGATGGTGCCGTCGGCGAGGTCGGCCTGGCCGGTCTTGCCTTCCTTGGCCGTCACGGTCAGTTGGGTCAGCGCGTGCGCGAGGTCTTTCAGACCGAGGGTGTGTGCGTCCTTGATGTTCGGCACCATCAGGCCTCTGGGCGTCGCCGCAGCGATTCCGAGGTTGACGTAGTTCTTGGTGACGATTTCTTGGTTCTGCTCGTCCCATTCCGAGTTCAGGCTCGGATTGGAGCGCAGAGCCACCAGGAGTGCCTTGGCGACGAGAGCGAGCGGGGTGAGCTTGATGTCGCGGAAGTGCTTGGTGGCGCGCAGTTTCTCCAGCAGTTCCACCGACGGGGTCACGTCGACGGTGATGAACTCGGTGACGTGTGGCGCGGTGAAGGCGCTCGACACCATGGCTGCCGCGGTGTGTTTGCGAACTCCCTTGATGGGAGTGCGGGTTTCGTTCTTCACCGTGTCTGCGGCCGGGACGGTTCCGCGTTCGGTGTACGCCGCCAGGTCGTCCCGGGTGACCTCGCCGTGTGTACCGGTGGCCGGTACGTCCGCGAGGTCGACGCCGCGCTGCTTGGCGACGAATCGGACCGGTGGGGACGCCAGCGGTCTGCCGTTCGTGGGGGGCGGCGACGCCGGGGGCGACGGGCGACGATTGCCTCGTCGGCTCGCGCCCTCACCGGCTACGCCGTACCCGACGAGGACGGGGACGCGTTCTTCCTTCTCGGCGGGCTCTTCGACTGCGATCTCGGCCGAGCCGTCGGTTATGTCGATGATGACGTTGCCCACCTGGACGGTCGAGCCTTCCTCGGCGTGCAGCGCCGTGACGGTCCCGGCGAACGGCGATGGGAGCTCGACGGACGCCTTGGCGGTTTCCACCTCGGCTATCACCTGGTTGAGTTCGACGGTGTCACCGACCTCGACCGACCAGCTGATCAGTTCGGCCTCGGTGAGTCCTTCTCCGAGGTCGGGTAGGCGAAAGCTGTTCGTCATGCCGGGAACGTCCTGTCCACTGCGTCGAGGATCCGGTCGGCGTCGGGGAGGAAGAACTCCTCGAGCTTCGCCGCCGGGTACGGGGTGGAGAATCCACCGACGCGTTGGATGGGCGCTTCCAGACTGTAGAAGCACTGATCCTGTACTCGTGCGGCGATTTCTGCGCCGATACCCATGAACGTCGCTGCCTCGTGGGTGATGACGAGCCTGCCGGTCTTGCGGACCGATTTCGCGATGGTGTCCGTGTCCAGTGGCGAGAGCGAACGCAGATCGATCACCTCGAGCGACCGGCCCTCGCCCGCAGCGACATCCGCTGCTTGGAGGGCGGTGACGACCAGTGGGCCGTACGCGATGATCGTCGCGTCCGTGCCCTCACGGACGACCCGAGCTCGGTGCAGCGGGTACGCATCGTCGATCGGCGCAGTGACGTCGACCTCGCCCTTCTGCCAGTAGCGTCGCTTGGGCTCGAAGAACAGAACCGGGTCGTCCGACGCAATGGCCTGGCGCAGCATGACGTTGGCGTCGGCGGCATTGCTGCAGCTGACGACGCGTAGGCCGGCTGTTTGCGCGAAGTAGCCTTCCGGGGATTCGGAGTGATGTTCGACGGCACCGATTCCGCCGCCGTACGGCACTCTGATGGTCAGGGGCATCGTGACGTTGCCACCGGTGCGGTAGTGCAGCTTGGCCACCTGCGAGACGATCTGATCGAACGCCGGGTAGATGAAGCCGTCGAACTGGATTTCGACGACCGGCCGGTATCCGCGGAAGGCGAGTCCGACTGCGGTGCCCATGATTCCGGACTCGGCCAGTGGAGTGTCGATGACGCGGTTGGGTCCGAAGTCCTTCTGCAGGCCGTCGGTGATGCGGAAGACCCCGCCGAGTTTGCCGATGTCTTCGCCGAGCAGCACTACTTTGGGGTCGTCTTCCATCGCCCGACGCAGGCCTGCGTTCAGCGCTTTACCGAGCGGAAGCTGCGGGGCGGCAAGTGTCGCGGTCATGACTGAGCTCCTTCGAATCCGGCGAGATAGGTGGCGTAGGCGTCTCGTTCCTCGGCGATCAACGGATGGGGGTCTGCGTACACGTTGTCGAACACCGACATCGCCGTCGGCTCCACGGTGCCGAGGCATCCGCGGCGGAGTTCGGCTGCGGTCCAGTCGGCCCGATCCTTGACGCGTGCGCGGAGCGCGTCGTCCATCGCTCCTTCGGCGTCGAGCAGTCGCTCGATGCGGTCGATGGGGTCCTTCTTCTTCCATTCGTCGTCGACTGCCGCCGACCGGTAGCGGGTGGGATCGTCGGAAGTGGTGTGCGGTCCCATTCGGTAGGTGACGGCTTCGATCAGCATCGGTCCGCTGCCTTCGCGTGCGCGAGTCAGTGCCATCCGGGTGGCCGCAAGGACGGCCAGCACGTCGTTGCCGTCGACGCGTAGCGCGGGAACACCGAATCCACGGCCACGTTCGGCGATCGTGATGTGCGTCTGCAGAGTCACCGGCTCGGAGATTGCCCACTGGTTGTTCTGGCAGAAGAACACGACAGGGGCGTTGAAACTTGCCGCGAATCCGAATGCTTCGGAGATGTCGCCTTGGCTCGTGGCGCCGTCACCGAAGTAGGTGATGACGGCGCCGTCGGCCCCGTCGAATTTCATTCCCAGCCCGTATCCGGTGGCGTGCAGGGCCTGAGATCCGACGATGATGGCCGGCGTTGTCATGTTGTACTCGTACGGGTTCCAGCCGGATTGGGTGGAACCGCGCCAGAACCGCAACATTTCCGTCGGGTCGACGCCGCGGCAGTACGCGACCCCGTGCTCGCGGTAGCTGCCGAAGACGAAATCGTCGGGGTGCAGTGCGCGGGCGGATCCGACCTGGGCGGCTTCCTGTCCCAGCAGAGGTGCCCAGAGCCCGAGTTCTCCCTGCCGCTGGAGCGCGGTGGCCTCTGCGTCGATCCGTCGTACGACGATCAGGTCCTCGTAGAGGTCGCGGAGCTTGTCCGTCGTGATGTCCTCGACGAGGCCGGTGAATTCGGAAGGCTCGGTTCGCGTGCCTTCGGGTGTGACGAGCTGGATGAGGTCGTCATCGCTCGCTCGTGAAATTGCGGTGTCCATCTCGGCCTCCGTACAGTTGCACTGTTACCTGGAACACAATCAAGAATCATCAGAAGGATCAATAGTTCAGATTTGGATTGAGCACGTTGCACGTTTCCTGGTCACGAAAACGTGCTTATCTTGTGCGCATTGATTCCTCGCGCGGTGCGGCGACGGGGCTGGGTCGGGCACCCACACGACCGCGAAGTATCAGAACCAACGCGACGGCCAAGAGCATCACCGCGCCCACTACCCACAGCCCTGCGCGCGCGTTTCCGGTGGTGTCGAGCAGCCACCCCGTCACGTAGGGAGCGCCGAAGCCGGACATGTTGCCGACCGAGTTGATGATCGCGATTCCAGCGGCGGCACCCGCCCCCGTCAGGAACGTGCTCGGGAGGTACCAGAACACGGGGAGCGCGCAGAAGACACCGACGGCATTGACCGTCACCGCGAGCATCGTCGTGAACGGTGAGTCCATGTACAGCGCGAACGGGATGGAGACAGCGCCGACGAGGGTTGGAATCGCGACGTGCCAGGTACGTTCACCGGTCCGGTCACTGTGCCTGCTCCACAGCACCATGGCCACCGCACCGACGGCGAACGGAACGGCGACGATCAGACCCGTTGTGACGAGCGAGAAGTCGGTGTCGAACGTCTGTTTGAACCCGGCGACGATGCTGGGCAGGAAGAAACTGAGCGAGTACAGCCCGTAGGTGATACCGAAATAGACGAGGCCGAGCATCCACACCCTTGCATCGCGCAGCGCTCGAGTCACCGAGCCACTGACGTGTCCACCCTTCGCGGAGTCCTCGGACTCCAGTTCGGCCGTCAGCCATGCTTTTTCGTCGTCGTCGAGCCACTTCGCCTGAGCAGGCCGGTCGGTCAGGTAGAACCAGGTGACGACGGCGAGCAGAACCGCGGGAAGGCCTTCGACGAGGAACATCACGCGCCATCCCGAGAGCCCGAACAGCCCGTCCCAGTACTGGATGATCGCGCTGGACAGTGGCGCCCCCAGAGCCGAGGAGATCGGGAGCGCCAGCAGGAAGAGGCCCATCAACCGCACGCGGTACGCACGCGGGAACCACATCGTCATGTAGAGCAGCACGCCGGGGAAGAAGCCGGCTTCCGCGATACCCAGCAGAATGCGCAAACCGTAGAGCCAGCCCGCGGTGGGCACGAAGGCCATGCCCGCGGCGATCACTCCCCACGTCAGCATGATGCGGGCAATCCAGCGCCTGGCACCGAACCTGTGCAGCGCCAGGTTGCTCGGCACCTCGAAGAGCAGGTAGCCGATGAAGAACAGTCCGGACGCCAACCCGAACATCGTCTCGGTCAGGCCGAGCTCGTCGCTCATGGTGAGTTTCGCGAGCCCGATGTTCGTTCGGTCGAGGTAGTTGACGAAGTAGGCCAGACCCAGGAACGGAATGATCCGTCGGGCGACCTTCTTGACCACCCGCGTTTCGATATCGGGTTTCGGTGCGTCTGCAGGCATGTGTCTCGGCTTTCTCGGTGGTGAGAGTGACCTGGGACACGTTATGGGTTGGAGAGCGCTCGGCCTATGGAGGAATCGACCACTCTTGCGGTGTCGGCACGTGCAGTTTGTCCTTTCCGATCTCCGTGCTCCCCCTGAGCGACTACGTCGATTCCCACTCGCCCTCAGGCGGAGCGGCCCGGATTGTTCACACCCGGCACCAGGTGGGTGGACACGCCGATGCGGTTCCAGGCGTTGATCGTGAAGATCTGAGCCAGCAGCTGACCGATCTGGTGCTCGTCGAAGTGCTGCGCGACACGCTCGTACACCTCGTCGGACACTCCTCCCTGCGAGATGAGCGTGACCTGTTCGGTCAGCGCGAGTACCGCCTGTTCCTTCTCGTCGAAGAAGTTGCTCGCGTCTCGCCACACCGCGACGAGAGCCAAGCGCTCCTCGCTCTCGCCTGCCTTCCTGGCGTCGGTGGTGTGCATGTGCAGGCAGAACGCGCAGCCGTTGAGCTGTGACGCTCGGATCTTGATCAGTTCGGCCAAGGCTGGGTCGATGCCGTTGCGGCCGGCGACGTCGAGAGCGACGAGCGCCGTGCGCACGGCCGGGGATGCGGATGCGAAGTTGATGCGTGTTGTCATGACCGGAACGCTACGACGCCTCGATGACCGCAATAAGGTTCAATTCCGTGGCAGAAATCGTGGTCGATTCGGGGATCGACCTTCACCTGGATCTCGCCCCGACCGGCTCGCGGCGGTCCGCGCTCGGACGCGCCCTGCGCGACGCCATCGCGACCGGGCGGCTGGAGCCGGGCACCCGGTTACCGTCGTACCGCGCGTTGGCAGCCGATCTCGGCGTCGCCCGCAACACGGTCGCCGAGACCTACGGTGAGCTCGTGTCCGAAGGGTGGCTCGACGCCCGCCGAGGCTCGGGTACCCGCGTCGCGCATCGCGGAGCGGCATCGGTGCGCGCGGCGTCGTCGACGGTGCGGCCGGAGTTGCGTCCCGAGCACGACCTTCGGCCGGGCCGTCCTGATCAGTCAGCGTTTCCGCGCGCGGCGTGGATGGCCGCGGCACGCCGAGCGGTCAGCGGCGCGCCCGTCGACGCGTTCGGACCGGGCGATCCACACGGCCGACTCGAACTGAGACGCGCACTGGCCGGGTACCTCGCCCGTACCCGCGGAGTTCGCAGTGATCCGCGACGAATTCTCGTGTGTTCCGGCTTCTCTCAGACAGCGCAGATCCTCACGTCGGTCGTCTCCGGACCGTTCGCGGTCGAGTCGTACGGCCTGCCGTTCCACCGGCGCCTGTTCGACACCTCGGGCCCGACCGTGCCGATCGGCGTCGACGAGCACGGTGGCCGAACCCATGAGCCGATCGAGGCAGCTGCGCTGGTGCTCACGCCAAGCCACCAGTTCCCGACGGGCGTCTCCCTCCACCCGCAGCGAAGAACCGCGGCGGTGGACTGGGCCCGCGCCACCGACGGACTTGTCGTCGAGGACGACTACGATGGCGAATTCCGCTACGACCGAACGCCGGTGGGAGCAATGCAGGGCCTGGATCCGGATCGGGTGCTCTACGCAGGCTCGATCTCGAAGTCTCTCTCACCCGGCGTACGTGTTGGGTGGATGGCGGTGCCGGAGCACCTGCTCGACCCGATTCTGGACGCGAAAGGCGTCAGGGAGGCAACGGTGAGTGCTCTGGATCAGTTGACCCTCGCGGACTTGATCACCACCGGCGCCTACGACCGTCACGTTCGGGCGATGAGACTGAAATATCGCAGACGAAGAGACGCGCTCGTCGATGCCCTGCGGGAGCGGGTACCCGAAATCGGAACGATGGGAATCGCCGCCGGCCTACAGGCCGTCCTGACGCTTCCTCCCGGCTCGGAGTCCGACGTGCTGGCCGGTGCGAGTGAGGCCGGCCTCGCCGTCGAGGGTCTCGGCTGGTTCAGGCATCCAAGCGCCGCCGAGGTCGAGTCCGACGTCATGCCCGACGGAATCCTGGTGGGATTCTCCGCACCGAGCGACCGTGCCTTCCCTCGCGCAGTGGAGACGTTGGTCTCGGTTCTCGAACTCACAACCCGAGGCCGGCGGCGAGGGTAGGCCAGCTCTTGGGCAGTTGATCGACCCAGTACGCCCACGAGTGGGTGCCGACGTCCTCGAAATCGAAAGTGGCGGGGATGGCGAGCTCACGCAACCGGTCGTCCAGTCGATGCGTGCAGAAGTTCGATCCCACCTCGATGAGGCCACCCACCACAACGACGTCCCAGTCCTTGGCGGTCTCGAATTTCTCGTGCGGCCCCGGCAACCCGGTTCCGACGGAGACGTAGATCGATGTGCCACGCAGCGCTTCGGCGTTGACCAATACGTCGTGAGCCGCCCAGGCCGGGTCGAGCGGTCCCCCGAACATGTTGTCCGCGTTGCCACCGAAGGCCGTGACGATCCCGCGCATACTGCCCTGGCCCAACAGTTCCGCCGAGGCGAAGCAGCCACTGTACGCACCGACGGCCGAGTAGAGACTTGGGTTACGCGACGCCAGCATCATCGCCGACTGCGCACCCATCGACAAGCCGGCGATACCGTTGCGGCCGTTGCCGTCGAACTCCTCGTCGATCAGCGGCGGAAGCTCCTGCGTCAGAAAGGTTTCCCACTTGTACCGCCCGAGCTTCGGGTCGTCGCGCTGCCAGTCGGCGTAGAAGCTTCCCGGCCCGGCGAGCGGAAGCACGACGTTGACGTTCTTGTCGCGGAAGAACTCGGCAGCTCCCCCCTTGCGCAGCCACATGCTGTTGGTCGGGTCCTCCTCACCGATGCCGCTGAGCATGTACAGCGACGGACGGGGGCCGCTCTCGGTCTCCGGGGTCAACACCTGGACGTCGATGATTCGATCCATGCTCGGCGAGTACACCGCGAGCTGGGTGAGGGTGGTGCTGACGTCCACTCGACTATCGATCCTCGGGGCCGACGGTTCCGCGGCAGCGAGGGTGGGGATACCGGCCCAGCCCACGACGAGGACCGCGCAGAACACAACGAAACGCCATGCGTGAACCATGAAACCCCCGCGCTCGAGACGGCTCCGACGACCGTGTCCACCGGCAGTTTTGCACACCAAAACGATTGTGGGGCAACTTCGTCCACAGACCGGGTGGCAAACCGGCGAGTCTTCAATCGAAAGCGGGTGTACCAATCCATTCGATTGTTATCGGCTACGCTCCCAGCCCGGCCCCGGCGCGGGTGACCACCAGGCGAGGTACGACTGCACGGGAGGAGAGGGACAGGATGCCGGCCGCGAGTTCGACGATGTCGTCGACCCGAATCATGGATTCGCCGGGGATCTTGTCCTTGGTCCAGTCACTCATGTCGGTGTCGACGTAACCGGGCGCGATGGACGTTCCGCTGATGCCGTTGGCGCTTTCCTCGGCGTTCAGGGTTTCGACGAGCGACAGCATGGCCGCCTTGGTGGCGCCGTAGACGGCGAGTCCTGCTTCGGAGTAGACGCCCGCCATGGATGCGAGGGCGATGACCTTGGCTCCGTTGTCCGGGTCGGCGTCGACGGCAGTGCGCATGAGCGGGATCGAGTTCTGCAGCACGTGGAACGGCGCCCGGAGGTTGACGTCGAGTGTTTTGTCGAAGCGGCGCATCGGGTAGTCCTCGATGCGGCCTGCCGTTCCGACGCCTGCGTTGAGGACCAGTGCGTTCATGGATCCGTACGCGTTCGCGTGCGCGCCGGTGATTCGGTCGGCGGCGTCCCGGTCGGCGAGGTCGGCGGCCACCGTCACCACCTGGGGAGCACCTGCCTTCCCGAGGTCTTCGGCGACCTCCTCGAGAGCGGCGGCATCGCGCGCCGTGATCGTCAACGAGTAGCCCAGGTGCGCCATGCGAGTGGCGATTCCCAGACCGATGCCGCGCGATCCACCGGTGACCAGTGCAGATTTCACTTCTTCCCCTCGATCGCGCGGAGTCCCGACGCCATGAATTCCTGTGTTGCTTCTGCTGCCGACGCTGCCCCCGGCCCGGAGTCGGAGCCGGACAACGCTCGGTGCGTGATGCCTTCGCCGATGACGCCGAGTTTGAAGTTGGCGAGGGCAAGGTAGAAGTTCCAGTCGGACAATCCGGAACCGGTTTCTCGGCTGTACATCTCGGCGAGTTCGTCCGCGGACGGGTAGCGGTCACTGGTCCACGCCGCAGCCGTGCCGAGGACCGCGTCGAACACCGGTTGCCGGTACACGCACATCAGGGCGACGTCGGTGAGCGGGTCGCCGAGGGTGGACATCTCCCAGTCCACCACTGCGGCAACGGAACCTGGATTCCCGCGCCGGAGGATGACGTTGTCGACCCGGTAGTCGCCGTGCACGATGGACGCACCGGACGACGACGGTACCGCCGCTTCCAGTTTGTCCCGTAACTTCTCGACATCGGGGAGGTCGCGCGTCTTGACGGCTTCCCACTGGCGAGCCCATGTCTTGACCTGGCGCCCGACGAATCCCGCGGGCTTGCCGAACGAGCCGAGGCCCGCTGCGTCGTAGTCCACGTGGTGCAGGCGGGCGAGTACGCGGATCAGTTCGGACGTGTTGGCCGCGACGTCGTCGTCGGACAGGGCGTCCAGGTCCTCGCGGGTTCTGATGACCGTACCCGGGTCGAACTCGACAACAGTTGCCGGAGCGCCCAATACATCTCCGTCGCGGTCGAAGGCCACGGTCCTGGCGACGGGTACGTCGGTGGATTGCAGCGCACTGGTCACTGCCCACTCGCGGGCCATGTCGTGTGCCGACGGGGTGAGACCGCTCGTCGGGGGACGGCGAACGACCCAGGCGTTCGTGTCGTCGAACGCCTTGTAGGTGAGGTTCGATCGGCCGCCACTGATCAGTTCGACGCGCAGCTCGCCGTCGAGTGCCACGCCGTTCTCGCCGAGAAACACGGCGAGAGCGGGAGTGTTCATTCCTGGGAGTTCGGTCATTTGTCGGCGGCCTGACGCGCTGCCTTCTTGGCTGCGCCGACGACTCGTTTGGCGATGGCCCAGCGGTGTACCTCGGAGGGTCCGTCGTAGACGCGGAACGGGCGGACTTCCCTGGACAACCTGGCCAACGGCAGGTCGTCGGACACTCCGAGTCCGCCGCACATCTGAATGCTGCGGTCGACGATGCGGAAAATTGCCTCGGCCGCGTAGGTTTTGGCGATCGACGTCTCGTTCCCAGCGTGTGATCCCTGGTCGAGGGCGAAGCAGGCCTGTACCAGCAGCGCGCGCGTCGCGGCAATGTCGATCTCGTTGTCCGCGACCATTTTCTGCACCATACCGAGATCGCCGAGCGTGGATCCGAATCCCTCTCGACGCGCTACGTGATCGACGGCGATGTCGTGGCCGCGGCGGGCGGCACCGAGCCATCGCATCACGTGGGTCATGCGCGCCGGTCCCAGGCGGACCTGCGCGTAGGAGAAGCCTTCGTCGACGGCACCGAGCACGTTCTCGTCGGGGACGAAGACGCTGTCGAAGAACACCTCGCAGTGTCCACCGATCATTGCTTTGTCCAGGGTTCCGATGTGCCTGCCGACCTTGATGCCGGGGGTGTCGGCCGGCGCGAGGAACATCGTCGCACCGCCGCGGTCACCCGGCTTGCCCGCGGTCCTGGCCATGATGATGAAGAACCCGGCGCCGTCCGCGCCCGTGATGAAGTACTTCTGCCCGTCGACCTTCCATCCGCCGTCGACTTTGACTGCGGCCGTGGTCAAGGCCGACGGGTCGGAGCCTGCACCGGGGGCCGGCTCGGTCATCGCGAACGCGGAGCGCACGTCGCCGGACGCCAGGGGCGCGAGGAACTGTTCCTTCTGGCCCTGGGATGCGATGTGGGCGAGCATGTGCACGTTGCCTTCGTCGGGGGCGCCGATGTTCAGTGCAGCGGGACCGAACAGCGAGTAGCCGCCCTCTTCGAACACGGGAGCGCGATCGCTCATGTTCAGTCCGAGCCCGCCGTATTCGACGGGCGCGTGCGGCGCGAAGACGCCTGCATCCTTGGCTGCCTGCTGCAAAGAAATCCGCAGTTCGTCTCCGCCCGCATCGGCGATGTTTCCGAGGAACTTGTCCTCGATCGGCAACACCGTCTCACGAACGAACGTCCGAGTCTTGTCGATCACGGTCTGGACCTGGGGCGGATACGTCAGATCGATCGACACCGGCGCGCTCCTCGAAGTTGGGCCGACCGAGCGATCGCTCGGTCACCGTTTCAGGTTCGCACAGCCCGCCGAGAGGAGTCAAGAAATCAGCTGAGCTTCCCGACAGCCGGCCCGAGCACGGTGCTCCGCCAGTTGCCACCGCCGTCGCCCTTGGTCCGATAGAGCATCGAATCGGCGGCCTCGACCACCGCCTCGGCCGTCCTGCCGCTCCCCGCCGGGACGATGCACACTCCGACGGACATCCTGCCGTGGACGGAACTCTGCTTCCCGACGCAGCGGCGCGCGAGATCCTCGATGCCGTCCACCGTTGTCCTGGTGGCGACGATCCCGAATTCGTCGCCGCCGAGTCTGCACACGAGGTCACCGTCCTCGACGCATTCACGCAGGCACGCAGCAATTTCCGTCAGAACGCGGTCGCCGACGAGGTGGCCGTGCCCGTCGTTGACGGCTTTGAAGCCGTCGAGATCGCAGAACAGGAATGCGACGAGGTCGTCCTCGGCCTGATGCTCGAGCCGATCACGAAGTTCCGTCATCGCGAGGCTCTTGACCCCGAGTCCGGTGAGGTCGTCGCGCTCCGCGCGCAGGCGCAGGTGGTCGAGAGCGAGGTGTGATGCGCTGCGATCCTCGGCAGTGCACACGAACCTTGTGCCGTAAGCACTTTCGATGCGCTGGACCCGGACGTGCGCCCATCGTTCCTCGTCGTCCACACGTAACACGCGACGGTCCTCGACGCCTGCGTGCCTGGTCTCGGCGCCGAACACCGCGGTCAGATCGAGACCGCGGAGCTCGCACTCGATCCGCCCCGTGAGCTCCTCGAACGCCCTGTTGACCTCGACGACGGTGGAGTAGAGCCCGAGCATCGCCGTCGGAATCGGCGAATCGAGAAACACTGCGCGGTACTGCAGTTGCTGGTCCTCGGCATCACCGATCCTCGCCGCTTCCGCGATGGCTGCGCCGGCCTGGCCTGCGAACAATTCCAACATCGCGCACTGCTCGGCGTCCGGGATCAGCCCGGAGATCGGGAGATCGACGCTCAGAACACCGAGCAGCGCGTTCTCCCCGGCCCACATCGGCGCCAGAAGCGCGTACTCGGGCTGCCAGATCCTCCGCTCACCATCCGGCGATGCGGAGAGGTAGTGAGTTCGGTGCGGGTCACGATAGGACACGCCTCCGAGAGCATCGACCTCCGCCAGGTTCTCGTGGAACCGTAGTTCTCCCCACCGCTCGCATGCGTCCAGCAGACCCAGCCACACCTCGTGCGTCATCGTCTCGCCGACCATGTCGCGGACCTCGGGAGGGCCTGTCGCCGTCGAGACGACGAGGCCGCCGCCCGGAACCTTGACGTTGACGACGACGGCACCGAAACCCAGCACATCGACGACGGCTGCAGCGACGCGCGCGAGGGTGACTTCCAATCCCTCGCCGACGCCCAGGCCGCGCACGACCTCCAGGATCCGCACGAGCGAATCCCGTCGTAGCCCTACGTCGTCGATCATCGGTCGATTCTTGCAGATCCCGGGCCTGGCCTGCGGAGAACCGTTTCGATCTCACCTGCGCGTATGGCACTGTAGGTCCGTGCACGAAGCGGACAAATACCCCCAAACGACGGCCGTCGGGCACCGCACCCGCAGCCCTCGCGATATCGAATGGGTATTGACCGTCGGAGTTGCGCCGCTACTCGTTCTGGTTCTGACGATGCCGGTCGTAGCACTGATCGACCATCAGGATCTTCTTCCCGGCGCACTGGGCGACTGGAATCTGTATGCGGTGTTCGGCCTGACGGTGTTCGCTCCCATCATGATCGTCGCCTGCGTGGCGGCACTGGTGATGATCGGCGATTTTCGGGCCGGCCGGGCGGTGTCGACGTTCGGCAACATCACTGCAATCCTCGGCATGACCGTTCTCGTCACCGCCGAGATCACCGACCTGTTCCGCCCCGTCGTCGACGGCGACCCGGCCGACTGGGTCTCGGCGTTGACACCGTCGGGCACGCCGTTGTTCGTGGTGCCGTACATCGCGGTTCTCGTCGCGAACACGTACGTCGTCCTGCGATTGTGGCGCCGACGCCAGTAGTCTTTCGCCATGAGCGCAGACTGGCGGATCGACACCGTGGACACCCTCCGAGGACTGATTCTCGCCGCGGCCCCAGGCGTCACCGAGGAAGTGAAGTGGCGCAAGCCGTCCAACCCCGACGGCGTGCCCACGTTCAGCCTCGACGGGCTGCTCTGCACGCTCGAGACCTACAAGGACAAAGTCAAGGTGACCTTCGCGAAGGGCGCGTCCGTAGCCGATCCGTCGGGCATCTTCAACGCCAGCCTCGACGCCGGAACGCGCCGTGCGATCGACATCCACTCCGGAGACGTCGTCGACGAGAAAGGCTTCTCGGATCTCGTCCGCGGCGCCGTCGACGTCAACCAGCGCTAGCCCGGCGGTGACCACCGCACGTCGCGACGGGGACACGCGTGCGCGATTTGCCCTGCGCACTGCCCTCTGTACGGTGGACGGGACGACCTGACGACACGTTTCCGACGGAAAGGACCATGTATGCCGCAGCCCACACGACTGGAGAAGAATCCGGAGAAGGGCTACGTCGCACTACTGGGCTGGAGTCTCGCCGCGGTGGAGGCCCTGGATGCATTCGACCGTCGGTACGTGGTCGTGGCACCCGAATGGGCCGAGCAGTACTGCACCGAACACGACATTCCGTACATCTCCTGGAACTTCGAGCGCATCAACGACCGTTCGCTCGAGATCGCCGAGGCACTGCAGGATCGCGGTGTCGACGTCGCGATCCCGCTGTACGAGGAAACTGTCGAGTGGGCGGGTGCCATCAACTCCGTTCTGCTCGGTAATCCACGGTTGTTCGGTCAAGCGATGTTGCTGCGAGACAAGGCGCTGATGAAGCGTCGCGCGCAGCTCGGCGGCATCCGCGTCGGCATCTTCGAGGAGGCGCACGACCGAGAAGACGTCGTCCGATTCCTCCGCCGGGTCAATCAGACATTGCTCAAGCTCGACGGTGACCCCAACGATCCCATCCACCTCAAGGCCTTCGACAAGGCCGGATGCCTCGGGCACCGCGTCATCCGCACTCCCGACGAGGTCGACTCCATTCCCGACGACGAGTTCCCGGTGCTGATGGAATCGCATTTGGATGGTTGGGAATTCGCCGTCGAAGCGTGGATCCACAACGGAAAGATCAAGTTCCTCAACATCTCCGAGTACGTGACGCTCGGGTACTCGGTGTTCGTGCCCGCAACTCCGGAGCTCGAGAAGTACCGGCCGCAGATCACCGCGCAGATCGAGAAGCTCATCAAGACCTTCGACATCGAGTTCGGATTCGTGCATCCGGAATACTTCGTCACCAGCGACGGCGAGATGTACTTCGGTGAAGTCGCGTACCGGCCACCGGGCTTCAAGGTGTTCGAGCTCCTCGAGCGTGCCTACGGCTTCAACGCCTACCAAGGGCTCGCGCTGGCGTTCGACCCGAAGACCACCGAGGAAGAGATCGACGCGTTCTTCCCGACCGAGGTCGAGGACGCCACCGGCATCGCCGGCTGTTTCGGCGTGTACCCACGCCGGCGCGTCGTCAGCCACCTCGAGATTCCTGCCGAAACCGCCGAGCACGACTACTACGAAACCAACGACCTCTCGGCACCCGTCGAGGAAACCGTCACCAAGCGAACAGCTTTCGGCACGCACTGGGGTCTGCTGTACTTCTTCGGCGACGACCCGTACCGCATGCGTGACCTGCTGAAGCATCAGGAAGAACTGGACTTCTACGTGTGAGGCAAGACTTCGGGGACTTCTCGACCGGTCCGTCACAGACATTGGACCCACCCGTCGACCAGGCGCTGGTCAGTCGCGTCGCACAACTCGACCACGCCACCGAAGCATTGGCGGGGGCCCCTGAATTCTCCAAGACCACCAAGGTCAAACGTGTCCTCGACGCGCTGCATCGAGTTCTGTTGCAACGCGGTGGATGCGCAGCAGTCCGTGAACGTGCCGCAGCGTTGGACGAAGCGGGGCTGTTCACCGGTACCGACTGGGCGCATCCGGACATCCTGGTGCCCGGTTTCGTCGGGCCGTCCCTGCGCAGTGGTGTGATCGATACCGTCGTCCTCGAGGCGACGAGCGAGCTTCGACTGGTAGCAATCGCTGCAGGCGAGTACACGCACCCTTCGGTCAGTGCCGAGGACGCGAAACACTTTCTGTCGCAAGTGTTGGCGATGAACCTCGAGGTGCTGTTCTCCGCACCGTCGGAGGCCGAGCGCGTGAAGCTCGGCCGGGTCGCGCACCTCATCCGAGATCTGTTCGGCTACGTCGCCGACCAGATCGGATACGACAGCGTTCTCGACAAATTGGGCGACGAGATCTGGCGGGTACTGCGGCAGAGGCCCATTCAGGTCGACCACATCAAAGCCATGGTGACCCGCATCGCGGTGTACCGCGAGGACCCCGAGGTGGATCTCGGGGCATCGGGGCAAGGTCTGGATCGATTGATCTCGGCGTTGTTCGGTCCGACGGAGGCGTGCCGCGAGGATCCGGGCGTCGACGTGTATCGCTCACGCCTCGACGCCATGGACGCCGAGGGTCTCGAGTTCGAGGCTCGCGGGTTCGCCCGGGCCATGCACGACACCGGTCTGGTCTCGCCGTACCACGCGACGCTGGTTCGATTCCTGATCGAGCACAACACCTATCTGCTCGGTGAAGCACTCGGCGTCTCCGAGACCGGACGTACCTGCCTTCAGCGGTACCCGGAGCTGGTCCACTGCTTGATCGTCGAAGCCGTGCATCCCGATGCCGCGCAATGCCTGTACGGCATCGCCCTGATGCTCGACCGCGGCATCCTGCACCAACCGCCGATCGTGCCGTCGCTGTGGCGGCAGCTGGCGCTTCGACTGGAACCAGGCGTACGTCAGCGGCTCGTCGACGTGTTCGGCCCGACGCCGGAGCCCGAATCCCGTTTGCTCGGTGGGCTTCTGTCGATGCTCGGGCAACCGCTGGGCGTCGGGCAGGGCGACAATCCGACGTGCCAGTCCGCTCGCGCGCTGTCGATGTGGGCGTACAACGACCCGGACTACCTCCTGCAGATGGTGGTGTGGGCCGCGCGCGACGACGAGATCGTCATGCACTTCGAGGGGCAGCCACTGTCGTCGAAGGACAGCTCCGGTGGCGTGGCCACCACTGCTCCCCTCGACCTGGATCCTGTGTCGCAGCTCCTGGTTCCGCATCTGGATCGCATCTACGCAGAGATGATTCGTAGGTGCGCCGACCGCCCCGGGGATCCGCACAAGTGGGTCAACCCGGAGTTCCACGGCTGGTGGTCCGCACGCGGATTCAACATCGACGTCGATGTCGCAACGGGCAACCTGATCGACCTGGACGACTTCGTTCGGCAGTTCTACGCGTCGTACCATCTCGAATACAACGGGGGCCAACCGCTGGTGCACCCCCAGCCTGCGGGTGTCGCCGTCACCGACAGCGCCGCACGGTACATCGGGTGGCACGCCATCACGATCCTGCGCGTCGCCCCCGACCCCGACGCTGTCATGCGGGTCTACTTCTTCAACCCGAACAACGACAGCGGTCAGGACTGGGGCGACGGCGTCGTCGTCGGCACGGCCGGTAACGGCGAGAAAGCGGGCGAAGGCTCACTTCCGTTCGAGCAGTTCGCGTCTCGGCTGTACATCTTCCACACCGATCCGCTGGAGAACGGCGAGCCGGACAAGGTTCCCGCATCGGCAGTGCAGGACACCATCGGCTACATCGAACGCAGCTGGGGTGCAGACCGGATGCCGGGTACCGAGAGTTAGCACCAGGTTTGCCTGTCAGCTTCGGAGCAGCCTACCCATCAACGTCTCGAGTTGCCCCAATTCGTCGGCCGATAAATTCGCGAACTCCGCGGGCGGTGCGTTCAGTGCAGCATTCGCCCGGTCGGCCAGCTCACGTCCGGAGTCGGTGAGTTCGACGACCCTGCGCCTCCGGTCGGCAGGGTCTTCGGTGCGTACCACGTATCCACGAGATTCCAACTCTTTCAGCGTCACCGAGAGATACGGCGGGTCGGTGTTCAGTCGTTCCGCGAGCGCTCCGGCCGACAGAGGGCCGGGCACCAGTCGCCGAAGTACCTTGCACCGATAGAAGCTCTCTCCTGTCGCCGCGACCACGGCGCGGTGCGGATCGGCTCGGTCGAAGACAAGCGTACGGATGTCACCCCACACGTCCTCCGCGCTCATGCCACGAGCTCCGACGACCGATCCGCAACCCGCTCTGCTGTGCCGCGAGCCCACGAACCGGTCGTGACGAAAGCAAGTGCGAGGACGATGATTCCGGCACCAGTCATGACGAACCACGCCGAACGGGCGGCGTCGACGAACCCGTCGGCGAAGGTGCCGACGAGACCGGCGGTGACGATCGACCCCACCACTGCGACACCGAGCGATTGGCCCACCTGCCGAGACGTCGATGCCACCGCCGACGCGACTCCTGCTTGGCTACGGGGCATTCCGGACACAGCGGTGTTGGTGATGGGTGCGTTGACCATCCCGAATCCGATACCGAACACGAGGTAGGGAAGAGCAAGCCACGCGAAGGACGTCGTCGCCGTCAGCTGGGTCAGCATCAGGGACGAAACGATGAAGCCGACTCCTGCCACCACCAGCGAGATTCGAGGTCCGCGAGAGCCGGTGAGCCGACCCGATATCGGCGCGAGGATCAGCGTCATCAACGCCATCGGGAGCGTGTAGAGGCCGGCGTGCAGCGGCGAATATCCGCGCACGTCCTGCAGATACAGCGTGTTGAGGAACAGAAATCCGCCGAGCGACCCGAACGCACACACCGCGATGACGGTCGCCCCGGAGAACGGAACGCTGCGGAAGAAGCTCAGTTCCACAAGGGGTTCGGTCCGATGTGTCTCCACGTACAGGAATCCGAGGAGTGACGCCACAGCGATGGTGGCAGTGGCAAGGATCGTCGGCGAAGACCATCCCTTCGTCGGCGTCTCGATGATGGTGAACACAACGCTGGCAAGCAGCACGATCATCAACACCTGCCCGGCCGGGTCGAAGCGTCGTGCATGCGCCGCTTTGGATTCGGGAACGAATTTCCACGTCATGAACAGCGCGATCAGGCCGATCGGCACGTTCACCCAGAAGATCGACTCCCAACCCGCCGACGTGACCAGTGCGCCGCCGATGAGCGGGCCTCCCGCCATCGAGATTCCGACCACGCCACCCCACACTCCGATCGCTCCTGCGCGTTCTTTCGGATCGGTGAAGGTGTTGGTGATGATCGACATGGCCACCGGGTTCATCATCGACCCTCCGACGGCCTGCACCATGCGGAACGCGACGAGCCAGCCCAACGACGGCGCGACACTGCACAGCAACGATCCGGCGATGAACAGTGCCGTACCGATCATGAAGAACTTCTTGCGGCCGAACCGGTCCGCACTCGAGCCGCCGAGCATCAGCAGCGACGCCAGCACCAAGGTGTATGCGTCGATGATCCACTGGAGACCCGACACCGATGCCCGCAGGTCGGACCCGATCGCCGGCAGCGCGACGTTGACGATCGTGTTGTCGATGCTGACGAGAAACAAGCTCATGCAGCAGATTGCGAGCACAAGGTAGCGGTGCCGCTTGGTCAGTTCGCTCATCGAAATCCAATACTTGTAGATGCACAACTATTAGTTCGAGTATCGACCTCGGCAGGCCGCAACGCAAGTCAGCGGCGAACGACGAAAGCGGCCAGGGCCAACCCGATACAGGCGACGACCGCGGCTACGAGGGGACCGAGTCGGGGTTCGGCGTGAATCGACAGGGCACCGGCGAACGATCCCGCGACCAAGGCGGCAATCGCGCCCAGCCTGAGCGCAAGATGCTCGGTCCTGCCCCGGGCCAGGTCGTCGGCTATGTTGACCATCGTTCCGGTGACGAACGTCGAGGACAATCCGCCCTCGGGGAGCGACGAGCGCGCGACCACCGTCTGCAACGCCATCGCCGCCGCGGACATCGCCACCAGAGCGACGACGGCGCCTACATCGAGCCACCACCCCATGAGGGTGAGCACCTGGACGGCCGCAGCCGTCCCCAGCAACGGCAACGTCGGGACGCGCTCGGAGCGGTGCGCGTAGCGGAACCCTGCCAGCAGGACCACGAAGAACACAGCGATGGCGATCGCGGCCCCGACCAGGCTGGCAAGGTAATCGTCCCGGCCGACCAGTCCGACGAGCACCAGATTGCCCGTCATGTTCGCGGTGAAAACGCCGCCGAGTGCGAGGAAGGCGAACGCATCCGTCGCACCTGCGCCGAACGAGAGCAGCAGAAGCAAGACCCCAGGTGAGTGGAAATGTGTCCCCCAGGACACATTTTCACTCACAGCCGGCGGCCCAGGACCGCCATCGTCGTCGACCACGCCAGCGCGAGAAGGTCACGGACCGCGCCGAAGGACGACGCCGTCGACCAGACCGTGGTGACGCCCGACGGCGGCACCGGGCGTCCGTCGAACCGGTCCTGTAGCCAGTCGAGGGTGAGCGGAGCGGACAGGGGGTGCAGGGACAGATGTTCGCTGAGTCGGTCCCGCAGGTACGTGACGTGGACCCCGTTGTCGAGGTAGCGGTCGACCTGTCCGTCCACATCGTCGACGGCAATGATCTGGTCGTGGACGGCCTGCACCACGAGCATCGGGACGGTGGGAGCGGTTCTGCCGGGCTGAATAGCCTCGAACACCTCGAGGATTTCCGGTGTGGCCAGCAGATCCGCGAGCGGAATGTCGATGTACCTGTCCAGATCGTGCTTCGCGAGCTTGCGCACGGCAGCGACGGTGGTCAGGTCGTCCACCGACTCGAGCAACGCCAGCCCGTCGGCATTGACGTGGGCTCTGACCACCCTGTCCAGATCCGGGTACGTCCTACGCAACCCTTCGACCACCAAGGTGGGCAGACCGGCGTGCAACGTCGCGTTCAGCCTGGTGAAAGCCGACGCAGGATCGCCGACGGGTGAGCCGAGGGCCGCCCCGACCAGTGCGATCTCCGGTGCGTACTCGGGGGCCATCTCCGCAGCCCAGGACGTCGCGAGCCCTCCGCCCGAGTAGCCCCACAGACCGACCTTGGTGTCGTCGGTCAGTCCGGCCGGTGCGAACCGCAACGAGGCTCTGACCCCGTCGAGGATGAAGAAGCCGGGCTCACGGGGCGAGCCCCAGTGCCCGTCCGGACCCTCGTGGTCCGGGATCGAGATGACCCAGCCGCGGCGCAGCGCATGCAGCACCAGGACGAACTCGAATTGCGGAACCGCGCCCCACGCTTTTGCGCCCCGCTGCAGCGCGTACGACGGAAAGCACGTGGCCGACACCGCGTCGATCGCGCACTGATACGACAGGAGGCGCGGAGTTTCGGCAACCGCTCCGCGCTGCATCAAGACGGTGGTGACGCTGACCTGCGGCGATCCGTGGAGATCGGACGTCCGATACAGCAGTTGCCACGCGTCGACCTGCTGCGGAATCTTCCCGTACAGCGCCACCTCGACCTCACGGAACCGCAGGACATCACCCGGCGCAGCCTCCTCGAAGCCGTCGGGCGCGACGTAGAACGGGTCCGCATCCGGCCGTGCTGCCCGGTTCGGCCGCGGCATCTCCTGCGGTTCCCACGGAGATCTACCGGCTTTTTCGTCGACGACGCTCATCCCACACCCTTTGTCCGAGTCTCCGGGTCACACTAACCCCGGACCGGACGCCGCACGCCGTCGGCGTACCGCACCGGCACGCTCATCTGGACAATTCGGGAGCAAAACCCGCCGTCCGGTCGTACATTTCTTCCCATGACAACCACGTCGACGGCAACGCGCATGCGGCTCAACTGGATCACCCTCGTGATCGGTATCGCACTGACCGTATTGGCGATCTACGACATCACTCACGGCGAACGTTCCACCAGCGAGTGGATCGCCATCGTGTGTTGGCCCATCGTGGCAATCGGCAGCGCTGTCCAGTTGACGAGGCTCAGAAAGCTGTAGAACGCCGTTCAGCACTCTCTCGTCGCGGCGGACAGGCGTCTAAGATCCTCCGGAGGCGATTCGAGCAGCGGAAGTCGCACTGCCGCAGAGTCTATGACGCCGATCTCCGCCAGCGCTGCCTTGGCCATGATCGCGCCCTGAGACGTACGCATGACGGCGTCGGTGAGCGGGAGCAGTTCGTTCTGGATTCGACGAGCGGAGACGAGGTCACCTCGCCGCACCGCATCCGCGAGGGCCGCGTTCCGATCGCCGACGAGATTGCCCACCACACTGACGAGTCCTGTTGCGCCGATTGCCAAGTACGCCAGGTTGAGCTCGTCGATTCCGCAGTAGTAGGCGAGAGATGTCCGAGACATCACCGTCGAGGCCTCGTACAGGTCACCTTTGGCATCCTTGACCGCTCGGATTCGCGGATGCTCGGCCAGCAGAATCAACGATTCGGGCGAGAACGCCGTGCCGGACCGCGCCGGCACGTCGTACAACATCACCGGGAGATTCGTCGCGTCGGCGACGGCAGTGCAGTGCGCGACGACGCCAGCCTGCGTGGGGCGCGAGTAGTAGGGACAGACGACGAGCAGTCCGTCGGCGCCCGCCGCTTCCGCGCGACGAGCCCGCGCGACGCTGGCCGCGGTGTCGTAGGTTCCGACGCCGGCCGTCACCTTCGCTCGTCCGTCGACTCGCGACACCACCGCGGCGACGAGCTTCTCCGTCTCGGCGTCCGTCAGCGTGGGCGCCTCCCCCGCCGTGCCTGCGACGACGATTCCGTCGCACCCCGTGGCGACGAGATGGTCGACGAGCCTGCCGAGGGAGTGCTCGTCGAGCTCTCCATCCTTGGTCATCGGCGTCACCATGGCGACGCAGTTGGTGCCGAAGAGCTGTTCGGTGGTCATGCACAGAAGTGTGCGACGCAGTAAGCTTTCGGTCCAGCGATGGTTTTTCGCCGATAATGCGTAGCATCGCTTCATGGTCGACGTCGCATCGCTACACGCTCTGAAGTCGGTGGCCACCCTCGGCACCCTGGCGAAGGCCGCCGACGAACTCGGCTTCACGGCCTCTGCCGTCTCACAGCAGATCAAGCGACTCGAACGCCAGCTGGGTCTTCGGGTTCTCGCGCAGTCAGGGCGCGGTGTCGTGCTGACACCGGCAGGCCAGGCACTCGTCGACTCCTCTCCCGACGTCTTCGATGCACTGGAACGATGCGCCGAAGCCGCACGTTCCGTGGCCGACGGTGCACCGCGCGGCACTCTGCGGGTCGCAGCCTTCTCCACCGCCATCCGCGGTGTGCTTGCTCCGGCGATGCGCGCCCTCGGCGCGGCATGCCCACAGCTGAGCCTGCAGATCACCGAACAAGATCCAGACCGCGCGATTCACAGCGTCGATTCGGGTGTCGCCGACATCGCCCTCGTGCACGACGCAGACGGACTCATCGCCCCCACACCGCCGTCTCTGAACCGACGGTCGTTGCACACCGACATCGGCGACATCGTCGTCCATCGAGATCACCCACTCACCCGCGAAGTTCACCCGTTGCCCGCCTCCGCACTGACCGGTCTCACCTGGGTGACGAGTCCACCGGGAACCGTGTGCCACCAATGGTTTCGACGCGTCGTCGCCGACCTGCCGGACAGTCCCGACGTCCGGCACCTGGTCGACGACTTCTCCAGCCAACTCGCCTTGGTGGCGTCGACGAACGCCGTCGCACTCATCCCTCGACTCGCACGTCCCCCTTTGGGCGAACACCTTGTATCCCTCGAACTGCGTCGCCCACCAACCCGTGAACTGCACGCCGTCTGGCGCCGCAGTGCAGATTCCAGCCCGGCCATCCGAGCACTCGTCGACGCACTCGTTGCCACATAAACGACGCGGCGTGTGCCCGGAGTCCGTGGCGGTGAAATCGACGCGCCGGGCCGGTCGGGCGGGCTGATGAGCCCTTCGATCGAAATCTGTTCCGGCAGAGCTACTTCGTTCATGGACTTGCCGTGCGATCAGCCGTTGCGAAGGAGCTCTTCGCGTCGTTCTTCCTTGCGCTCTTCGCGACGCTCGTCCTGACGGGCCTTCTCGTCGATGTCGGCCTGTACTTCGTCGCAGCGGAAGCTGCTGTACAGCAACTGCTCTGTCCCGTCGTCCTGGACGACCAGGCAGTAAGCGCCGCCGTTCATAGCCGGGACAAGTTCGGTCACCGTATCGGCCGTGGCGACTGCTGCGCCGGCAGCACCGAGCCCTCCGATCAAGGCAGCGACAGTGGCGGTGCGGATGGCGAGCTTCTTCATAATGACTCCTTCTATCGTGTTCTGCAGCTTGGCTTTCGGTCACTTACGATCTTGTCGTCGTCCGCTGTTCGGCAACAGTGCGCAGGATCACGAGCTCGGCTGACATCGTCACGGAATCGAGATGACATTCGTCATGGGCCGACGGATCGGCACCGCGTGGCTTAGTCTGTGCGTGACCGGAGGGCCGCCGAATCGAGGAGACGCCCATGAGCACCGACAGCTTCTGGAGCGACGCCGATCGCCACCTGATTCGTTACGGCGTGACGTTCACGCCCCGCATCATCGAACGGGCCGAAGGCACGTACGTGTACGACAGCGACGGCCAGGCAATACTGGACTTCACCTCGGGCCAGATGAGCGCAGTCCTCGGCCATTCCCACCCGGACATCGTTCGAGCGGTGTCGCAGTCCGTCGGATCGCTGGACCACCTCTTCAGCGGGATGTTGAGCAGACCCGTGGTCGACCTCGCCACCAAGCTCGCCGCCACCCTCCCGCCGGAACTCAGCAGGACGCTACTGCTCACCACCGGCGCGGAGGCCAACGAAGCGGCTCTGAAAATGGCCAAGTTGTACACCGGCGGATACGAGGTCGTCTCGTTCGATCGGTCCTGGCACGGTATGACGTCCGGCGCGGCGGCCGCGACCTTCTCCGCCGGACGACGAGGATACGGCCCGGTGATCCCCGGCAATCTGACCTTGCCGACGCCTGACTCCTACCGGCCTCGGTTTCGGCGTGCCGACGGCTCCTACGACTGGGAGACCGAGCTCGACTACGGCTTCTCGCTCATCGACAGACAGTCCACCGGCGCACTTGCGGCCTGTCTGGTCGAACCCATCCTGTCGTCCGGCGGCATCATCGATCCGCCCGTCGGCTACCTGGCACGGCTCAAAGAACTCTGTGTCGAACGCGGAATGCTGCTCGTTCTCGACGAAGCGCAAACCGGCCTCGGCCGCACCGGCCGGATGTATGCCTTCGAACGCGATGGGGTCTTCCCGGACATCCTGACTCTGTCCAAAACTCTCGGCGCAGGGCTTCCCGTCGCCGCGGTGATCACCGGCGACGAGATCGAGAACGTCTGCAACGACAAAGGTTTCCTGTTCCTGACCACCCACGCATCGGATCCGTTGGCTGCCACCGTCGCAAACACCGTGCTTGACGTCATCGAACGCGACGGACTCGTCGAGCAAGCCGCAAAACTCGGCGAACAGCTCTCCGACCGCCTCGACGCACTGCGCGACACCTACGAAGTCGTCGGCGACGTCCGGGGCCGTGGCCTGCTACGCGGACTCGAATTCGTCACCGACAAGGAGTCGAAGAACCCCGCCGACGACCTGGGCAAGAAAGTGACCACCGCCTGCCTGGAGCGTGGACTGCACCTCAACATCGTCCAGCTACCAGGAATGGGCGGCATCTTCCGCATCGCTCCCCCACTGACGACAACCGAAACCGAACTACACGACGGCATCGACATCCTCGACGCCTCCATCTCAGCCGTCCTGGCCGGTAGCTCTTCCTGACGGGACGCAAGACCTACTCGCCGGCCGCACCGCCGTAGGTTGCAATCTTGTATTCGGTTGCTACCAAGGATAATTGCAGCTCGAGAATTTGTCTGCGAATGGTGTCCCGATGTTCGACGAGTATATCCAGGCGTTCCGGGACGGTATCGTCCCCCTGATCGACCAGCTCCACGTAGTGCTGCAGATCACGCATCGGCATGCCGGACAGACGCATTCGAGTGAGAAAGACCAAGCGGCGCACCGCGGCGGCGTCGTACAGGCGGTGGTCGTGCGCGTCTCGTTCGACCTCGATCAACCCGCACCGTTCGTAGTACCGGAGGGTGTGCGCCGACACACCCAAGAGCTGCGCGACCTCGGAAATCCCGATCGGCTCGCTTACTTCACCGGGTTCGATCAGTCCGTGGACGATGTCGATCGTCATCGATACATCCGCTTGGGCCAGCGCAGCAATAGCCTTGTCCATCAGATCAACGGTCGCCATGACGTCACGATAGCCCTGGCCAGCGGTTCAGACTGGACGGACGGACTCGGCAACCCCCGGATAATCTGCACTGGCCGATATCTCCGCGAGACGCTCGACCTCGTCGAGGTTCCACCTGTAGCCGTCCGACAATCGCCGAACCGCTTCTCTTCCCAACGGGATTCGTAGCGGGGCGGATTCTCCGTTCAGAAGTTCGATGATGATCCGGGCCGCCCGCGTCGGATCGCCTTCCTGCTTCCCATCGACGGCCAGCATGTCCGTGCGGACCGCGCTGAGCAGTCCGTCGTAGACGTCGCTGGGGTCGACGAGGTTGAGGACGCCAGCTTCGTTGAACCCGGTGCGGAACCTGCTCGGTTCGACGATGAGGACTCGAACACCGAACTGTTCGACCTCGCCGGCCAGGGCTTCCGACCACCCTTCCAAGGCGAACTTCCCGGCCGAGTACGAGCCCGCTCCGTGGAACGACACTCGGCCGCCCTGACTGCTGACCTGCACGATCGATCCGGTTCGCCGCCGCCTCATTCCAGGCAACACAGCACGCGTGAGGGCCGCGGGGCCGAACAGATGCTGGTCGAGCATGTCGCGCAGCTGGGAATCGGTCACCTCCTCAGCAGCGCCGATCTGCCCGACCCCACCGTTGTTGACCAGCACATCGACCGCTCCGAATCGCTCCGCCGCGGCCGCAATCAGCTGTGGTGCCGCTGCGGTGTTGCGTACGTCGAACTCGACCGCCATCAAAGTATCCGGGTATCGACGCACCATGTCGTCCAACCTGCTCGGTCGACGAACAGCCCCCACAACCGTGTCACCGGCTGCCAGAGCCTCTTCGGTGAGTGCTCGTCCCAAACCCGACGACGCCCCCGTGATGATCCAGCTTCTCTTCGTCATGCCGCGACGCTATGACTTCGAGCGCGCTCGAACGCAAACTCATCACCGCCGGCGGGTTCGCGTGTGCCCATGAATGACGCCCTGCACCATGGGACGCGCCAGGAACTCGTGGGGAAAGCCCAGATCGGGCGCGCTGACGTCGTCGAGCTGGGTCAGATGCTCGTCGGAAAGTTCCACGTCCAGCGCAGCAAGGTTGCTCTGTAACTGCTCTGCGGTTCGCGCACCCACGAGAGTGCTCGTCACCACTGGGTTGTGGAGAGTCCACGCAATGGCGACCTGAGCCGGGGTGACTCCCAATTGCTGCGCAACGTCGACTACGACGTTCGCGACCTCGAGTCCTCGAGTGGTCAAGCTGTTGCCGGCCGCGGCGTGATCACTTCGACTGCGCGGCATAGCCGTCACATCTTCAGGAAGGTCAGCGGGTGTGTACTTGCCCGTCAGTACTCCCCCACCCAGCGGTGACCAGGGAACAACTCCGAGTCCTGATCCGCTCGCCATCGGTAGAAGGTCACGCTCGGTGGTTCGCTCGATGAGGCTGTACTCGACCTGAAGTGCGGAGAGGGTCGACCATCCCCGGAGCTCGGCGATCGTCTGCATGCGTGAAATCTCCCAAGCCGGCGCGTCGGAGATGCCGAGATAGAGCACCTTGCCGCTGCGTACCAGCTCGCCCAACGCAGCGATGACCTCTTCGCCGGGCGTCAGCCCGTCCCACGCATGGAGGTACAACAGATCGATGTAGTCCGTATCCAGGTTGCGCAGACTTGCCTCGACCGAGGTTACGAGGCTCTTACGGTTACCACCTCCCGCATTGGGGTCTGATGGGTTCCGCGTACCAGCGTACTTCGTGGCGATCACCACGGAATCTCTTCGATCCCTGACAAATTCACCCAGAAAGCTCTCGGACTGGCCGTCGGTGTAGATGTTGGCCGTGTCCACCATGTTTCCGCCTCGATCGAGGTAGGTGTCGAAGATCCGTCGAGCCTCGTCTTTGCTCGCAACGCAACCCCACGCGTCGCCGAAAGTCATGGCGCCCAGTGACAACGGCGAGACCCTCAGTCCCGATCGTCCCAGCAGTCGATAATCGGTCAATTCCGCCACGGTTACTCCTCAGTTCGATGTGTGGTCGACCATGCCTGCGCTCGCCTGGTCCGTGAAGGCTCAGGACATCCTGGGAAGATCAGTACCAGGCTGTTCAGCATCGGTGTGGCATAGCCTTGGGGACGTGAGTTCGACTCCGCAGCCCATCGCCCGCCACGAGTTGGCAGCCTTTCTGCGTGCGCGGCGCGAAGCGCTTCAACCGTCGATGGTGGGGCTGCCGCCACGGCTCGGATCCTCCCGGACGCCTGGGCTGCGACGAGAGGAAGTCGCAGCCCTCGCCGGCGTGAGCGTGGACTATCTGATTCGTCTGGAGCAGGCGCGTGACGTTCGGCCGTCGGCCCAGGTAGTGCAATCCTTGTCGAGGGCACTGAGGCTGTCCGATGACCAGATCGACTACCTCCTGACGTTGGCCGGACATCGTCAACTCGAACGCAGTACCAAACCGTCTGTCCCCGAGGGTCTTGCACGTCTTCTCGACGATGTCTCTCCATTGCCCGCCATGATCTTGAACTACCGCCTGGACATCCTGGCATGGAACGACACGATGTCGACCCTCCTTCTCGACCTCGACGGCACAACAGCACGAGAACGCAATGTACTGAGAATGTGCTTCCTGGACGATCGGTTCATTGACTTTTACGGCGACCGCGACAGCGTAATTCGCGGAGCTGTTGCCGATCTGAGAGCAGCGTGGGTCGACCACGCGCATGATCCTGACCTGGTAGTCCTGATACAGGAACTCGAAGCCGGTAGTGCCGAATTCTCCGCCTACTGGCAATCGCGGGACGTCGCCGTACGAGCGGAGGGCAACAAGCCGATGAACCATCCGAACGTCGGGCCGATCACCGTGAGTTACGACGTCCTCAATCCTCTCGGCGACGCGAATCTGCGACTCATCGTCTACCGCGCCGCCGACCCGGCCTCCCAGGCTGCACTCGACCAACTCGCCACAACCCGCCACTCCCACACCCGAAGGCACCTGCGAACCCTCTGAAGCGAGTTATGGCGAGGGCAATCGAACAGAAGATGTCTTCGTGATGACGCTGGATAGAAGGTCAGCAGCCGTTTCGCGCCTACCTGTGGAGTATCCGTCGACGGAGGGCACGATCAGTGCGCGCCTGTAATCGGCCAGGTCCAGCACCAAGTGCTCGTTCCCAACGGGAACAATGGTCGCGCAATGGACACGCCGAGGGCTGCGCCGAATTGAAGGCCGGTACAGACGATGCCGCCTGCGACAACCCACTGAAGAGTAGCCCCACAGGGATCAGGGGATTCGCGGATCGTTGTTGGTGCACCGTGAACGCGGCGAAGAGCAGCACCGCAATGACCAATGCCGACCAACCGACAGGGCTACCGATCTCGTCGCCCACGGAGACTACGCCCATAACCACGCTCACAAGGGTCCCAGTGAGCAGGACACCTCCAGTCAGGTCGAATCGTCCTCTGCCCGTCGACCTGCCCTCCAGGTCGCTCGGGAGTGTGATCAAACCGGTGACGAAAAACCCGAGTGCAAGTATTGCTGGCGCGATGAAGACCAGCCTCCAGTCCAACTCTGTAAGCAAACCACCCGCAACAACTCCCATCAAGAATCCGGATGCGCCGATAGCACCGTAAATCGCCAGCGCCTTGTTCCGTGCGGCACCGACGGGGAAGGTGGTGGTCAACAACATCATGACTGAGAGTGCCGACGACGCTGAGCCAGCAGAGGATCTAGTCAAAAGACCTACCGCACCGCGACGCCGAGGCAACAGGCAAGCTGCGGGCGGCACCAAATAGAGACGTCCCGCCGCCGCCGCCGCTCATCGGCTGGAGGGAATCATCGGGTCGAGTGAGCCTTCCGGCACTCCCCGACACAGAGGCGTCGAATTGCGATACGACTGGATCGCCAAGGCCTGAAACACGAAAGAGCCCCACCCAACAGGATGGGGGCTCTTCTCTATCTCAGGCTCGCTTGCCGCGCTTGCGCTCGATCGCAATGAGCAAGTCGAGCTGCTTTCGGGATGTATCGGCCGCAGCGCCCCTCGCGGCCCGCCACTTCCGGTAGTACTCGATCGCCAGAGCGTGATCCTCGGCTTTCATCGCCTCATCGCCCAGTCGGCGGTACTCCGCAGCGCGATCGCGACATTTGGCTTGCACGCTCTGATTCAGGTCGGCCTTTCGCTTCAGGTCGTTGATTGCCCACCTCTTCTTGAACCTCATCAGAACCCCATCGCCTTCCGCCGTTGCAGAATCTCGAACGTCGCCTCCGCGTGCGCCTGGTTGCACGAGGCCACCTTCCAGTAGCACTCCGTCGCGTAGGTCCAGTCCTTCACGCGCTCAGCCTCCTCGGCCTGCTCTCGCCAGTACGCAGCAGTCTTGGTCGAGTGATCCTTCGCTGCAACAGCATTCTCCAGCCGACGCTGCTGCGCCGCCCTACTTCGCTTTTCGCGACGCCTATCGGCGTAGTAACTAAGCAGACTGTCCGGCATGGAGGTCTCCGTTCATGGCTCAGGCCGCGCCTGCAGGCGGTGGCGCTGGTTTAGGCGGCACCGAAAAATCCGGCGCCAAACTGCGAACAATCTGTGCAGCAGACGATTCGGTCAAGTCAGCTTAACGAGGAGCTCCGGGTCCACACCAGCAGACGGGCACGGGGCGCGGACTCGTCGTACCTCCGAAGGTTGCTGGTGGTGGGGGGAGGGCCTCCCACCAGGTGCAACTCAGCACGCGGTGCACTGCGGCTCGCAGGATGTACGGGTTCCAAGGTTTTCAGGCATGCCGGACACGCGACAGAACCCCAGCCGTCTGGCGATTGGCTGGGTTCTCTCGTCGCGCTGGTCCGCGAGCTACTTCATGTAGGGCTGATTCAGCCATTCGCGAAGTTCGCTGATCGCGTGAGGGCTCGCTTCCAACGGCAGGATTTCGACGTCGTTGCTACCCGCGCGACGGACCTTCAGATTCAGAACCATGCCTTCATCGTCGGGACGGTTGGACAGCTCCGCCGCTGACACGGAAATCCCCTCCATGCCTTGGAGGTAGACCTTGCCACTCTGCTGCGCTCCGACGCCTACAAACAGTGTGTTTTTGGTCTGGTTGAAGAGGAACTCTGCGCCCCCGCGAAGCTCCGTGGCGTGGCTATCGCAGACTGGCACTTCAGCGGGGTAGTCGAAGCCGCTTGTTTCCTTCAACGTGTAAGGGACGGTAGGAGCGGCTACGCAGCCGTTTACTACACACATATACAACTCTCTCTTCTGAGGTACTGGCGTTCTGGCGGAGTTCGCGCACCTGTGTTGGTGCGTCGCAGGGCGTGATGCGGTTGGTTGAAGCAGTGAGGCCCGCAGCAGTTGAGGTCGGCAGTTCAAGCAAGTGAGGTCGACACACTGCATAAATGATCGACGGACGCTAGCCTGGGCAAATGATCTGTCACACATTTGCGGACCCCACTGTCCTCGGTGACTTACGCAAATTGGTACAAACATGGTGGGAGTAGCGAAGTTCGTCTACCGCCCGACAGACAGGTGACACAGGTTTCCCTGTGTCACCGCTGTCACTGGTGAGCAACCAAAAGTGCCTCGGTATTAAGCAGCTGCAACTGCAAGAACGAGGGTCCGGTACGCAACCTCTCCCTTCCTGCCCACGCAGGGGGGGAAGGTGCGGTATTGCTCATGGAACGTCTCAGTTCCATACTGGTCGCGCCAGATGCCGCGTTCGGGAACGCGCTGGCCGGTCTTCCAGCGATCACCCGCAAGGGGATGATGAAAAGGTGCTGTCATGGCGAAAACTCTTTCTGGAGTGATTGATCTTGAGAGCCGACGGAAGTCGGCACCCGCCGAGCAGGGGGAACCCCACCGATGCATCGATTGCGGATCGGAGTGGTTCGTTCTTGCAGGGGGGGCCGCGGCTCCTGGTCATCTCAGTCACGGCGCGGTGACGCTCGACCGTGAGGGCAGGGTCACTGGGTACTTTGGGATGCCAGTCTGCGCAGAGTGCGGGGACACAGAAACTTCGCCTAGCTAAAGACTTTCGGCATATTCGACACGCCGGTGGGACTTGAATACACCCGAACGGGTGGCTACAGTTAGGCAACGCATCCTCCTGACAATGTTTAGCGGCATAACGGGGGCTTGCTTGAAGGTTAAAGCTCGGTCTGTTGGCGCAGGCCGGGCTTTCTTCGTTTGCTGACACTACACCTTGTGTGCGACGGATCGCGGCGACACAAGATGTGCCTCTTGGCGCTTCTCGGTTTCCTCATCCCCTAAGTGAACTGTCCAGATTGTCGCGGTCGAACAATCTCTATCGCGGACTATACAGCCAACCCTGCGCGCTTTGATAGCAAAGACACCCGAAAGGGCCCCTGATTGCTTCACAGGCGCATTTTCTGGCGTCTGGTGTCTGCATTTGGTGGTCAGGCTGAGAGGAACATTAGAGACGGCCGTGGGCTGGCGCGAGTGGGTCTCCAGTACATCCTTTCGGCCAACGGGCCAGTTCGAGTGGCTTACGTCGTTGTAATTCATCGGTGTTGAGTAGTGATGCTGGCTGAGTTGAGGCATCTTTGCTCCGCGGCGCCTGTCATGCGATGTGATTCGTAACACAATCGCGAGCAGTGTTCGAGACGGCGACTTGAGCAGTAAGAATCCTGCGACGGTGATTGCTGCGACACAGCTTGAAATTCCGATCAGGTTCCGAGACGGGACTTCGCCGGTGTTCATTGAGACGGAGCTTCGCCCTGAGTCTTAACGCCCCAGTGGAGCTGCCCCAGTTGTCCCGCTGGCCGTTCGCCACCCACGACTTTTGGCCGCCCGTGCGTGACGGCGAGCGGCCGCAAGTTGACCCCTTCGCAGTTGATCGGACTACGAAACGGCTACCACGGCCAGGTCACGCGGGATTACCAGCACAGCAACTGGGCGCGGTCGGTTTACGTCGGACTCGCGCAGATAGCGACGTTGGGTGTCGAGCTACGGGCGAGTCAGGTCGTTGGGGTGGACGTATTCGATGCCGCCCTCAGCCCAGCAGACAACGACGAGAACGCCCCGCCGTTCTACGACGATGCACGACGTGCGATGTCGGCCCAGATTCGGAGAACGCATGCGCGAGATCAACGGCGTCAGTACGCGAATGCTGACCGTTACGCTCCGCAATCTCGAGAGAGGCGGTTTGGTGGTGCGTCGAATGTATCCGGAAATTCCACCACGGGTGGAGTATCGGCTTTCCAACCTTGGTCGAACCTTGCTTGGGACGACACAAGCCCTCGTACACTGGACCGAGGGACATCGATCCGAGATTGCCCGTGCCAGAGAATCCTTCGACGCAAATCAGACGAAACAAGGCGCGTCGGGATAGCATCGATTCAGATGCACTGCAGCCATATCGGTTGCCAACGATTTTCCTCGCATGCGGTCGACGTTGTCCTCATCGACGGCGAATCCGGCACGAAAGAACCCGCTGCCGGAACCGGTATGCATCACCTGGCCTCAGGCGCAGGACCGAGCCGGGTACTTTCCGTAGATTTCACCGAGGGGTCCGCATGAACGGTCGTCGATTTGGTTCTTTGTCGCTTCGATTGGATGCTGTCTACTGTGCGGGGGCTGCACTGAGCATTGCAGCATGCTCGCGTTTCATTGCCGATCATCTGTCGGTCGGCGCATTCCCTGTTCTCCTCGTCGCCGCGCTCGTGGCGGTATGGGCGACACTTCTCTGGACGGGCACAGCGCACGTCGCGTTACGTCCGATGTTGCTTGCCGTCATGTCGGCAAATGCCCTTGCTGCGTTGGGCATCGGTGTCTTGGCCTTCGCCGTTCCCGGCCTTGCGATGTCGATTGTCGTTGCAGCCGTGGCCGTCGAAGTAGCCGCCTTCGCTCTCAGTCAGGCTCTGGCGTTTCAGGCGCTGTAGACCTACGGGTCGATGATGGACAGACTGCCGTCGACGAAGGGTGGGCCTGGTCGGTCGAATCGATGAAATCCATACGTTTCGGTCACTGATGTCCGGCACAGATCTGGTTAGGGGTGCACACAACTCTGGCTCAGCCTCCGCCGGACCTGGCGACCAACGGTCTCAATCCAGCAGAACTCGAATGGGTCCCACGGACAGAGGCTTTCAAGGTCGGCAGAATTGATTACGCCAAGCAGCAGGCAAACCGCCCGCAAAACCATTGGCTATTCCATGGTCGATTCACCGGTGGGGCTGCTCGCGTGGATTCTCGACAAATTCGCTGAATGGACCGATAATCGGGACTCTCCGCTGGAATCGATTCCGCTGGTCAAACTACGCGTAGATGTCCCCGCCGCAATTACAACGTACCCCCGCGACATCGAGAAGAACCCACGACCATGGGTGGAGCGACGCTTTCGAAACATCGCTCACTGGCAAGAACCCGAGTCGGTGGGCACTTCCCGTCATTGGAACGCCCCGACTATTTCGTCGCAGACCTGAGAGAAGGCTTGGCGGCCGTGCTTCTGGCCATCGAGACAGGAAAATGGCTGACGCCTCAGAAAGTGAGAGATTCGACAGGCGCCATCCTCGCCCACCGTGTTCCCCGCGGTTCTGGTGTAACACTTGCGTCGTGTGCAGGCGGAATCCCGCTTGCAGAATGCGCAAGTGTTACACCCCGCCCAGCAAACCGCCTATCGGCCGGGCGCGTCGATTCTGAGTCCGGGTGCCGAGGCGATGTCGGTCAGCTGGTCGATCGTCATTACCCCGACGGACGTCACTTCGATTCGCGTTTCATCCGGTGTAATGGCGACGACCCGTCGGGTATCCCCGCGATCCTGGACATCGAAGACGGCGCCGTCCTGGGACGTGACTCGCTCGTCGACCGTCCCAACGAAGCACGGGCCCGGTGGCTGGTCGGCGCGTCCAACGATTACATCCAGCAGACCAGTTCGACCGTCCGACGTAATCGTCCCGGATGCACCTGCATCGGCGGTCGAACCTGCGACACTGTAGGTCTCTCGGTCACCGGAGAATTCCAATCGCGAAGTGACGGAATCTGGTTCGACAACCGTACCTGCCGGCAACGCACCGACGAGCGCCTCGGTCATTCCATTCAATTTGCTGTCGGTAATCCACGGCTCGTCTGCACGAGCAACTTCAGCGCCCGTGGTGAATGCGTAGTTGATTCGCATCAGATCCTCTTCCTGAATCACCTCCTCGCAACCGGGAATCGCCAGATCGGTGGACGAAGAAGTGCCGGTGATCCCCGCAACCACTACTCCCGTTCCCACGATGGCTGCCACCACTGCGATATCGACCCATACGCCGCTGCGTCCTTTTTTGCTTCGCATGAACGGACCTTATCTGCGACGCTCAGAGGAAAATGAACTGACTCGGTCTGCCTTCGCGGACATAATGGCCGACGTGAACGGACTCGAAGTCGTCGTCGCGCACAGAGATCGCGCAACAGTACGTGTCGGCGACGTCTTCTTGAAAATCGACACCGATCCGTCGAACATCCACATCGAGGTCGATGCCATGGGTCGAGCACCCGTCCCGACGCCGCACATCCTGTGGCAACGCGCCCCTGTGCTCGCGCTCAGCGCTGTCCCGGGGACTCCACTCGGCAATCTCGGCACACCGGCAACGACAACGCCGCGTTCCTGGGCCGCCGCCGGTGCGGCAATCCGCACTCTGCACCGCGCACCACTCCCATCACGGACCGGACCCAGCCCGGCCGCAATTTCGACCGAGCTCGACCGGGAATGCGCTTGGTTGAGGACCAGCGGTCTCGTGTCGAGTGAGATCGTCGAGATCAACCGTCGAATGGCCGCGAAAGCACTACGCCCATGGGCCCCTGCCTTCGTGCACGGGGACCTACAACCCTCCCACGTGTTCGTGTTGGACGACCGCGTGACCGGAGTGATCGACTGGTCTGAGGCCGCCCAAGGCGACGCTCTGTACGACCTGGCCACACTGACGATGGGACACCCGGAACACCTCCCAGACGTCCTCGAGGGATACGGGTCCGCCGTGGACAGGGAGGTCATCCGGGCATGGTGGTCGGTGCGAAGTCTCAGAGGAATTCGTTGGCTGCACGAGCACGGATTCGATCCAGCCGCCCCAGGGTGCGAAGTCGATGTCCTGATTCGCCTGGCGGGCCGGTGAGGAAGATTTTCGGATAAGCAACCTTCGTGTTCTAGTTGGTCCGTGACGTGGGTGGGAAGAGTGCTCATTGTGTTCGCGGCACTTGGCGCTGTGGCGATGGCGAGTACAGGCGACATGTCGCTCGACCGGGCAGGTTTTCCGACGTCGGCCATAGTTCTTGTAGTGCTGCTGACCGTGAGTTACGTGTGTGCGTACACGGTTGCCCCGAACCGGAGGGAATCGACCTGGTCCTGACCGAACTCCGCGGTCAGTCCAGCAGCACACCGGGATTGAGGATGCGGTGCGGGTCCCATGCGTTCTTGAGCAGCGCCATTGCTGCCAACTGTGTTTCACCACGTTGGCGGATCAGCCATCTACGTTTGGCTCGGCCGATGCCGTGTTCGGCGCTGATCGTGCCCCCATGACTCAAAACCAGTTCCAGGACAGCATCTTCCAACGCTCCGGCAACGTCGTCTGCGAATGTCCCGGCGCCGGGCAGGATGTTGACATGGATGTTGCTCTCGGCGAAGTGACCGAACAGAACGGGCACAGCGTCTATGTCGACTGAGTGGACTGCGTCTGTGATCGAGCCCACGAACTCTCCGAACCGCTCGGCTGGTACACCGACATCGAGCTTGACGGGAACCCCAGCGACAGAGATCGATTCGGTGATTCGCTCACGGAACGACCACAGTGCCCGACGTTCCGCAGCGGATTCCGCGACCGCAATTCTGCTGCTGTCCAGCCCGCCGGACATCAACGCCTCCAGCACCGGCTCCGCGCATGCGAGAGAAGAACCCATCTCTGCGAACACCCAGAAACCCTCGGCGGGTAATGGTGTCGGTGTACCGGAGTGTTCCGCAACGCGGCTCACTGCGGCACCTTCGGCCCATTCGACGGCGTCGATCCGGGGCAGCTGCAGGATCGTCGGGAGGGCATCGACAGCGGCTCGGACATCGGGGAACGACATCGCTATCACCAAGTGGTCGGTCAGCGGACGGACCAGCTTCCAAGTGACGTCGGTGATGACGGCGAGCGTTCCTTCGGATCCGATCAGCAGATTCGTCAGATCGTAGCCCGTGTTGTCCTTCACCAGCGATGTCCGACGGTCGACGATATCGCCACTGGGCATGACGGCTCGGAGCCCTGAAATACGATGGCGAGCCGAGCCGTAGCGCAACACGCGTGCCCCACCTGCGTTGGTCGATGCGGCGCCGCCGACGGTGGCCGACTCTCCCGACGCCAGCGACAACCCTGCAGTGTAGCCCGCCTCGGCGGCAAGCGTTTCGAGCTCGACGAGAGTGACACCGGCCCCGACCGTGACGGAACCGTCCGCCGAGACCGGTCCGTGTGAGCGCAACGCACGCGTCGACAGAACCACACTCCCATCGGACGGAACAGCACCTCCGACGAGCCCGGTGTTGCCGCCTTGCACCGTCACCGCAACCCCGTGCTGGGTGCAGGCTCTCAACACGTCCGCGACTTGCTCTGCAGACTCGGGGCGCACCACCGCACGCGGTCGTCCCCTCCAACGCCGAGTCCAATCGACCGAATACGAGGCCATGACGTCGGCGTCTCGCGTAACCCGTCCCGGGGCGGCGGCGGCGAGCGCGTCATCGAACTCCATACCCCGAAGGGTAGTGCGTCGACCGCTACACGGCCCGAACACGAGAGTTCAACCTGCGCACACGACCTGCTTCGTCATGACGATCTCGAGCTCGTCCGGCGCCAAGGGATAGGGAACGGTCTCACCTGTGGTTGCGAACCCCATGCGTCGGTAGAAGGCCTGAGCCCGGCCGTTCGCCTCGTGGACTTCCAGAATCAAGGTACGGTGCCCTTGTCGATACACCCACTGCTCGATCTCGCGCAACAGTGCGTCGGCGACGCCCCCTCCACGCGCCGTCGGCGATACGTAGACGCCGAGCAGGAAGACTTTGCCGTCCTCGATGCGTGCACGCATGATTCCGAGCCACGCGTCCGTGTCGTCCACTGCAGCGAAGCCGCAGGACAACGCCGAGTTCGTGCTCTCGGCGCGCTGTTGCCACTGGTTGTCGGTCTGGGCCGTCGCGGAGTCGAGCGTCTCGACGAAGGCCTTCGGTGAATCCGCCAGCATCTCCAACCTCTGATCGCGGAACGACTGCCAGGATCGTCCGTCGACAGGCATTATGCGGAAAGACACAGCGACCAGACTAACCGAGCGCCACCCTGGGCACTGCTACATTTTTCTGCAGGCGACTGGCGAAGGATGGGTCACCATCAGGGAGCCTGTGAACGCGAAACATCGTCCGCCTGGGTGTTTCACCGATACCGGTGAAAGAGAGGACCCATGCTCGACGTGCGGGCCGCCCGAACAGACGATGCAACAGCTATTTTGGCTCTTCGACATGCTGCCGAGGACTGGCTGGCATCTCGCTCGATCGACCAGTGGACTCCGGGTGAAGTTCCGCTGTCCACCGTTAGACTGCAGGTCTCGCGCGGTGAGTTCGTCGTCGCTCGGTATCCCGGGTCGTCGACAATCGTGGCCGCAATGCGCACGATACGGTCGGACCCCGAGATCTGGCCCGACGACGGCGACGCGTTGTACGTGCACGGACTCGTCATCGATCGCTGTCATGCGGGCACTGGCCTGGGTGCAGCCATGCTCGACCACGCGGCCCGCTCGGCAGCCGACGCAGGTATCTCGCGTGTTCGATTGGATTGCGCCGAAACCAATCCTACGCTCCGCCGGTACTACCTCGGTCAAGGTTTCGCCGAAGTCGGTCGTCGCGAATTCGAGGACGGAAAATGGTTCAGCGTGACACTCTTCGAGAAACATCTGAAGATGTTGTCATAGGCCTACTTTCGCGCTCGCAGTCTTTCGGGAGATGATCGCGTTCGCACGGTCATCGCTGCGCATACAACGACGACTGCACCACCCAGCGCCGCCGACCACGTCAAGTACTCGTGAAGAATGACTGCAGCCCAACCAAGACTCAGAACGGGCTGAACAAGTTGAACCTGGCTGACGTTGGTGATTGTGAACGGGCTCAGTACTCTTCGATGGAGCTGCACTGGACGAAGCCCGTGACAGCAACGGAATTGGATTTCTCCATCAAGTCGTACACATCGGCGACGGCTGAGAATCCCACCCCGGGCTCTGGGCCTTCGCGGATGTCGATGACCAGATTGTCCAGCGCGCGGAGGTCGTGATGGACACCGTCTTCGCTGACGTAGGCCATGGTCAAGCTTGCCGTAGGCCCAGGCACTGCAGCGCCGGCCTCTTCCGGATAGCTGACCAGATCGATACTGAAGTCTTGACCAGGTTTGTCACTTCCACTGTCGAAAAGATCGAACGCACTGGTAGTCGCAGAATAACTGGTGCTGTCGACGGTGGCCCGCCGCGCGCACCGAGTCTCGATACCTTCCGCGAGATAGCTTTCGTTTCGCCAGCCGGTCTCGAACCTGATGAACGTTCCCTGACCGATGGCAGCCGGGGCCACGGGTACCGGATAGAGGTCGGCATCGACAGAGCCCTGGTCGGCGGCGCACCCGGAGAGTATCGACAATGCAGATACGAGTGCGCCGACACGGACGATCCGCTTCGTGTCGTTCGGTGCCGTCGACATGCCCACTCTCCTGGTGCACTGGTATCGGGTAATCACGTACCCATCGGTCTCCTCCGCGAGTCAACTTACCCGACGGTCGAGTTCACACCGATTTTCCCACGGCGTCGGCTAGGTTCGGGATGACCAGTCAACGGGGGACCCATGCCGCATGTCGACACTTCGTCCGGCCCGATCCATTACACCGACTCCGTGGACGTTCGACAATTTTCCGCGCGACCCGCCCGACCGGCGGTGACACTCTGCCGATTCCCAGGCGGCACGACGCTGTTCCTGAAGCGTCTTGCAACACGCTTCGTGCGACACGACAAACGTACGTGGGGCGGTCTCAGTAAGTCCGGGATTCCCGATGAGGTTCTCGACGACTGGTTCGCGCCGGCATCTCGCTCTCGCGAAATACGACGCGATCTACGTAAGTTCTGCACTGGGACGCCTCCTCGAACGACACTGCTGGAGTGGGCTGCTCGACTCGCGTCGTTCCCGCGACCGGTTCTCGTCGTTTGGGCAACCGAAGACCGAATGATGCCGCTGGAGCATGCACACCGTCTGCAAAACCTGTTCCACGACTCTCGTCGAGTGCTGATCGACAATTCTTGGACACTGATACCGGAAGACCAACCGGAGAAATTCGCCGCGGCACTTCGGGAATTCGTCAGCCTCGCAGGTAGGTGAGGACGGCGAGTACGCGCCGGTGCCCGTCGATGTCGCTGGGAAGGTCGAGTTTGAGAAAGACGTTTCTGATGTGCTTGTTCACAGCGGGGACGCTGAGTTCCAAAGACCTTTCGATTTCGGAGTTCGATCTGCCCTCGGCCATGAGGGCGAGGACCTCTTTTCCCGTTTGCTGAGGCGGTCGAGCGGGCGCGTCCGTCGGTGAAGTAGGTGACGGACCACCTCGGGATCGACGATGGTCCCGCCCGATGCGATTCGTTCCACCGCGTCGCTGAAATTCCGTAACTGCACCGATGCGGTCCTCGAGCAGGCATATCGATCGGATCGCTCGGCTACCTTTCGTGTTCAGCGTCGCCCCGGAAGCATCACCGAATTGCACGAGGACGATTACTTTCACAATCGCCAGATAGTTCGCCTCAGTGATACAGGGCATCTGACCAACTGAGCACGAATTCTCGAGCCGCACCACACGGACCGACCCGGCCGTCGGTAATCTGCCGGTATGTCCGCGCCTGTTCCGTTCAGTCCCACGATTACGTTGCTCACGGTGGCGAGGGTGTGGGATGCGGCGTTCGCGGAGGCGCTGAAGCCGCTTGGGCTGACGACGCGGAAGTACGGGCTGCTGGGCCATATTCGCGGTACGCCTGGGATTTCGTTCAGTGAACTTGCGCGTCGCTCTCGCATCACTGTGCAGAGCGCGCACAGTGCGGTCGCCGGATTTGTCAGTTCCGGCCTGGTCGACGACGGCACGGCGCAGGCCGGGGCCGCGTCGACGCTGCGGGTGACGAACGCAGGTATGAGACTGCTGGACGATGCAGCTCAGGCTGTAACCGCCCTGGATGTGCAGTTCGCCGAGAATCACCCCGAACTGACGGAGGCCTTACGGGAGCACATGCTGCGGGTGATGTCGGCCACGGAGTGATCGACACCGATGACCTTCAGCTAGGCTGAAGGTCATGGAATCGTTGTTGCTCTCCATCCACGTGGTGGCGGGAATCCTCTTCGTCGGCCCGGTCGCCGTCGTCGCAAGCCTGTTCCCGAAGTACGCGTCGCCCGGACACAGCATCGACGTCGCAAAGGCACTCCATCGCATCACCCGCGTCTACGGCCTACTGGCCATCGTCGTGCCCGTCGTCGGACTGGTACTCGCTGCTGTTCAAGGGCGCATCGGTGAAGTGTGGATCAGCGTCGCTCTCGTGCTGACGATCGTGGCCGGCGGCCTGTTGGCCTTGCTCATCGCACCCATGCAGAGCGAGGCCCTGGCGACTCCCGACGACGGGTCAAGACTGAAGCAAATCGGCATGGCCACCGGCATTTTCAACCTGCTGTGGGTCATCGTCGTCGTACTGATGATCGTTCGCCCTGGATCGAGTTACTCATGAGCATCCGTCACTATCTGCGTAGACCACCGGCCGTCTCGGCGGAGGAGGCCGTTCGCTTGGTGGAGGAGGGCGCGCTCGTCGTCGATGTCCGACGAGAGTTCGAGTGGAACCGGACGCACATCCCGGGTGCCGTGCACGCACCGCTGGAAGTCCTGCTGGACAAGTGCATCGATTTCCCGGAGGACCAGAAGATCATCACCTTCTGCACGGGCGGGCTGCGATCAGCAGGCGCCGCGAACCTTCTGGTGGAGAACGGTTTCGACGCTGTCAACATGAGCGGCGGCTTGATCCACTGGCGTTCTGCGGGCGGGCAATTGACGACCTGACATTACTCATGCGCGCGAGGTGAGGGCCCCCAGCGACGTAGCTGTGTAACGAGAAGCGAAGAGTGTCAAGCACACTGGGACGATCCACGTGAGTGCGAAGTATTTCGAGAACGGGTCGGCGACCGCTGCCGCAACGGTCATGCTCAGGGCGGCCGCGAAGGTGCACACTGCCCACGTGGCCGAGATCCGCACGTTGAGCGAGCGAAGCCGCGGCGCACCCCAGTACTCCTTCGGCAGGCTTTCACGCGCGTACTGCTCGGTGAAGGTGACGCCGAGGGTCGACGTCGCCATCACAGCGGCGAGCACGAACAGCGCGATTGCCGACGCGTACTCCGACAGCCACGTCGACGACGGGACCGACACCAGGGACGCTGCGGCGAAACCCGCGAAGATGAGCACCGCAGTGGCGCCCAGCCACTTGATTCCTGCCCGCCCGCGGGTCCAGTGGGTGAGCACCAGTGCAACGAGCGCAACGAGGATGCTCGAGAAGAGCAGCGCGTGGTCGCCTTCGCGATGCGGCATCACGAGAAACAGCGCCCACGGCACGAATCCGAGTGCAAGACCAGGCAAGCGCATCCCGGGCCGCCCTTCGCCGAAGTCCTCGATCTGACATCATCGATTCTGCCGGGGTACGTGGCGCTGAACATCGGTCACGGCACGCAACTATTCGTGCCACGCGCCGAGAAGTTATCCGGTGACGCCCAGAATTTTGATCGCGAACACAAGACTGTCGCCGGCTTCGATTCCGGCGCGGGGCTGACCGTCCGGGTAGCCGTCGGCGGAGTTCATGGCCACAGCCACGGTCGACCCCGTCGTCTGGCCTGCGATCGCCTTCTGGAATCCGGGGACGACGCCGGTCAGCGGGAACTCCACCGGGGCTCCGCGCTGGTAACTGCTGTCGAACACCGATCCGTCGCGTCCGTTGACGCCCATGTAGCAGACCGAGACCTCGGCGTCGTCCGCCACGACAGGTCCGTCGCCGGCCTGCAACGTCTGCACCTGCGTCTGCGCGACGCTGAACGGCGCCTCGACGTCCACCACGGGAGCCGACGAATCCGTGGAACCGATGACCGACACGCTGCCGGTATCTCCCGCCAGAGTCCACTCGGGGTCGCCCGCGTCGTCCGGTTCCGCGGTGGGGCACGTCGCTGCCTCCGCTACCGACGATGCGGCGGAGGACGTCGACGCCGCCGGAGCATCGGAGTCGGAGCTACACGCAGCCAACGTCAGGACGAGTGCCGCGCTGGACACGAGAACACCGGACACCGAAACACGAGTTGATTTCACCGCAGCAACGGTACATACACCCGTCCGGTCAGGTCCGCAGCACCTTCTCCATCTTCTTTCCCTTGGCCAGTTCGTCCACCAGCTTGTCCAGGTAGCGAATCTTCTGCATCAGCGGATCCTCGACGTTCTCGACGCGCACCCCGCACACCAGACCGGTGATCGACGACGCGCCCGGATTGAGCCGTGCGTCGGCGAAGAAATCCTCGAACGTCGTTTCGGCGGAGAGATGGCGTTCCAATGCAGCACTGTCGAATCCGGTCAGCCATTCCACGACTTCACGCAACTCTTCTTCCGTGCGTCCCTTGCGTTCCAGCTTGGTGACGTACAGCGGATACACCGAAGCGACGCTGGTGGTGAAGATGCGATGCATGCGACGAGTGTAGGGCCGGGTCGAGTTGAGCGCGCCGGTCTACGTTCGTGTTGGCCCGGACGGACTTCTATGCGTACACAATCAACGGATACTTCCCAGCCAGTCCTCGAACACTGAGCCCACCAGTTCAGGTCGGTCCAAGTGAACGTTGTGCCCGGCGCCCTCCAGAACAACGAATGACTGATTTTCGTAGTAGTCGAGAAGGTCTAGTTGATCACGCCAACCGACAACGGAATCCTGTTTTCCTGTCACCACGATGTTCACCCCGCCCAGCAGCTGCCCGGCCTTGTGTTCGGGGAACGGCTCGATGTTGTAGTTGTCCAACAGTTCCGACGCGGCATCTCGATCGTGAGAGTCGAGTCCCGGCAGAACACTTCGCACGTACGCATCCCACGATCGACGCGTGTGCAGGGGGCTGATGGCCTTGAACGACGCTAGGTCGGCAGCGTCCGATTCGTCGAGATCCGATTCGAACCCGTCGTTCTCGACCGACTGTGCACCCTCGTGAACCCGCCTGTTCTCCGATGCTCGAACCGCGGGAGCGATCAACGCCGCCCCGAGTACTCTCGCCCCGTACCGGACATGGATCGATCGAGCCACGAATCCTCCGTATGACATTCCCACGAGTGCGAAATGCCTTCCTCCGAAACAGGTGTCGATGTAGGACGATACGGCGTCGACTACTGCGGCAGAGCTCATCGCGGGCAATCTGGGCGACAAACCGGATCCCGGGAGGTCGACGTAGTGGCGTTCCCAGCCATCGGACCCGAAATGGTCGTCCAACGGCAGCATCATCCGATGATCGATCGTGAGGCCGTGCAACAACAAGACCGGCGTACCTGCACCTCGAACGTGAGAGTGGAGCGTCGGAGCTTCCTTCGTCGGAGTCATGAACTGAGGGTAGAACTTCGACGATCGTCCGAGCGGAAGGACTCCTATATCACTGTTCGTCGTACTTCTCCCAGAACCGCGCGCGCAGGCGGTATCGAATTCCCTCGTCGAGGTCGTGATGCCCCATGGCGTCGGAGGCGTCGAGCAGGAGTGCCCGGTCGATATCCGGTGGGATGTTCGGCCTGGTGCGTTGCAGGCTCAGCTTGTCCTCGGGTGTGCTGCTCGCTTCCAACGATGCCAGGACGCGGGAGACCACTTCGTCGATCAGTTCGGTTTCCTCACCCGCCATCACGTACTCGGGTTGGACGGTACTGCCCGATCCGGTGGTTCCGCTGTAGACGAGAACGTTCGCGGGCCGAACGGGAGCGGGTGCCTGCGCGGTGGACGCGACGTCGAGCGGAGTGGGCACGCGGGGGCCGGGCTTGGGTCCCGGCCGGTGCGCAGGCTTGGGGACGCTCACCGGATCGGTGACGACGACGGGAGGCGGCTGCCGATCGATCTTCATGACGGCCGCATCCACGGCGGCGCCGTCGAAGAAGTCGAGTCCGTCGGACGCTCGGATCAAGTGGCGACTGACGCCGTGGGGTTTGCCGTCGTTCGTCGGGACGGTCAGGAGCAGCACTTGCACACCGTGTGCCTGTGCCTCCTCGACGGCCTCGGTCAGATCGTCGTCTCCGGACACGAGGAAGAACACGTCCGACGCGTTGCTCCTTGCGTGAGCGACGAGGTCCAGTCCGATGCGGAGGTCGACGCCCTTCTGTTCACCGTTGACCCCGAACCGGCCGAGTCGGAGCTTGACCTTGGACAGTTCACCGATGCGCTCCTGTTGGGCGTCCGGAACTCCGTTCCGCGCGGAGTCGTACCAGTACACGCGGAGTATCGGTAAGCCCGATCGGGTCTCTGCGGCGTCGACCAGAGCGGCGATCAACGTTGCGTAATCCACGAAGATTCCGCTGCGCAGAGACGTGCCTGTCCTTCGAGTTGCGGCAGAAGCCAAGAGGTAGCCGGTATCCACGTACACAGAACAGGTCGGCCGCATGGGCCACTATCTCACGGTGAACGGCTCATGCCTCATTCCGCGGACGCGCGCTCCTCGCGTCGTTCTTCGCGGCGTCAGGTTCTCGATCGTGTCCGCCGACGCTGCCGTGGTCCCGACGGCACCCGCGGTCCCGAAGAGCGCGGCAGCGGCCAGGGTGGTCAGCGCGAACTTGGTCGAATTCCTCATCTTCGTTTCCTTCGTGGATGCTGTGAGCCAGGTGCTCTTTCCATCTACGACTCTGTCGTTCATCGGAAACGAAAAACAGTGCGCCTCATCATCTTGTGCAGTGACTTCTCCATGAAAACGTGATGACAGATGTCATGGGCGGCTGCCATTGACCACTTCGACCAATTCGACGCCGCCTGGTGCACTTGAAACCGTGCATCGTGCTCAGTCTCCCGTTCGTGCATTGTGCAGTACATCGATGTCTGATCGACTGAGCAGTCATGACCAGCATCACTCCCGCCGAACATCATTCGCCCCGGGGCGCTCGTGACGATCTGCACGAGATCGCCGAGAAGGTGCTGTGGCTGTCGACGTCGATCATCCATCACGCCAATCGAGTTCGGCCCAACCCGTCGGGACTCAAAGTGGGTGGTCACCAGGCCTCGTGCGCATCGATGGTCTCGATCATGACCTCGCTGTGGTTCGAACAGCTGGAAGCCGGGGATCGCGTGTCGGTCAAGCCGCACGCTTCTCCGGTTCTCCATGCGATCAACTATCTGCTGGGTGAGCTCGACGCGAAGTACCTCACCACTCTGCGCTCGTTCGGCGGATTGCAGTCCTATCCGTCGCGTGCCAAGGATCCCGACCCCGTCGACTACTCCACGGGCTCGGTGGGAATCGGTGCCACCGCACCCATCTGGGGTGCGATGTCGCGCCGATACGTCGAAACCAGCTTCGGCGATCCCGACGAGACATCACGGCCGTCGGGCTTTTCCGGACGCCAGTACTCACTGGTCGGAGACGCCGAACTCGACGAGGGAGCCGTGTGGGAGGCGATCATCGATCCCGGTATCGCCGAGCTCGGCGAGATCGTGTGGATCGTCGACCTGAACCGTCAATCGCTCGATCGGGTGGTCCCCAACATCGCTGCACGGCGCCTCGAGAAGATGTTCGACGCCGCCGGTTGGCAGGTGATCACCGTCAAATTCGGCCGCCTCCTCGAGGATCTCTTCGCCCGTCCAGGCGGGGAAGTACTGCGCAGCCGAATTCTCGATATGCCCAACCCCGAGTACCAGCGGCTCCTCCGCTGCACCGCGGACGAACTCCGATCCCGGCTTCCCGGAACAGGCCAGGACGCGTCGGCGATCGCGGACCTGATCTCCGATCTCGACGACGCACTGCTCACCGAGTCCATCCGTAATCTCGGCGGCCACGACATGGCGGCGTTGCGCGACGCGTACTCCCGCATCGACGACACCAGGCCGACCGTCGTCATCGCCTACACCGTCAAGGGATTCGGCCTGCCGACCCAGGGTCACCCGCAGAATCATTCGTCGCTTCTGACCGTCGACGAGTACGAGGCTCTGGGTAGATCCCTCGGCGTCGATCCGGCCGATCCGTGGGCGACGTTCGCCCCGGGCAGCCCGTCGGATCTGGTGTGCGACGCGACAGCTGCTCGCCTTCGTCGCGATCCCGTCCCTGTATCCGAACCTCCCGCCGTGCCGGTCGACATCGGCCGGACACCGAAGGGCACAGCCACCACTCAGGCTGCACTGGGGCGCGTGCTCATCGATCTGACGCGGGATGCGCCGGACGCCGCGAGCCGGGTCGTCACCGTCAGCCCCGATGTCAGTTCCACCACCAACCTCGGTGGCTGGGTGAACAAGGTCGGGGTCTGGTCGTCGTCCGAGCGTCACGATTGGTTCGAGGACGACGCGGAGACGATCATGCATTGGCGGGAGAAGCCCACCGGTCAGCACATGGAACTGGGTATCGCCGAGACCAACCTCGTCGGACTCATGGGCGAACTCGGCGCCACGTGGAGTCGGTGGGGACAGCCCTTGTTCCCGATCGGGGTCATGTACGACCCGTTCGTCGAACGAGCGCTCGAGCCCTGGTCCTACGGCATCTACGCAGGTGGCCAGTCGATTCTCGTCGGCACTCCGTCCGGTGTCACTCTCGCTGCGGAGGGCGGCGCGCACCAGTCGATCAAGACTCCGTCGATCGGCCTGGAACAACCGGGGTGCATCACGTACGAGCCTGCGTTCGCCATCGATGTCGAGTGGACGCTGCTCGCCAGCATCGGCCGCCTCGGCAGGCCTGACGGCAGCTCCGCGTACCTGCGGTTGTCCACCCGTCCCGTCGATCAGACACTGGCCGACGTGCCCGCCGACCCCGCTGCCCGGGAACGGCGCCGACGCCAGGTCGTCGCCGGCGGATACCCCCTCGTCAGGCGCGACGGAGCCACGGTCACGATCGCCGCGATGGGGGCGCTGATGACCGAGGCACTCCAGGCTGCCGAACGACTCGACGGCATCGGCGTCGTCGCCGACGTCCTGTGCGTCACCAGCCCCGGCGAGCTCTACCGCGCAATCCAGGCACGCCAGGGGCACAGAGCAGGTGACTCCTGGATTCTGGATCAGCTACTGCCCGCGGATCGGGCAACGCCCCTGGTGACCGTGCTCGACGGACATCCACACACCCTGGCGTTTCTGGCCACCGTCAACAAAGTCGCGTCGACGTCGTTGGGCGTCAGTGATTTCGGTCAGGTGGGCTCACTGGACGAGGTGTACAGATACCACCACATCGACACGGACTCCATCATCGGAGCAGCCCTGGACGTCATCGGTCGATGATTCGTCGGGGGGATTCGATACCCGCAGCGGCGGGCCCGGAGGCACGAGTGTTTGAACCTCCGGGCCCTGGCTCGACCGCGGTGCCCGGGCGATCACGTCCGAACTCGGTCTTGTCTTCCACGTACCGAGGCCTTCGAAACATCGGCTCCTCAGCGGTCAGAGAATCCGGCTGAGAAATTGTTGGGTACGAGCGTTCTTCGGGTTGTCGAAGAACTCGTTCGGGGGCGCCTCCTCGACAATCTTGCCGTCGCTCATGAAGACCACACGATCCGCTGCGGCTTTGGCGAAACCCATCTCGTGGCTGACGACGACCATCGTCATGCCTTCGTCGCGGAGGCGAAGCATCACGTCGAGCACCTCGTTGACCATCTCCGGGTCCAGAGCCGAGGTCGGTTCGTCGAACAGCATCACTTCGGGTTTCATGGCAAGTGCTCGGGCGATGGCGACGCGCTGCTGTTGCCCACCGGAGAGCTGCGAGGGATAGTTCTCGCCCTTGTCCGCCAAGCCCACCAGATCGAGCAGTTCTCGGGCTTGGCGACGCGCACGGTCCTTCTGTGTGCCGAGCACGTGCCGAGGGCCGGACGCCACGTTGTCCAGTGCCGTCATCATCGGAAACAGGTTAAAGCTCTGGAACACCATGCCCGTGTGGTGACGTTGCTTCGCAATCTGTGCTTCGGACAACGGAGTTCGATTCGCATTGTCGGAGAAGCCCATCATCTCCCCACAGACACGCACCGTGCCGGACTGGATGGTCTCGAGGCAGTTCAACGTCCGCAACAACGTGCTCTTGCCACTGCCCGACGGGCCGAGAAGCAGCACTACTTCGCCCTTGTCGACGGTGAAGTCGATGTCGTCGAGGACGACCAGATCGTTGTAGGCCTTGGTCATGTTGCGCACCTCGACCATCGTCGTGGTGACTTTCCTGGCGTCGATCACTTTCGCTGCGTCGATCATCGGTTCACGGCCTCGGCTTCCATCACACTGTCGTCCAACTTGTCGGTCTTCGTGCCACCTTTGCGTCGGTAGTCACGGTCGTAGCCCCGACCCACACGGACCTCGATCATGCGCTGAATCAAGCCCCACAGCGTCGTGAGGACGAGGAAGTACAGCGCGGCGGCACACAGTCCTTCCAACACCCGGAAATTGATCTGCACCAGGAACTGGGTGCGGCGGAGCAACTCTTGCACCGAGATGACCGACACGAGCGTCGTGGTCTTGAGCAGACCGTTGAAACTGTTGCCGAGCGGCGGAATCATCACCCGTAGAGCCTGAGGCAGAACCACGACGCGGAAGACCTTTGTCGGAGACATTCCCAGCGCACGCGCTGCTTCGGTCTGACCGGTCGGAACCGAGAGCAAACCGGACCGAACGATTTCCGACAGGTACGCGGCCTCGTTGAGCACCAAGCCGAGCAACGCCGCTTCGATGACACCGAGTTTGATTCCGACCTGAGGTAGGCCGGTGTAGATGATCACCAGCTGCACCAGCAGCGGTGTTCCGCGCATGAGCCAGACGTAGAACCCGGCGATCGCGCGCAGCGGCATCAGCTTCGACGACCTCGCCGCGGCGACGACGACCGCGAGAATCAAACCGAGGATCATGCTGACGACGGTGAGCCAGATCGTGACCCACGCACCCTCGAGGAGTTGCGTGCTGGTGAGAATGGAAAAGAAGGCGTCCCAGGACCACATGTGGATCAGCTGTCCAGCGGCCCGGTACTGACGGCGATGTCGCCCTCGTACCCGGTGACGTCGTATTGCTCGAACAACTCGGGGAGGTAGCCGTCTTCACGCATCTCCGTCAGCACACGTGCGACCTCGGCGGACGACGCGCTGCCCTTGGCGAATCCCATTGCGAGAGGGGCCTCGTTGATTCCACCGACGGCCGTCTCGAAGCGTCCGTCCTCCTGGTAGAAGGACGTGACCGATTCCACGATGGAGGTTCCGTCGAGCTGTCCAGCCGAAAGAGCCTGGTAAGCATCGGCATTGGTCTTGAAGGTCTGGACCGTCAGCGGCGGCTTGCCTTCGGACGCGAACTGCTCGGACAACGCAGTGAGCGTGTCGAACTCGTAACCCGGCGCCTCGACGCCGATGGTCTTGCCGGCCAGATCGTCGACGCTGGAAATCGACTCGGGATTACCCGACGGCACCGAAATCGACACCGCCTGAACCTCGTACGGCACCAGGTCGATCGTCTCCGCACGCGCCGGGGTGTAGAACATGCCTGTGTCGATCATGTCCCAGCGTCCGCTCTGCACTCCGGGGATCTGCGCCTCGAACTCGATGTTGACGAACTTCGGCGTCAGGCACAGACGCTTGGCGATTTCCTTGCCCAGTTCGACCCGCATTCCGACGACGTCGCCATTGGCGTCGACGTACTGCATGGGAGGCAACGTGGCGTTCGTTGCCATCGTCAACGCACCCTCCTCGGCCAGATCGGAGGCCCCGAGCGTCGGCGTACAGTCCGTCGGCGCTGCCTGCTCGTCCGCAGCGGAGCTGCAGCCGGTGAGCCCTGCTGCCACGACGGCCGCGGCGGCGATTCCGAGGAGCGGAGTCCGCGTGATGATCCTGCGCATGGGTGTGCCTTTCGTTCGTCAACTGCACTGCAGCAGTGACCATTCGAATGTTCGCGAGGTGCGAGCCGATCCCGATGGGATCGATTGCATAAAGCGTCTCAGAGCATTTCGTCAGCGTCAACGTGGTTAACACGGATGACACGCGATACATGAAGTTTTAACCATTCGAGGGTGGCGGCCCCACGTACCGCGCCGCTCATGTTGTGCCCGTCACCGCGCCACACGAGGCACGCTCGACCAGCTGGGCCCCGACTCGGTAGGTCCGCCTGTCCGGCACCGCGGCCCCGTTGATCTGCTGAAACAGCAGATCCATCGCCACATTCGCCAGTTGAGCCGCACCGTTGTCGACCACGGTGATCGCCGGCTGCCACAACGCCAACCAGGGCATGTCCTCGTGGCAGATGAGGGACAAGTCGTCGGGCACGGAAACCCCTCGCGACGCCAGGGTCGGCAGAATCCCGAACACCGCCTCATGGTTGGCCGCGTAGAGCGCGGTCATGGGCTCGGGCCCGTCCAACAGCGAGTTCACGGCCTCGGCGCCGAACTCGGTCGTGAACGGCCCTTTCCTCACGATGGCCTGGTCGACGTCGATGCCCGCGTCGAACAACGCAGACCGATATCCCTCGTAGCGCTCCCGGCCCGATGTCGCGTCCTCGGTGCCGCCGATGTAACCGATCCGGCGATGTCCCAACGACACGAGGTGAGCGATGGCATCACGGGCACCGTCGAGATCGTCGGCGAGGACCGTCGACGCCTTGCTGCCCTGCACGGACCTGATGAGGTTGACCACGGCTCGGCCCTCGGCGAGCAGCGCGTTCGACGCCGCAGCGCTTCGGCCACTGCCGATGACGATGGTGCCGTCGACTCCGTGGTCGCCGAGCATCGCGAGCACGTCGTTCTCCCGAGCCGGATCAGCGTCGGTGATGCACAGCAGAACCTGGAAGCCGCTCGCCGACGCACGCTTCTGCACCACTTCGGCAACAGTGTGGAACGAGGCGTTGATCAGGTTGTTCATGACCAGGCCGATCAGATGCGAACGATTGGACCGGAGGGCACTCGCGGCACGATTCGGTCGATATCCCAGCGAGCGCGCCGCCTCCTGCACTGCAGCGCGAGTCTCGGCCGAGATCAACGACGATCCGCTCAGCGCGCGGGACGCCGTACTCCGTGACACTCCGGCGGCGTCGGCCACGTCGATCAAGGTGACCGCCATCGGTCGCCTCACCTTCCTCTCGCTGTTCACTCGGACATTCTCGGTGGCCGGTAGGGATATTGGACAGTGCCCTCGTTACAAGTACGTTTCCGGCTTGACGATCGCGGCCACCCGACGGCAGTCTATGCAATCGATCCCAAAACTTCTCCGAGACGGTCGCTCGTCCGACCGATCTCGTTCGAAAGGTCTCCATCATGAATCGCGATGATGTCGCGTGGTCCGGCTACTGGCCCGCATCCCCCACCCCGTTCACCGAGTCCGGCGCCGTCGACGCCGACGGTCTCCGCGACCTGATGAACCTCTACGCCGATGTCGCTGTGGACGGAGTCCTCGTCAACGGAAGCACCGGTGAATGGTTCAGCCAGACCGACGACGAACGCCGACAGGTCGCCGAGATCGCGATCGACGCCGTCGCCGGACGCTTTCCCGTGGTCATCGGCGTCAGCGCCTACACCGCACGCGAGTCGAGTGAACTCGCGGCGCATGCCGCATCGGCAGGCGCCGACGGTGTGCTGTCCACTCCCCCGCCGTACGTGCACACCTCCGGCGAGGAGACCTTCCGGTTCTACGAAAAAGTCTCCACAGCAACCGAACTACCGTTCATGGCGTACAACTGGCCACGCGGTGTGGCCGTCGACATGGCTGCGGTACCAGGCTTGTTCTCACGCCTCGCCGACTTGGACAACGTCGTGGCGATCAAGGACAGCACCGGCGACTGGCTGAGGATGCTCGACACCGTCGAAGCAGTATCCGATCGAGTGCGCGTGTTCGGGAGCTTCCTGCACCGCCGAGGATTGGCCACGCTGCTCGAGCTCGGTGGCGACGGCAACATCGACGGCGGTGGCGTCGGCGCCCCGTTCGCCGTTCCCTTCTATCGAGCGGTCGCGGAACGTGACGCCGACTCCGCACGCGGCTGGGTGGACAAGTACCGCGCGTTCTCCGGAAGCCTGATCAACGGCGACTACAGCGGAATTCACGCATCTCCGATTCCTCAGCTGAAGGCCGTGATGAACCTGCTCGGACAACCCGGCGGATACGTTCGCGACCCACTGTTGCCGGTCACCGATCCCGAGACCCTCGACGTGCTGCAGAACATCGTCGTGCAGTCCGGCATTCAGGATGCGTACGCGCGGCCGGTAGGGGCAAGTCATGCACTCTGAGGTCGACGTGGTCGTCATCGGTGCCGGAATCGTCGGCGCCGCGACAGCCCTTGCACTCACGCGGGCCGGCTCCCGCGTCGCCGTGCTGGATCGAACGCTGCCCAACACCGCTGGATCCGGTACGACCGCCGGCAATCTGCACATTCAGACCATTCACACCCGACGCCCCGGTCAGGGAACGGCCGTCGACGTCGAACAGCTGCTGCCACTGCAGAAGTCGACCAGCGCACTGTGGGATGTTCTCGGCGAGAGTGTTCCTGGCCTCGGCTTGAACCGCTGCGGCGGTTTCATGGTCGCGGAGACCGACGAACAGGCCCTCACGCTGCAGACGAAGCACACCTGGGAAGACGCAGCAGGGATCCCGACCGAAGTGCTGACCGGCGACGAAGCACGCCGCGCCCTCCCGTTGCTCGGGCCGAGCGTCACGGCAGCCACCTGGTGCGCGTGGGACGGGTTCGCCGAACCGGACCTCGCCGGACCGGCATTGCTGCGCCAAGCTGTCGCCGAAGGCGCAGTCCTGCACCCCGAGACCCCGGTCACCGGACTCGACCGCGTCGACGGTGTGTGGCACGTCGCCAGCCCGGCACGCACGTGGACCGCGCCCGTCGTCGTCGATGTGGCCGGACCGTGGATGGCTCGGATCGCCGCCATGGCCGGCGTCTCGCTCGATCTGGTTCCGACATCCCTTCAGATGCACTCCCTGGACGCCGCGCCCGGCACACTCGAGGTGCTGGTTCAGCATGTGGGAGAGGGAATGTCGATCAAGCAGGACCGACGTGGTCGTCTCGTCCTCGGAGGCGGTTGGCCGGCGGGGCCGTTCCACGACCATGATGCAGCGCCGACGCTGGCCGAGAGCACCGTCGGCAACCTCGCACAGGTCGCGCGGCTGCTGCCGTCCCTGCATCGCGACACGCCCACGGACACCTGGACCGGACCTGTCGTCACCACTCCGGACGAGATGCCCGTCATCGGCGAACTCGACGGTGCACCCGGACTGTTCGTGGCAGGCGGGACGTATTCGTTCACGTTCGCGCCACTGTGGGCGGATGTCCTGACCGCTCTGGTGCACGGATCGACCCCGCAGCTGGACGTCTCCACCTTCTCGCCCGCACGACTCACCCAACTCACCGCTCACTGAACGCTCCACCCCGAAAGAAGGAAGACGATGGCTCTGGTCACCATGTTCGTCAACGGGCAGGCAATGTCCGGTGGCACGCTCAACGACGCCTTGAATCGCGCGAAGTTTCTCGGCGCGGTCGACACCGCACCGAAGTATCGCTTCTACTCCGTGCGCGACGAGTTTCCTGGACTCCATCCGGTGACGACCGCGGGCTTCGTCGTCCCAGGCGAACTGTACGAGGTCGAGTACGACGTACTCCGCGAGGAACTGTTGCCGCGTGAGCCCGCCGAACTGGAACTCGGTGTCATCGAATTGGCCGACGGCACGGGATCGTTGTCGATGCGGATGCGCGAGAACTCCCTCACGGCAGCGGGAGTCGTCGACATCAGCGACCGCGGCGGCTGGTTGGCATACCTGGAGGCACAGCGATGAAGGTCGTCCGCGGCGGAACTCTCGTCGAGCCCCATTGGGCGGGCCCGGCGGACCTACTCATCGACGACGGCAAGATCGTCGCCGTACTCAGCCCCGGCAGCGAGGTCGACGAAGCCGCCGAAACGATCGATGCGACCGGAAAACTCGTCATGCCGGGCGGTGTCGATCCGCACTGCCACGTCGGTTTCACCTCCGGTGAGTTCACCTCCCTCGATTCCTATCTCGAATGCACGACAGCTGCGGTGTTCGGTGGAACGACGACGATCGTCGACTTCGCCATTCCCCGTCCCGGCCAGGAACCGCTGGATGCAGCGGAGAAGCAACGCGCCAAAGCCGAGGAAGGTGTGTGCGATTCCGCGCTGCACGCATGCGTCGTGGACTGGAACGACACGACGGCCGATCAGCTCGCGACCATGGCCGACGCCGGCATCCGCACGGTGAAGATGTTCACCACCTACGCCGGTGAGACGATGGCGAACGAACACACCATCCTCAACACGATGCAGACCACACGCGACCTCGGCGGAATGGTGATCATCCACTGCGAATCCGACGCGATCGTCACCGACGCCCAGAACTTGGCCGCGGCATCCGACGGTGTGGACGCGGCCCACATGTCGCAGACACGACCCGAACTGGCGGAAACCGCGTCGGTCGCCGCCGTTCTCGCGATTGCAGAGTCACAGCAGGCACCCGTCTACTTCGTCCACCAATCCAGCTCGGCAGCCGTGGAACTCGTCGCCGACGCCCGCAAGCGTGGGCTCGTCGCCTTCACCGAAGCCGTCGCACACCACCTGATCCTCGACGATTCCGCGTACGAGGGCGAGCACCCGGAACGTTTCGTGTGCTGCCCTCCGTTGCGTGCAGCCGATGTCGTCGAGGAATTGGGACAGCACCTGTTCACCGGCCACATCACCACCATCGGATCCGACCACTGCTGCTACGACACCGCCCAGAAGCAGGTGCACAGCCACGACGTCAGGCATATGCCGAACGGGCTACCCGGCGTCGAAACGAGATTGCCGGTGATCTTCTCGACGTTCGTGAACGGCCGTGGGCTCACCCCGAGCCGATTCGTGGAGCTCACCTCCACCAATCCCGCCCGCACCAACGGCCTGTATCCCCGCAAAGGATCGTTGATGCCGGGGGCGGACGCAGACATCGCCATCTGGGACCCGGACCTCGAATGGACCGCCGGGACGGACACCCTGCACATGGCAACCGACTACACACCCTACGAAGGGATACCGCTGCGAGGGAAGCCCGTCACGGTCCTCGTCCGCGGTGACATCGTCGTCGACGGCGGTGTACTGGTCGACGCAACGCCCCGCGGACGGCACGTCGAAGCCGCGCCCCTCGACTTCAGCGGCGCGTTCAGTATGTAGAGCCCTGTTCTCACACGATTCGGGCGAAGCGAGGAGGTCAGCAGGCGAGCAGAATCGATCCTCAGTCGCCGAGCGCTGATGAGGAGCCATGGAACAACTGGTCGATGTGAAGGTGATCTCCACTGCGCGTGGGCCCATCGAGTACGCAGTCAAAGGCTCCGGAAAACCGGTGTTGGTGCTGCACGGTTCGCCGGGCGGGATCGACGCCGCCGCCGCGATGGCGGGCTTCCTCCCCGTCGACGAGTTCCAGGCGATCTTGGTGTCGAGGCCCGGCTACCTCGGAACCGAACTGGGCGATCGCGCGACGCCGCGAGAGCAGGCTGATCTGTACGCCGCGCTGCTCGACGAGTTGGGGATCGCCAAGGTGGGCGTGCTGGCATGGTCGGGAGGCGGGCCGTCGGCCTACCAGTTCGCGGCCACACACCCGGACCGAACCGGTGCGCTCGTGGCCATTGCGTGCCTGAGCGAACACTGGGTCAACCCGACTCCGGACATCGCGTCGCGCATCTTTCAGACCACCAGAATCGGTGATTGGTTGATGCGCAAACTCGTTGCGCATCAACCACTTCAGGTAATCCAGGGCGCCGTGTCGGACGAAAGCTCCCTCAGTGGTGACGAATTCGACGAACACGTGAAATACATCGACTCCGATCCGGTGAAGAAGCAGTTCGTCCTCGACATGGCCCTCACCGCCTCACAGGTGGGCAGGCGCAAAGCGGGCTGGGACAACGATCTGGTGCAATTCGCCAAATCCGCCGACCCGGGATGGGGAGCGATCGAAGCGCCCACCTTGCTGGTGCAGGGCAGCGCGGATTCGGACGTACTGCCGGAGAACAGCGAGCACGCACACGTGGGTATCGCCGAGTCCGAATTGCTGACCCTTGACCGCGGCACCCACTTCGCGTTCTACACCCACCCCGAATCCGACGCCGCCCAAGCACGCGCACTCGAGTACCTACGGAACTGGTGACGCTCGGTCAGGCACGAACCGGATCATGGCTGTCGGTGAATGCCAAGAACCGCGGAATCACGTCGTCGGGGTTGGCCCACATCAGATCATGACCAACCCCGTCGTAGAACCCGACGTCCACGGACCTGATGTGTCGACGTGCCCGGGCCGCAGCAAGGTTCGGATCGGCGACGACCGTCTCCGCACCGAACAGTACAAGGCTCGGTGCAGTGATCGCGCCGAGCTGCGCGTCCGTGAACGTGCGGTCCCACGGCATTGCCATACGAAACTTCACCGCGGCCAGTGCGAGAGCGTATTCGTCGTCGCTGAGCACAGTCCGAGGTTGAAGCCATTCGTTGAGCTTTCGTAACCGCTTCTCCGTCGGCGCAATTCCCGCCCAGAGGAACTTCAGCAGCAGACCGATCCGCGGTCTGGCGAAGACTGCAGCGCTCGGCTCCACCATGGCCAAGCTGGCAAGACGGCCCGGCTGGTGGACCGCAACGCATGCAGCCAACCAGGCGCCCGCTGAATTCCCCGCCAGATGGAATCGCCTCTCCCCCAGGCCGTCCATGACTTCCACGAGCCAGCGGGCAACGTCTTCCGAGTTCCTTACCGGGGCGGTTTGCTTGCACCGCCCTGCCCATCCGATGACGTCCGGCGTGTAGACGACGTGGTCATGCGCCAGAGCATCGATGAATCGTCCCCACACCAGACTGTTCCCTCCGATCCCGGGCAACACGACGATCGGCAGACCTTCGCCAGTGCCGGATCGTCGGACATACGTCGATCCGAACGAGGTGTCGACGTCGACCGAAGTGGACGGCACCGGCCACCGATCAGCGATGGCGTCGTAAACGTCGGTGAACCTTCGGCTGTCCTTCTCGCTGCTGAAACGTCCGATCTTCGGCATTGTCCGGCCTCCCCGATTTAATTGATATGGACATATCACTGTTGATGATACATCCATATCAGACTTCTTGGTACGGGCTTATCATTGTTGAACCAGCATCTAGGAAGGCGGCAGACGTTCGTGCCACGATTGGTCGACCACGAAGTCAGGCGGCGTCAGGTCACCGACGCAGTGCGACGCGTCATCTGCACCGGCGGACTCGAGTCCGTCACGTTCCAGACGGTCGCAGCCGAGGCCGGGTTCTCGGTACGCCTCGTGCAGTACTACTTCGGCACCAAGAAGGAGTTCCTGCTCGCTACTCATCGCTCGGTCATGGACGACGCAGGCGCGCGCTTCATGAAACGTTGGTCCGAGCTCGGCGCCGATCCGACGCCACGCGAAGCCCTCCGCGCCGTACTGACCGAACTGCTGCCACTGGACGAACCTCGCCGCGAGGAAGTGCTGGTACTCGGCTCCTTCGGGTGGGCCGCGATCACTGGGCAAGGCATCACAGCAGAGGAGACCTTCGCCGCACCGCGAGCACTCGCAACACTCGTCGCCGACCAGCTCACGCGTGCGCGCGGTGACGCCGAATCTCCCTCAGTCGCTGCCGAACTCGATGCCGACCTCGTGCTCATGGCCGTCGGCGGACTCGCACAAGGCATGCTGCAGGGTTACAGCACAAGCCATTCCGCTGAGCAACTCATCGAACACCTCCTCGACCGGGTGCTTCACTGAGGCCTGACCAGCTTTTTGGGTGAACCTGTCGGACCCTCTGCGTATATTCGAAAGTATGTTCGATACGGGGGTTTCGGCGGGATCGAGTAGGGCGTGCGTGGCCGGCTTGGCGGGCTATGCCGCGGTGTGCCGGGTGCGGGAGAACATAGCCCGCGCGAGAACGGTGGAAGCGGTGTGCGAGATCGCCGACATCCGCCTCACCGACGCCGACACCACTGGTGGTGATGCGTTGACTGTTCTGGCGCAGGTGGTCACCGAGGTGGCGGTGACGCTGGGCCTGTCGCAGAGCGCCACGCGACCGTTGCTGACCGTCGGGCAAGAGCTGTCGCGGATGCCGCTCACAGCACTGCGGTTCGTCCTCGGCGGAATCGACTGGCCGCGGATCCAGGTACTGACCGCCGTGCTGGGCAAAGCATCCGATGCCACCATCGCAGCCCTCGAACACGAGGCCGTCGCTGCAGCGGAACGGTTGACCCCGCGATCACTACGACTGTGGTTGTGGCGACTGTGGCTCACCCACGACCGAGACGAAGCCGCAGCCGCACAAGAGCGCACGGTACGCAGTAGCCGGGGGATGCGGGTGCGCCGCGACTCCGGCGGTGCGTCGGTACTCGAAGCGATCGTCACCGACCTCGAAGGCGCCGAAGTCGACGCATTGGTGACCGAGATCGCCGCAACGGTCTGCCAGCAAGACCCCAGATCGACCACAGCGTTACGCGTCGATGGGTTGATGGCGTTGATCCACGGCGAACACGCCCTCGAATGCCAGTGCGGGCGCGGTGAGCATTGCCCGCTGGACGGTGCCGCGGACCGGCCCGATCCTCGGCGGGGTCCGCTGGTGCAGATCCTCCTCGACGCCGAAACACTGCTCGGATTACGCCAGAACCCCGCCGTACTGGCCGACGGAACCCCACTCGACCCGGAACTGGCCCGCCTCATCGCCACCGACGCCCACTGGCAAGGCCTGCTCACCGAACTCCACGACGTCCTCACCGCCCGAACATCACACACCCACCAACCCAGCTCAACCGAAACACAGACACAGGAAGCGGAGAAGACCGAGGCAGCACAGGACACCGAGATACCCGGCGACACAGGGACCCACACCGATACCGACACGGGCACACCTGTTGACGCGGGCCTAGGTGACACCGAGACCGAAGACCACGAGAGCACAGACGACGAGGCAGCTGATCGGCCCGGCACCGACGGTCCCGGGAACGCAGGAACCGGCGCTGCCGCGACGAATCAACGACAAGTACCGAGAAAAATGCTCTCGCCCCTACGGATTCGGGTGCCGCGCCTGATCCACCGCGGCCGGATCCGCCGAGCAGGAACCGTACCCACACCCACCAACGGCAGAGGTCTGCCCAGCGCCACCGGTCTGCCCAATAACACTGGTCTGCTCAGTGACACTGTTCGTGCGCAGATCACTGC